>WFUT01000020.1 GCA_015484845.1 Desulfobulbaceae bacterium
AAGCACGGGCCGATTTTCCCGGGCCCTTCGAAATCCGATCTACAATGCACTTGCATTCCCCCCTTGAGTGGCTTAGTCTGTTAAGGTTGTTCGTTGAAGCCTCCTTTCTCGTAACGTTGAAGAGTACACGGGATCGGAGGCTTCGGCATTTTGCCGAAACCGTTAGTCACTTGCTGCCCCGGCAAAGCCGGATGAGCCACCCGGCCGGAATTATCGCACCCGTTCTTCCCGGAGTTGGCCGTTTTCAGGTCCCGGACAGGTACGGGATAATGGCCTTCTGGAGCGAATAATCACAGCAACGAGGTATCTGCTTTGGAATCATTGGGAATCTGTTTAGGGGCTTCTTCAATAAGCCTTGTTCGCCTGCGGAAAACCGAACAGAAAATCGAGGTCCTCTGGTCCAGGAATCAATCCCATGAAGGTAATCCCAGGCGCTGCCTGGGAGCAATGCTTGCCCAGGTAGACGGCCTTGACGACCTGAAGATCGGGGTGACGGGCCGCAAGTTCAGGAAGCTGCTTTCCCTCTCCTCCATCTCCGAGCCAGAGGCCGTGGAGCTGGCCTATGGTCATATCCTGCCGCCGGACAATCCCTATCGGGTCATCATCAGTGTCGGCGGTGAAACCTTCATGGCCTACCACCTGGATAAAAACGGCAGGATCGAAAATATCCATACCGGCAACAAGTGCGCCTCTGGTACGGGCGAATTCTTCCTGCAGCAACTGGGCCGCATGGGGATCGACCTGGAAGAGGCAAGCCGCCAAAAACGGCCAGCCTCCATCTACAAGCTCTCGGGCCGCTGCTCGGTCTTCTGCAAGAGCGACTGCACCCATGCCCTCAACAAGGGGGTTCCCAAGGCAGAGGTCATTGCCGGCCTCTCCTCCATGATGGCCGGCAAGATCGTCGAGCTGCTCAAAAAACTCCCCAAGACCTCGGTCATGCTGGTCGGTGGCTGTACGCAGAACGCCTCCATGGTGCACTATCTCAGGGAAGAGATCGGCGATGTCTTCATCCCCGGGGAGGCCGCATGGTTTGAGGCGCTGGGCGCGGCGATATGGGCCCTGGACCACGAGACCGTCCCCTTCCCCGGCCTCGGGCAGATATTTCACGAGCACTCCTCAACCATTTCCTTTCTCAAGCCGCTGAGCCAGTTCACGGACAAGGTACACTTCAAGGAACAGCCACCGGCCACCGCCGTTGCCGGCGACCGGACCATACTCGGCATGGACGTGGGCTCGACCACCACGAAAGGCGTCATCATGCGGCGACGGGACAAGGCGATCCTGGCCTCCGAATACCTGCGGACCAATGGCGACCCGGTCAGGGCCTCTCGCGAGGTCTACCGGAGCCTGGCCGCGCAACTGGACGTACCGGTCTCCATCGAGGGGCTGGGCGTCACGGGCTCCGGCCGCCAGATCGCCGGCCTGCACGCCATGACCGACGGTGTCATCAACGAGATCATTGCCCATGCCACGGCCGCAGTCTACTTTGATCCCGAGGTGGACACCATCTTTGAGATCGGCGGCCAGGACGCCAAGTACACCTACATCACCAACGGCGTGCCAAGCGACTATGCCATGAACGAGGCCTGCAGCGCCGGCACCGGCTCCTTTCTCGAGGAGGCGGCCAAGGAAAGCCTGGGCCTGGATGTCACCGAGATCGGCCAGACCGCCTACCAGGCCGCCAACCCGGCCAACTTCAGCGATCAATGCGCCGCCTTTATCAGCTCGGACATCAAGGGCGCGGTCCAGGAGAATATCCCCCTGCCCGATATCATTGCCGGCCTGGTCTACTCGATCTGCATGAACTACACCAACCGGGTGAAGGGCAACCGGCCGGTGGGTAACAAGGTCTTTATCCAGGGCGGAGTCTGCTACAACAAGGCCATTCCGGCGGCCATGGCCGCCCTGACCGGCAAGGAGATGGTGGTCCCGCCGGAACCGGGGCTCATGGGCGCCTTTGGCGTGGCCCTCGAGGTGGAACACCGGCTGGAGCAGGGACTACTGGAGCCGCAGGAGTTTGACCTGCAGGACCTCATTGACCGCGAGGTCAGGTACGGCCAGCCCTTCACCTGTGGCGGCGGCAAGGAGTGCGACCGCAAGTGCAAGATCTTCCGCATCGAGATCAACGACAAGGTCTACCCCTTTGGCGGCATCTGCAACCGGTATGACAACATCATCCACAAGCGGAAAATCGACCGGGGCGCGCTTGACCTGGTGGCCAAGCGCGAACGGCGGGTATTCCGTGACCTGGCCGCGGCCAACCCCGACGATGCACGGCCGACCGTGGGCATGAACCGCTCCTTCCTGGTCAACACCTATTTTCCCTTTTACAACCGTTTTTTTGCCGAGCTCGGCTTTCGCCTGGTGCTCCCCGACGTGCCCGACCCGGAAGGCATCAACCAGCAGCGGGCAGCCTTCTGCTACCCGGTGGAACTGGCCCACGGCTATGCGATCACCCTGCTCAAGCAACGGCCGGATTTTTACTTCCTGCCGCACCTGAAAGGCATTGACACCGACAGCGGCACGGATACCTCCTGTGCCTGCGTCCTGGTCCAGGGCGAACCCTTTTACCTCCGCTCCACCTTTCCCGGCCTTGCCACTGCTCAGACCCTCTCGCCCACCCTTGATTTTGCCAGGGGCGTGATGGCCAACCTGCCGGCCTTTCAGGAGGTGGCCAGGCGGATGGGTGTGGATCCGGCCAGGGTGGAGGGGGCCCTCAAGGAGGCCATGGCGGCACAGGAGAGCTTTCATGCCGATATCCGGCACCTTGGCAGGGAGGCCCTGGCAACGCTGGGGGAAGACCCTGAAAGGCCGGCCGTGGTGCTGTTCGGGCGGCCGTACAACAGTTTTACCGGCGAGGCCAACAAGGGAATCCCTGCCAAGTTCGCCTCCCGCGGCAACCTGGTCATCCCCTTTGACATGCTGCCCTATGGCAACGAAGAACTGGAGGACGATCACAACATGTACTGGGCCATGGGACGGATGATCCTCAAGGCAGCCCACTACGTCAAAAAAAACCCGAACCTCTTCGCCACCTATATTACCAACTTCTCCTGCGGCCCGGACTCCTTCATCATCGGCTACTTCCGTGACATCATGCAACGCAAGCCCTCGCTCTTCCTCGAGCTTGACAGCCACACCGCAGACGCCGGCATCGAGACCAGGATCGAGGCATTTCTTGACATTGTCGGTAATTATCGGCAGGCAAGCAGAAAACCTGCTCCCCAGAAAGAGGCAGGCGGTTTCCGACCAGCCCTTATCGAGATGCGGGGCGGCAAGGCCGGCGTGGTGACATCGGCCGGGCACTGGCTACCCCTTGCCGATGAGCGGGTCAAGCTGATCCTGCCGGCCATGGGACATTATGGCACCCCCCTGCTGGCCAGGGCCTTTGCCAAGGCCGGTATCCGGGCCGAGGCCCTGCCGCCGGCCGACGAAGAGGTCCTGAAGCTGGGACGCGGCAACTCCACCTGCAAGGAGTGTCTCCCGCTCCAGATCACAGTGGGCTCGCTTTTGCACTATCTTCAGCATCGTCCTTCGGGAGAGGTCACGGCCTTTTTCATGGCCAGCGCCGACGGCCCTTGCCGCTTCGGGCAGTATCACGTCTTTTCCAAAAGGATCCTTGCCAAGCACCGGATACCGGATGTGGCGGTCCTCTCCCTCTCCTCCACCAACAGTTACGGTGGCCTGGGCGACCGCTTTACCCTGGCGGCCTGGCGGGCCATTGTCATCGGCGATATCCTGGAGGAAATCCGGGCAACGATCATGGCCGCCGCCAGGGACCGGGAGCAGGGTCTTGCCCTCCTGGACAGGGAATTCCAGGCCATCCACGCCACCATCGACAGGGGCTGGTCAACCATTGCCCGGCAACTGAGCAGGAGCGCGCGGGCCCTTGCCACCATCGAACTCGAGAGGCCCTATCACGAGATCCCCAAGATCTCGCTCATCGGCGAGATCTATGTCCGCCATGATCCCATTGCCCTGCAGAGGCTGATTGAACGGTTGGCCGCCCGCGGCTTCAGTGTCCGCACCGCCCCCAACAGCGAGTGGCTCAAGTACGTGGACTGGCTGATCAGGGAGGGAATCGAGGGAGAGGTCACCCTTGGTTTCCGGGTCCGGCACCAGGTCAAGACATACTTTGACAGGAAGATCAGGCAACGACTGGCCCCCTGCGGCCTCTTTCACTGCGATGACGACCATGGCGTGGAAAAGGCCATTGCGGCGGGAAGCAGGTTCATCTCGCCAAACCTCACCTGCGAGGCCATCCTGACCGTGGGCTCTGCCCTGCACGAGATCCTGGAGCCTGCCTGCGGCATCATCTCCATCGGCCCCTTCGGCTGCATGCCAAGCCGGGTGGCCGAGTCCATACTCAACGAAAAATTCACCAGCCGGGAAAAGAGAAAGCTGATCAATGGCAGGGACAACCAGGGGCTGGCCAACCTGATGGCCCAGGAACGGAAGCTGCCGTTCCTGGCCATCGAGACGGACGGCAATGCCTTCTCCCACATCACCGAGGCACGCCTGGAGGCCTTCTGCCTGCAGGCGGAACGTCTCAACGAGCAACTTCTCCATGCATAACCGGGGCCGCGGCCGTCTCCCGCGCCCGCGGCCCGGAGAAGCAACGGACCGCACGGCGTGGCACTTCTTCATTGACATGAGGCGCCCGGGAAGATACACCAATAAAAAGGCCTTTTTTCTGCCGGTTATGGGAACCGGCAGCGCGAGGGCGGCAGGTGAAACGGCCAGGGCTCCTGCGGCCAGGCACGATCACGCCCACCCCCGGCGATGGACCATGGCGGCCGGGTGCTGCCGTGCACGACCGGGGCACACGGAAAGACGCCGCGCACGGGCCTGAAACGGTGCACAGGTCTGAAAAAGGAGGGAGAATGAAGAAGAGTGCAAGAACCCGGGACAGGCTTGCCCTGAGCATGGCCGGAGCTGCCGCTCTTGTCCTTGCGTTTGCGAACAGCGGCCATGCCGCCTCGCCGCAGACGAGCGTGCAGGGCACAACAACGTTGAACATCCATCATCCCATTGTCATCACCGGCCGCCTGGGCGCGGGCTACCTGACCGGCCAGTCCTACGAGAATGTCTACGATCCGGACAGCGGCCGGAAGATCAGCCAGTTGAACTGGGATCTTTCCGACATCTTCATGCTGGGCGGCGGCCTCTCCATCCAGCCCGTTTCCTGGGCAAAGCTCAACATGGACATCTGGCTCAAGATCAATGACGGTGACGGCGACATGGTCGATTACGACTGGTTTGTCGAGGGACTGGACTGGACCCACCGTTCCTATACCACGGACGTGGATCTCAACACGGGCTACATGTACGACATCAATGTCGAGTTCCCGGTGTTTGCGCTCGAGGGAACGGAGTTCAGCCTCTTTGCCGGCTACAAGTACGACAAGTGGGAATGGGAGGCCACGGGCGGCACCTATATCTATTCAACCTACTACCTGCGGGACACCATCGGCACCCTGCCCGACAACGAGACCGGTATCACCTATGAACAGTGGTACCATGTCCCCTACCTGGGTATCGGCTTCAATGCCGAGCTGACCAACGTCACCCTGAGCGGCCGGTTCATCGCCTCGCCGTTTGTACAGGCAGGGGACAAGGACCAGCACCACCTGCGCAACCTGGTCTTCGAAGAAGACTTTGACAACGGCTCCATGATCGGTGTCGACCTCAACGGCGGCTACCACTTCACCAGCCAGCTTGCCCTGCTGTTCAACTACCACTACCAGAAGTACTACGAGATGAAGGGAGAGACCACCATCACCGACCAGGTCACCGGCGAGCAGTACTTCATCTCCGGCGATGCGGCCAGCATCGAGCACTACTCCCACCTCTTCTCCCTGACCATGCAGTACACGTTCTGAGCAGGGGGAACAATTCGGAGGAATTCCGTCCGTCTCCGGCGGGATGGGCCAAATTCAGGAACCCTGTCCGTTCGTTTTCCTGCGGAGAAACGGCAGGTAGATGGCCACGATATTGGCCGCGAAAAAACCGAGAAACCGGCACAGGGTGCGCCTGCGCCCGGAGGCGGTGGCACTGTTCAGGGCGGTGAAGGTCGTCACCAAACGGAACAGGCCGAAAAGAGAGAGCCGGACCTTGCCCTTGCCCAGCACCCGGCCACCGGCGTCTTCGCCCTCGTACAGGGTGACAAAGAGGGTGGTGGTGTCCGGCCAGAGATCCAGGTACCAGTCGTTGCGGAGCCACTTCCTGCCGGCCAGGAAGTAGCTGACCCCGTCGCAGGTGAAGCCGAACTCGTAGACCATCAGCCTGGTCGCCGGGTCCTCGGTGGGGGCGAAGAGCTTGAAGACCCCGTGATCGACGAGCACCGGCGCGCCGAACATGGGATGGCTGACTGTGCCGCTCAACACGCCCCGGTGCTCCGGGTCCCTGATAAAGCCGGCCAGGTCGGCAAGGGTGATGGCCAGGGAGAGTGTCAGCCGGCCCCTGAGAGCCTCTGCCGACGTGGTGCCGCCTCCCCTGCTGGCCGCGAACCGGCCCGACATCCTCTCCCGGAAGGTGATGCCGGCCGCGACAGAGACCTCCGGCGCCCCGGCCCGGCCGGGACGGACGGCCCGGGTTTCGTCGAGGTGCGCGACAATGGCCGGGAAGACGTCCCGGTGGGCATTCTTGCCAAAGATACAGTCGATGTGACCGTAACCCGGCACCACGACGCGGTTGTACAGGTCCCTGCCGTTGTATTTTCCAAGAAGGTTGCAACTGATCTCCGTGCTTTCAGGATAAAAGCAGATATTGTCACTGCCGTGGATAAAGGTGATCGGGATGTTCAGCCGCCGCAGCTGCGGCAGGTAGATGTCCGAACCCTTGCGGTTGACGACAAAGCCGGTCCGGACCATGGTCGCCAGGTGCATGAAGGCACTGATATTGGCCACGCCGAAGAGGTCGTCCAGGTGCGCATGCAGCTCCCCGGACAGGTTGGCGTGGTTGTACAGCTCGGCATACATGAAGGCGATCCGCCGGCAGACCGGGTTGGAACACCGCTCCTTCCGGCGTATGGGGTAGAGGTAGAGCAACAGGTCCAGGAGCCGGTCCCGGAACCTCTCGGGCCTGGGCGGCGAGGCGTCAAAGGCGTCGATGCCGACAAGACGGGAGAGGCGGGCAAGGCGAAGGGCCGCCTTCATGCGGGTCAGGCGCGAGGTCACCATGTGGGTCGCCACCTGGGAGCAGACCGCGCTCCGCACGCCCTGCAGCCCGGCGAGCATGGACATGAAAAAGGTGGTGGCGCCGAAACAGTGGACCACGACCTGGATGTCGGCGGCGCCGGTGAGCCGCCTGACCTCGGCCACGGCGGCCGGGTAGTCGTGAAAGGCCACATCGTCGCCGGTGAACTGCGTCCGGCAGGCCGGCAACAGGATCGAGGCCCTGAAATCGAGCAGCCAGACATCATAGCCTGCCTGGTAGAGAAAGGCGGCCAGGCTGGTCTCGATGGTGCCGGTGGTGAAGATCTCGCTGGAGACGCCCAGGCCATGGCTGAGCAGCACCGGGCCCCGGTCCCCTCCCCTGCACCGGGTCAGCAGGAGCTGGACATTGTCGTCAGTGGTCAGCGGATACCTGGCGGTGTCCTTTTCCTCGATGCCTTTGAAATGAACGTGACCGGTCATCGGTTCTTCTCCGGGAATCTCTCCGCGATCCGCTCGGCCATGGCGGCGATGGTCAGGGAGGGATTGGGTCCTGTGGAGGTGGGCAGGATGCTGGCGTCGACAACGTACAGGCCGGGATGGCCGAAGACCTGGCCATCGACATCCACCACCCCCTCTTGTTCTGTTTCCGCCATGACGCAGCCGCCCAGGGGATGGACCGCGATAACCTTGTCAAACCAGGTCAGCGGGTTGTCGACAAACTTGCCGCCCACGGCACGGGCGATCTTGCGCATCTCCCGCCGCACCCGGTCATAGTGCAGCTTGCTGGCCTCCATCCGCCAGCGGATGACCGGCTGGTCGTCCGGCGACAGCTCGACGGTACCGGTGGAGCGGTCCCGCCCCATGCCCAGCAGGATGAGGAATCGGCGCAGGTAATCGTCCTTGTCGATCATGGCGGCGATGTCGTCGCCGATGTTGATCTCCCGCCGGAAACGGCGCGTGATGCGGACCTGGAAAAACCGGGCCAGCATCCTGGCACCGAAGCGCAGCGAGGGCAGGAAGACCGAGGGCGAGGGCAGCCGTCCCACCGCGTACCAGGCCACGAAGGCCGGGATGCCGGCGTCCTGGATGTAGAGACCGTGCGGAAACCCGTCCGGGTAGTCCTGGAAACGGTACTCCAGGGCGCAGGTGATGACCGGCCCCTTGGTCGGCAGCAGCTGGTCATCGGTCCTGAAGACCATGCCCTCCAGGTCGCCGTTGCCGCACCACCGTTTCCCCAGCATGGAACTCAGGTTGTTGAGCCGGCCATACTTGCGCATCTTGAGGAGCATGGCGGTGGAACCGATGGTGCCGGCCGAGAGGACAACCCTTTCCGCGGTCACGCGCCGCCGGTCCGCCAGCTGCCGCGGATGCGCGTAGAAGACCTCGTAACCGCCGCCCGCCAGGGGGATGATCTCCTGGACCAGGGACTCGGTCCGGATCTCGGCGGCAACCCCGCCCGGCCCCAGCAGGTCGGGATCAGAGGCCCGGGCGAGGTAGTTCAGGTCCAGGGTGTTCTTGGCATGGATGTTACAGCCCAGGTCGCACTCGCCGCACTTGGTACAGCGCGACTGGGTCACACCCTGCCTGTTGACCCCCTGCTGGCCGGGAAAATCACCCTCGAACCGGACCGCCAGGTGTGGCAGCCGGAACCTGTGCGGGCCCATGGCGTCCGGCGCGTCCCCGATCTCTGCCGAGGCCCGCTGCATGGCGGCGGTCTTGGGGGTGTCGTAGTAGTAGGGGTTGTCAGGGGTAAAGGGATACGGGCTCGCCTCCAGCATCTCCAGGGCCCGGTCGTAGAAGGGATCCAGGGTCTCCCTGGTAATGCCGCCGGGCCAGCCGGCAAAAAAATCCGCCGGCATCCGCATCAGGACATTGGCATAGATCAGGGAGCCGCCGCCGAGGCCGCTGGCAGCGACCGAGAAGGTGTCGCTCTGGTAATAGGAGTGGAACTGCATGAAGCCGAACTTGCCGTCTTCGGGATCCCAGAAGAGCCGCCTGCGCACCTCGTCCATGCGCCGGGGAAACTCGAACATGCCGTACCGCCTGCCCCGTTCGAGCAGGCAGACCCGGTAACCCTTTTCCGCCAACCGGCAGGTCATCACCGAGCCACCGAACCCGGAACCAATGACCACCACGTCAAAGTCGAAACCTGTATCCGTCATCGCCGCTCACCTGACAATATTTATGATTTCAACAGAGTACCAGAGTCTGCCAGGAATGGCGAGAACTATTCCGCGCCGGGCCGGCCGCCCATGCGGCGAGGTTCCGCTGCCAGGTCTTCACGGTTTACGGACAGCAGCAAACAGGGTATAGAGGAGGAATGCGGACCTGGTTGCCTCTCCATCCCTCAGCGGCTCTGCCCCCTTGCCGGCGCCGCCCTGCCCTGTCCCCGGTTTCCGGTCATGCCCGCTGACGGCACGGGACCGGTCGATCCCGTCCGGCTGCAGCCCTGGCTCGACAGGATAGCGGCCATGACCAGGGCCGTGCGCCTGCGTGACCTGGACATGCAGCTCGGTCGCAGGCCGGCGTGGGATACCGGCGCGCCGCTCACCCGGGCCGACCTGGCGGCGATCCGGCAACTTGACCGGAGCAGGGCTGGCGACCGGCTCTACTTCCAGGCCGTTGACCATTTCCTGCGCGTGCGGGTGGAACCGCTGCAGGCCATGCTCACCTCCTGGATGAAGGGGGCCAGGGCCCAGGTGAACGGCGAGGAGATCCCCTTCAACCAGGTCATCACCTGGTGCCAGGACACCGCCGACCACCAGGCCCGGCGCCTGCTCACCCGCGAGGTGCGCACCCTGTGCCGCTTCCTGGCCCCGCTCAGCCATGCCACCTGGCAGGGACTGCTCGCCCTGGTGGAGGAGGAGCTGGGCTATGCCGGCTATCTCGAGTTCTGCGAACAGAAACGGGGCGTGCGCCTTGAAGAGGCCGCCGCCCTGGCCACCGCCTTCCTCGAAGCGGGACGGGAACAACATCTCAGGCGGGTTGACGCCCTGCTCCGGGAGGTGACCGGCATCGAGCTCGGCCAGGCCTCCCGGTTCGACGCCATCTACCTGCTGGGGTTGCGCTACCTGGACCGCTGTTTCCCCCGGTCCCTGCGCGTTGACGACATCCTCGCCTTTTTTGAGAAGGCCGGCTTTGACCGAATCCGCAGCCCGGCCCTCACCATCCACCACCAGGGCCGGCCGGGCCGCCAGTCCTACTGCATGCCGGTGGCCGTCCCCGGCGAGATCCACATCGTCCTGGGCCCGCTGCAGGGCTGGCTGGATCTCGAGGCCCTCTGCCACGAGCTGGGTCATGCCCTCTCCTTCCTCTACACCGACAAGGGGCTCTCACCTCTGCAGACCGACTTCTTTCCCTCCAGCGGCCTGTCGGAGGCATTTGCCTTCCTGTTCCAGAAGATGGCCATGTCCGGGGAATTCCTCGAGGAGATCATCGGCCTTGACAGCGACGATGCCGCCGCCGTTGCCACGGTCCACCAGGTCAAGTGGGTGACGCTTGCCCGGAGGTACGCGGCCAAGATGGTCATCGAGTTCGAAAACTTCCGCCAACGCAGGCTCCGCAACGGGGAACCATTCTATGCCCGCACCATGCAGCGGGAGACCGGGTTCCACTATGATCCCGAGACCTATCTCTTTGACCTGATGCCGGACTTCTACACCCTGGATTACTTCCAGGGCTTCCTGGCCGCCGCCATCCTGGACGACCGGCTGCGGGATGCGGCCGGCAGCCGCTGGTACCGGCAGCCCGCGGCCGTGGCCCTGCTCATCTCCTGGTGGCGGCAGGGAAACCGCAGGGACCTGGTATCGTTTCTCAACAGGGAACTGGATCGTCCCCTGGACATGGCCCCCTTTCTGGACATGGCCAGGCAGGCGCAGTGGACAGGGACGCTGCCGGCCGATGCTGCAGGACCGGCGAAGGGTGGTAAAAGAGATAAAAAAAGGGAGGCCGCCCCAAGGGCTGCCTCCCTGTCACCTGCTGCGGGGGATACGCGCAGGCACAAGCCATCAGGGGGCAGGTAACCACCGGTTACGGCCCCGCCGACGCGTTGGGTTACCTGCTGTCGGCCTTCTTGGCCTCGCGCTCCTTTTTCCGCCGTTCGTACTCGGCCTTGAGTTCCTGGTACTCCTTTTCGGCCTCCTGCAGGACCTTGTCCTGGCGCTCCTTGATCTCCCTGACCTTGGCCTCGATCTTCTCGGGCCTGATCTTCATGCCCTCGGCGCCGAACAGGGTGTTGGCCAGGTACTTGAAGGAAAAGAGCATCAGCTCCACGTCGTCCTCCCTGATCTTGGCCAGGGTCTCGTCGTCGACAACATAGGTGTCGAGAAAAGAGCTCTCAAAGACAAAATTACGGAAAGAGTCCAGGTCGGTGGATGCCATGAAGAACATGCGCTTGGCCGCCTCGCTGAGTGAGGCCTGGTAGCCGAAGGACTTGCGGCGCATGACCAGGCGCAGCCATTCCTTGTTCATCTCGTCGCGGACATCGACCCCCTGGTCGGCCCGCCACTCGCCGATGGTCCACTCCTTTGGCTCCTCGAACCCCTTGCAGTGCGGTTCCTTGACGATAAAGAAAAACTTCTCTTCCGCAGCGTCGTCGGTTCCGCCCTCGTGGAAATCGGCCATGCCCACGGGGTAATAGCGGCAGGCCGAAGGACGATCACTGTAGACCGTACAGCCATCGGGCGTGACAAAGGGGCAGGCCTTCTTGTCCCCGGTGAGCTTGATCTGGACGCCGGGCATGTCAGTCTTTTCCAGGTAGGTCGGCTGGGTATACCTGGTGATGAACTCGTGCGCCGGAATCCCCAGCCGCTTGCGCAGGATCAGGATGTCATAGGGTGTAAGGATAATCTTGATGTTATGGCAGCAGGCCGTGAAACAGCTGACCCCCGGATGGCACTCGAACTTGAGCCGGGAATCGAGGCTCAGCTTCTCCGGCAGGATATGGGACGGGTTCTTGTCTGTACTCTTGAAGGCCTCCTCTTTGTCAAGGGGCTGTTCCTTGTTCTGGCTCATTGCGGGCTAATCCTCTTCAGGGTTTGATATACGATATCCTGGACCCGGCCCGGCCCAGGCCGGCGGGCTTGCTGATCTCACATTGGACAAGGCATGGTATTCTACCATCTCCCCCTCTTCTGTCAAACCGAAATGGTGGCAGGGACGATGTTTTTCAACCGCCTGCCCGCACGGCCTCTTTTTTCGCTGCCGCAAGACCCTGCTTCCTTGCCATTTGCCCAAAAAGAATTTATAAAGAAAGAAAGAGAAACCGGGAATGGTTCCGGCGGCCCGCCGGCCGACAGCAAGGGACTTCCCGCATACCGCATCAGCTGCTCATGAAAGCAAGACAACCACTCTCCATGAAAAATATCTTCCTGACCCCCATCGACCTGAGCAAGGTCGAAACCCTCATCTATCACCTCCCGGATGGTCCGTCCTTTTCCGTGGAGATGGAAGGAATCGAGGGGCTTCTTGACCTGGAAATGGAGATGGGCGACATCTGCGACACCTCGGACATCGACGGTGTCATCCATTTCTTTCCCAAGGGCAACGCCTGATCCTGCCTGACAGGCTCCCTGCCCGCTCCCTGACCAGTCGTCCCGCCCGTGCCGGGACGGATCAGTACACTTCTTTTCCCTGGCCCTTCTGTTCAGCGGGGCCGGACCCTGGCCACCTCCATGCTGAAGATCATCGACACCGGCAGTGACGGCCATATCCACACCCGTCTCTGCAACCACGCCGTCGGTACCATGGAGGAGTATGTCCTGGCCGCCATGGACCGTGGCCTGCACTCCATGACCTTCCTGGAACACCTGGAGGTGGGCATCCACTCCAGCCCCAGGACCTGGCTCAGCAGGACCGACTTCGAGGAATACTTTCGCGAAGGCAACCGCCTCAGGGCCAGGTACGCCGACCGCATCACCATCAAGCTGGGCGTGGAGGCGGGCTACAACCCGCACGAGACCGGGAACCTGCGTGCCGCCCTCCGGCAGTATCCATGGGACAGGGTCGGCCTTTCCTACCATTTCTACCTGGTGGGGGAGCGCCACTGCAACCTGGTCAGTCGACGCCGGGAAAACCTGGACCTGCTGGCCGCGGAAGGCATCGACCGGGTGGTCACGGCCTACCTGGACGGCCTGCTGGCAGGTCTCGAGGTGGTGCAGCCCGACGTTGTCTGCCACCTGGACGCGGTCCTGCGCCACCACCCGGACATCCGCCTCGGCAAAGATCACCTGCGCCAGGTCGACACCCTGCTGGCAGCCATGGCCGAGCGGGGCGTCGCTCTCGAGATCAACACCTCGGGCTACTCCATCCGCAACTGTCCCTTTCCCGAACCAGGCATCCTGGGCAGGGCAATGGCGCTGCACATCCCGCTCGTCGCCGGGTCCGACGCCCACCGGCCCGAGGACGTGGGCCGTTTTTTCCAGCGGCTGCCCGACTACGTGACAGACGCTGCTGCCGCCTGATCGCCGCTGACCCGTTGTACGTCATCCCGGGCTCCCCGTCCCTGCCCGGCCACCCGCCTGGCTGACAAATCCCTGACTCCCGGGAATCCTTCCCGGCCCAGGCCTTCCCGCCCTGCTGCCCACCACTGGCACCCACAACGCCACGATGCAGAAAAAAGACGAAAATACGGAACAATAAAAAAACAAGCGGTCCAGGACCACGGCAAGCCAGGTTTTTTTCCCACCTGCGACCCTGTGTAAGAATTCTGTAAGGCTCTGTTGGTATACTTGCATACACTGGGGAGACAAGAGCCGGGCCACGGCCGAAAGAGCCAGTGCCGCCAGGGGAGGAAAACAGGATGAAGAACGTGCACGCGGAAAAAGAGGAATGGATATCTGTTTCCGAGAGGATACTCCACGAACAGCCGGAAAGGCTGCAGGAACTGCTTCTTGACATCTCGAGAAGACATCCCGAGATGAGCTTTTACGCCGCCGACCTTGCCCGCCTGCGCATGGCCGGCAGGGAACGTGAAAAAGAGCTGGAGGAACTCTGGCAGGCACGGTCCGAGGACCGCATCGACGCCATTGTCAACAACCATTTCCCGGCAGGGGACCCGCTCTGCCGGGCCCTGTCCTTCCTGGCCGGCCTGGTCAGGACCAGGCTGACCGGCCGGGAAAGGGGGCAGGCCGGCAGAGACCTCTGCCACCGGGGAGAGGACTCTCCCCGCCTGTCGCGGTCTTGTCCGGAAGGAACTACCGCCTTCGGGCTCAGGGCACCGGGAGGTACTTCTCCATCACCCCCTTCAGGGAGGCCGCATTGAAGGGCTTGATCAGGATATCGTCGACCCCTGCCGCCTGGGCTGCCTCGTGGTCCTGGCTGTCGCTCTGGGTGGTGACCATGATGACCGGCAGCTCTCCGGCCGGATAGATCTTCCGGATTCCCTCGGTCAGCTGGATACCGGATATCTCGGGCATGTTGAGGTCGGTCAGGACCAGGGCCGGCTTTTCTTCTTCCAGCCACTTCAACGCCCCGGCCGGGAACTCGAACAGGACCGGCTCAAAACCGAGCTCGTGCAGGGTCGCCTTGTAGATATTCAGGATCATTCGCGAGTCGTCGACAGCGCAGATCTTTGCCCGCGCTCCGCCGGAATCGATGGTCCCGCCGGCCACCAGGGCGGCGAACTCCTCGAAACCGTTCTTCTTCAGCAGCCCGGCGTAATGGTCACGGATGTCCTGGTGGGCATGGGGCAGGTAGACCAGGGCCATTTCCCGGAAATAGTCCTCGCCGGCCAGGCTGAGGAAGATATTGTCCACCTGGGCATTGACGATGATCTTGACGATGTGACGGGCCTCGTCGTTCCGGGCCTTGATCATGTTCTTGATGCCGGCGGCAAGTATCTCGTTGAAGTTACGATCAATGGCCCGTGCGGCAGCAATACAGACATGGTCTTCCGGGTCAGTGAGGCCCGCGGCCAGGGTATAGGCCCCCTTGCGCAGGGGCAGCATGGCCAGGGCCTCGTAGGCAGCGAACCGGACATTGGCGTTGCGCGGCTCGGAGTTGAGCAGCTTCCTGATCGGCATGATGGCGGACTCGTCACCGATCTCGCCGAGCACGTTGAGGGTGTGGATGAGGAGGTCGTCGTCCGCCTCCTTCAGGTTCTCGATCAGCACCGGCACGCACTTGCTGCCGATCCTGATCAATTCGTCCTTGGCATAGATGCGCATGTGCGCATGGTGGGAGCGCAGGGTATCGTTGAGTTTCTCCAGGGAGACCTGGTCCTGGACATCGGCAAAGATCCCCAGGATCAGCAGGTCCAGCTCGTTGTCGGTTCCCATCCGTTCCGCCAGCCGGTGCATGGCGGTCTGGGTGCCCACCTGGCCCAGGGCATGGATGGCGGCGATGATCAGCTCCCGGTCCGCTGAATAGAGGTAGTCGGTCAGGGTATTGATCGACTGCGGGTCGCCGATCAGGCCGAGGGTCTCGATGATCAGCTTGATGGTGGGGCTGTCATCGGTCTGGCCCAGGAGGTCGATGAGGGCCAGGGTGGCGTCCTCGAGCCGCAGTTCACCCGCGGTCTGGATCATGATGGTCTTGTCGGTGATCTCCGGGTCGCGCAGGCTGCGGATCAGGAGCTCGGGATAGGCGATCAGGTGCGAGATGAGGGTCTCCCGGATCACCGGCAGGCTTTCCGCCAGGTCCGGGTACTCGGTGAGGAGGTAGTTGAACAGGGGAATGGTGAAGTCGGCCTCACCCCGGGACAATTCATAGAGAAGCCGGTTCTGGGTCTTCTTGTCCACGCTGCCGAGATGATCAAGGACCAGCCGGGCCTTGATCCGGTCGCCGGTCTGGATATTGGCCCTGATCTCCTCAACCATATGTTCGGTATTGACGTCTGCCATGCTTTTTCTCTCCCAGCCTTCAGCCGGCCGGGCACACCGGTGCCCGGCGTTTCCAGATCCGGACCGGCCCCAGGCAGGGCTCGCCCGCGGCAGAAAGGATTTTGCCTTCTGCCGCAGGCGATTGCAGCCAGGACGTCTTACCCGGGCAGCCAGTCCACGCCGATTCGGCGGATCACGTTGAACCCACCGCTTAATACCATGGTATTCTTTTTGCCGATATGGTCAAGGAATACCTGCACTTCGTAGGAACGGGTACCGGCATCGCAGAGGATAATCATGGTCTTGTCGTCCGGGATCTCCCGGTACCGGTCACGTACCTCGTTGTAGGGGATGGCCAGCCACCTGTCCTCGCCGAACTTGTCGACAAAGGGTCCGGTCTCCAGGGGATGGCGAATGTCCAGGGCCATCCAGCCGGGCTCGGCGTCAAAATCCTCCATCCAGGCCAGGAACCGGTCCATCTCCATCTTGCGCAACCGGCCGGCACAGAGGTTGTCGGCCACGTAGGCCGCGGCGTTGATGGAGTCGATGGCAGCGGAAAAGGGCGGCGCGTAGGCCATCTCGGCGACCATGAAGTCCTCGATGGTGGCGCCCTTGGCGATCATGACCGCGGCCGCGTCGATGCGGGCGGAGATGGAATCGTTCATGACCCCGAAGCCCTGCAACCCCAGGACCCTGCGCGTCCTGCGGTCAAAGACCAGCAGGTAGACGACAATGGCCTCGCCGGGAAAGAAGTGGGCCCGGTCCGAGGGGGCGGTCAGGGCATAGTCGGCGTCAAAGCCCTCGGCAACAGCGGTCTCGTAGCTGATGCCGGTGGCGGCGATGCAGCGCTCAAAGGCCTTCATGATGAACGAGCCCACCACGCCGTCAAAGGTGGTGGGAATGCCGGCCATGTTGTCGGCCACGATCCGGCCCTCCCGGTTGGCCAGGGAGCCCAGCGGCGCATAGGTCTCCTTGCCGGTCACCAGGTTGACCGTGGCGATGCAGTCGCCGGCCGCGTAGATATCCGGGTCCGAGGTCTGCAGCCGCCGGTTGACCACGATGCCGCCCCAGGGCGCCACCAGCAGGCCGGCATCGCGGGCCAGGTCACTGCGGGGCCGCACGCCGGCGGCCATGATGACCAGGTCCGCCTCCAGGGTCCGCTGCGGCGTCTTGACCGCCACCACCCGGCCCTGGTCGTCGCCCACGATCTCCGAGGCCCCTTCGCCGGTATAGACGGCCACGTCCTTTTCCTGCAGGTGGTTCTTGAGCATGGCCGCCATCTGCCAGTCGACGATGCGCGGCAGGAGCTGGGGCATGAACTCCACCAGCGCGGTCTCCACGCCCCAGAGATCGGTCAGGGCCTCGGCCATCTCGATACCGATGGCGCCGCCGCCGATGACCACGGCCTTGCCCACCTGGCCCCGGGCGATGCGTTTCTTGATTTCAATGGCCTTGTGCAGGTTGGCGATGGTGAACACGCCGTCCAGGTCGGTGCCGGGAATGGGCAGGACAAAGGGACTGGCGCCGGTGGCCAGCATCAACCGGTCCCAGGGCAGGTCCTTCTTCTCGCCGCTCTCCAGGTCCTCCACCTGCACGGTCCGGGCCTTGCGGTCGATGGCCAGGGCACGGGTGCCGGTCAGGACGCGAACGCCCTTGGCCTTTTCAAAGAACTTCGCGTCCCGCACCATGTGAAAGCTGGTGGAGCGCAGCTCGGCCTCGTCGGAGACATCGCCGCAGACATAGTAGGGGATGCCGCAGCCGCCATAGGAGATCAGGGTGTCCTGGTCGACCACGGTGACGTCCCAGTCCGGCCGCAGCCGTTTCAGGTGGCAGGCGGCCTTGGGCCCCGCGGCCACACCACCGATAATCACGATCTTCTTGCTCATCACAATCCTCCATGAAAAGTTGGTCCCTCAATCCCGCGATTGACCATCCCGGGGGACGGGAAAATGAAGGCAAAATCCCCTTGCGCGGCCAGTGCGCCGAAAAAACCGGACACGTTCACATAAGCCGCTGCTACGGCAAGGGAGATCCATTCTCCATCCTCGAAGGGCAGGATGCGGGTGGTAATAATTGACAGTCTGCGACCCGGCCCCGGCCGGTGACGGCGGCGCCGGGCCGTGAACCGTCAACTATGTTTTTCCCGGTTGTGGCGGTACATGTGGATATGCATCTTCTCGAAGGTCACCAGCCCCTCCTCGATGACCGGGTCGATCACCTCGAGAAACTCCTCCAGCATGCGCCTGGTATCCACCAGTTCGATGATCACCGGCAGGTCCTCGGACAGGCGGAGGATCGACGCGGTCTTGATCCGCGAGTTAGCGCCATAGCCCATCATGCCCCGCAGCACGGTGGCGCCGGCGATCCCGCACTCGCGGGCCTTGACCACGATCCACTCGTAGAGCTGCCGGCCCTCGCAGCGGCTGCTCTCGCCGATGATGATGCGCAGCATGTATCCTTCCTGCGGTAACTCCATAACTACCTCCAGATCCCGGAAGCAATGACCCTGCCCAGCCAGACCATGACCAGGCCGACAAGCACCTGGGTGGTGGCGTTGATGGCGGCCAGGTCCACCCGCCCGTTACGGATCAGGGCCAGGGTCTCATTGCCAAAGGTGGAAAACGTGGTAAAGGCCCCGAGCAGGCCGATGAGAATAAAGGAACGGGCCTCCACGGAGAGAAATCCGCGGCTCTCGACCAGGAAACTCAGGAAACCGATAACAAAACAGCCGATCAGGTTAACGGCCATGGTACCGAAGGGAAACAGGATCGAACCCGACCAGGCCTGGACCCAGCCACTGACCAGGTACCGCAGGACGGCCCCGACAAATCCTCCCGAGCCGATTACAGACAGCCTGAGCAAAGTATTCATGGATCAAGCGGCTCCTCATCCCCGCACATCGCACGCACCTCCGTTTTGCAGACAACCCGGCCCGGCGTACCGGATTCCTGTCATCAATCCTCCGATGGTCGGCAACAGTCTCCGGCCGGATGCCACTGTTGCCTCCCTCAAGACACCTGTCGAACTACTTGCCCATCAACCCCTTGAGGAGACCGGGCAGGGCCTTTTCGACCTCCTTCTTGATGGCCTTGCCCGCCGCCTGCCGGGCGAGATCAGAGACCGCGGCGGTCACCATCTGCCGGTTGAAGACCGGCTGGCCCAGGGTTCCCCTGACGGGTACCTTGATGGTCGTCCCCTTGAGCACGCGGTATCCCTCCCTGCCGACCAGGTTCCGGGTCACCGGCACCTGGAGCAGGTAATCGAGCGTCCCGTCCATGCCCAGGGAACCGCTGATCACCATGTCCGAACCGGCCACCAGGATATGGACCGGTGTACAGCGGATCCTGCCCCCGGCGCCGGTGCAGGTGATGGTGGAATCCTTAAGCCGCAGTTTTTCCCGGTCCAGTCCGGCCAGGGCCAGTACCTCGCGCAGGACGCCGACACTGTCCAGGTTGACCCGGCTGACATCAAACACCGCCTGGAACCGGGCCTGCTTGGCTCCCTTCTCGGCCAGGGGCCAGGAAAAGGTTGCAAGATCCATGTCCAGGGTGCCGGTGGGCCTGGCAAGGACGCCGAACAGGGGATGGAGCCGGCTCAGCACACCCTCCACCAGGGGCCGCTGCAGCTGGACCCCGGTCAGGACCCGCGAATTGTCCGGGATGCTGAGCAGCGGCGGCTCGGCGGTGAATCGACAGACAGGGTCCACGGCCAGGGTGCCGCCGTTGAGACCGGCGTGAATCCTGGTCTCCAGGACGCCGTCCCCCATGCGCACCGGGACGGTCAGGTCCTTGAGATCAATGCCCCTGTACCGGATGGCGTCGGCCTGCAGGTCGATGGAGAGGCGGGCCTGCCTGGCGCGCTTCTCCGCGGGCAGGTCCAGGGGCAGGCGCAGGTCGAACTGTGACGTGTGCCGGCCCTTCATGACCAGGGGCGTGCCGCTTACCGCCTCTGCTATCGGCGCCAGGAGGGCCAGGTCAGGGGTCACGCTTCCCTTCAGGGCAAGGACGGACCGCCGCTCACGGCCAAGCAGGCCGCTGGCCGCCAGGGTAAGCGGCCTGGAGACGAACTCGATCTTTTTGAAGACAAGATCCTCGGAGTTGGTGTTGCGCCGGGCATCAACGGTGAGGGCAACACGTTCCCGGTCCAGGATCTTCCTGCCGTCCCGGGCCAGGGTCAGGGGCGCCTCCAGGTCCAGGGCAAGGCGCTGGCCCTTGTCCTGCGTCACCCGCAGGTCGAGATCGGCACGACCGGCCAGGGCGAGCTTTTTGTCCAGCACCCCGCCCGCATGGAGCAGCCGGGCCAGGGAATCCAGTTGCAGGCCGGCACGGACATCGGTGGTCAGGGTCTCCGGGAGCCGCTGCCAGTCGGCGACATCCAGTCTACCGATCCTTACGACGCCCAGGCCGGAGACGAGCCGCAGGTTGCGCAGGTAGAGACCGCGGCCGGCCGGGTTCACCGCCGAGTTGCCGTTGCCGGTCCAGAGGAACTCCTCGGGGCTGCCGCTCACCACCAGTTTTCGCACCCGGATGGGAACGCCGGCGACCGCGGCCGGCAACACGCTGGAAAGCCGGACATGCGCATCCCGGTAGGTGAAACCGTCGGCAAGGTAGAGGAGGCGGTCCACGCCGACGTCAAGCTGCCGCACCGCCACCACACCCTGCTCCAGGAATCCGGCGGCCAGCATATCCAGGCCACCGGTCACGGTTGTCTGCCGGGGCAGGATCTCCAGGTTGTGCAGCAGGTCGGTCAACCGGGCCAGGTCCAGGGAACCGTTCAGCCGGTAGCGGCTCGTCAGGCCGCCCTCCTGCCGCGACAGGTTGTCGGCCGTGAGCCGCAGGGTTCCCGGCCAGGCGGCGACATCACAGCGAAAGGCCATGGTGCCCCTGCCCCTGGTAAGCGCCTCGGGCGAGCCGCTGCCATGCAGCGCCAGGGTGAGGCGGTGGGGGGGCAGGATCTCCTGGCCGGCCCGCTTGAGGGAAAAACCAGCCACGGTGGAGGAGAGATCCATGACATAGCGGTTTCCGCCCAGGGCCTTTGACGTGGCCTCCATGACCAGGGTGCCGGTGCCGCGCCAGTCCAGGTCGAACAGGAGGCCCAGCTCGCGGGATCCCTTGTCCAGGTCCCCCCTGGCGCGCAGGAAGAAGTTGTCCAGTTCGCCGCGGCCGGTGATGGTGAGAAAGGAGGAGGCAAGGCGCAGGTCCTGGACCTTCACCCTGCCGCCGGCTGCTTCGCCCTTCAGGGCCAGGGTCATGGGCGTGGTCCAGGCAAAGGAGCGCTTGTCGATCTGCCCGCCGAGCTGCTCCAGGCGGGTATTGGCATCAACGCGCACCGTGCCGTCCCGGTCCGCGAGATCAAGGGAGAAACCGAGCTGTCCCGACTTCATGACCACACCCTTCCGGATCCGCAGCAGCCCGGGCACCTGGGCCATGAGCACCGGCAGTTTCAGCCGGCCCGAGGCTTCGAGACGACGGCCGGCGGCAGCAAGGGCTCCCTTGGCCTTGATGGTGCCGGCGTCCGAGGTCAGGGTGAGGGAGTTCAGTGTCCAGTCCCGGCCCTTTTTCCTGTCCGCGTCAAGCTGGAGATCCACCCTGGCCAGGGCGGGACGGTCATTGCCGAGGAAACCGCCGTTCAAACGAAGCTCCCGCAGTTTCAGGTTACCCTTGACGGTCAGGTTGGCAAGACCGGCGGTCTTCAGGGTCAGGTTGCCGGAGAGGTCCCCACGGCCCCGGGGGAGCGCATCCGTGCGGCCAGCGGCGGTCGCGAGCAGTCCCTGCAGATCATAATTGTTAATCTGCAGGTTGACCATGGAGACCAGGGCGTCGAGAAACCCGGACTGGCGCACCGGCAGGTTGATGAAGCCGGTGGCCGCAAGCCTCCCCTTCCCGGAACCGTCCTGCAGGCCGAGGGAATAGGCGATGCTTCCATCGGAAAGGCCCGAGGTGAGCTGCAGGTCACGGGCGATGACCTGCGGCGGCTGCAGGTGCAGGCGGCTGGTCACGGTGCCGCCCTGGACCAGGAGACGGACACGCATGCCTTCCCAGAACGGTGTGCCGGCAGACCCGCCGTCCTGCCGGGAGGCCGCTGCGCCGGCAGTCGCCCTGTGGTCCTTTTTCTCTCCCCTGCCGGCCGTGGTTCCGCCCCTGTTGCCGCCTTTCCTGCCGCCCTTCCCGGCAGGCCGGGTCCCGGTGAGCACGATGGCGGGCCTGCTGATGACGATCTGGCCCAGGTTCTTCGGGGCCACCAGCAGGGCGAGCAGGCCCTGGCTGCCGCTCAGGCCGGGGATGGTCATCTTCAGGCCGGCGGCCGGATCATCCAGCCGGATGTTGCGGCACACAAGGCCGCTTTTCCAGCCGATGGAACAGGAATCGATGCTGATGGTGGCGGGCGAGGCGGCATTGACCCGGTCCAGTGCCATGCGCAGGACCATGGAGGAGGAGAGCACCACGGGCAGGAACATGACAGCGACCACCAGCAGGAGAACAACAGCCAGCAGGATGACGAGCCCTTTTTTCTTCACAACCAAACCCCGATAAGCCGGTACGGCCGGACCAGGTTTCCAGGTCACGGCCCAGACAGACCATGATACCCTGCCCCCCTCTTCCGGGGGCAGGTATTTTCGGACAGCCCTTCGTGCCCGCGGGGCGGCCATGAAGGGCGAAAAAACCGGGACAAACCTCTCCAGGTGATGCCCTGGCCGGTATCGCGGGGGAGAGGTCGTCCCCGCCGCAGGCGCGGACCGATCCGGCGCCTCTTTTCTGACATGCTGTCAACTTGCCGTGAAACAGGTCCCTTGTCAATATGCAGAAACAAATAATTCCACCTAATTCCTGCACTTCGAAAATAAAGAAAAGATTTTCTTTTGCCGGATCACCGGATCAAACAAATATGTTCGTTTTTATTTCGGCCCGCCGGCTGCGAGAAAGAGTG
Source organism: Desulfobulbaceae bacterium (assembly GCA_015484845.1). GTDB lineage: Bacteria > Desulfobacterota > Desulfobulbia > Desulfobulbales > Desulfobulbaceae > DRKI01. Next base: position 22,904 of record WFUT01000020.1, read on the forward strand.
CTTTCTTCATTTTCCCGTCCGTAGGGACTGGCAACCTGCCGAATATGATTTGTTATCAGTGAGTTGAAGTATACACAGGAGGAGAGGGCGGGCATGTCCCGGCCTGGCGGGAGGACAGGACGTATAGCTGCCGTGGGAAGGAAAAAAGCACCCCCGGCGGACGGTCCACCGGGGGCAAAGGCCCGGAAAATAAGAGGGCTGCCTGCCGCGGCTCTACCTGGCCGGGGCCGCGGCGGCAAGTTGCTGGCGCATGTACTTTTCCGCCTCCTTCTGCCACTGCCTGCGTTGCTCGGTGGGCAGGAAGGTGACAAACTCGCCCATGGCCCGCTCCACGCCCATCAGGTCGACCAGGAAGTTGTAGACCGCGTTGGCCGCGGCCTGGTCGGCGGTGAGGGCCTGGTTCTGGGCGTCGAGCAGGTCGATGATGGACTTGATGCCTTGGACATAGGAATCGGTGATCAGGTTCAGGTTGCGGCGGGCCGCGTCGGCGGCCTCCCGCGCCAGCGAGATACCCGGGTAGGAGGCCCGGGTCCGGTTCAGGGCGCTGAGCACGTTCTGGCCCACCCGTTCGGCCAGGGCCGCGTGTTCGATCTTCAGCCGGGCCAGCTCCTCGCGGGTCCGGTTCAGGGCCGAGCTCTTGCGACCGCCCTCGAACAGCGGCAGCCGCGCAAAGACACCGATCTGCCAGTCGGTGTCATCGAGACCGTCCCGGACATCGCTGCGCTGGCCGGCGCCATCCTGGGCAAAATACTGGTCCACGTTGCCCTCGATGGTGAACTCGGGCAGCCAGAACTCGCGGGCCGCGGCGGTCTCCTGCCGTTTCTTGGCCGCAATGGCCGCGTCGATGGCCTTGAGCTCCGGCCGCAGGCGCAGGGCCTGGTCCACGGCAAAATTGCGGAAGTTTTTCAGGTATTTCGGATTTTTCATCATCTGAAAAAAGAGCTGGTCACTGACCATGAGCAGGGGATCGCTGAGATCCGTCTCCTCGGCAATGAACTGCTCCTGCAGGGGCCGGTGCAGGATCCGGTTCAGGGCCTCCATGGCGTCCAGGGTGATGGACTCCCGGTTGAGCACGTCGATCCGGTCCTGGGCGAACTTGGTCTCCCAGCGGTAGACCTCGTCCGGTCCGGCCACGCCCGTGGACATCCTGATCCTGGCCCGGTCCAGGTTGGCCCGGGTCAACTTCAGGTTGTCCTTGTAGAGCTGCTCGATGGTCTTGGCCCGCAGGACATCGAAATAGGCCACCGATGCCTGGTAGATCACGTCCAGCCGCACCGACTCCCGGTCCATGACCCGGCCGGCCTGGTTGTGCTGCTCCACCTTGTAGGCAGCCCAGCTCCGCTCGGAATAGATCTGCTGGCGGCCGCTGGCCGAACCGGTCCAGGCCCGTTCCGGGCTGGCACCGCCGGAGAGCCGCGCCCTGTCCTCGTCCACGGCCCGGGCGCCGGTGGCAATATCGATACGGGGCAGCAGGGAGGAGCGGGCCTCGGCCACGGCCTGCTCGCCCGCCCTGACCATCCGGCCGGCGGACTGCAGGTCCAGGTTGGCCTGCAGGGCCTCCTGCACCGCCTGCTGCAGGGTGAGCCGGCGGCGGATATTCTGCTGTTTTTCGTGGAGCAGGTTGGCGCCGGTCATGATGGCCAGGCTGGGATAGATATCAAGACTCCTGGCCGTGGCCATGTTGATGGTCAGCTCCGAGCCCCTGGCAAAGGCGATGTTGAGGGTACCGGCCTCGTCGCCGAGCAGGATATCCTGGACAGCCACCGCGGTGCGGCGGGCCAGGTTCTCCTGGAGATCGCCGGGCACGTCCCCGGCCAGAACCCCCTTCTCTACCAGGCTCTTGCTCCAGAGCGAGTAGCTGGGCAGGTGCCGCTGGATAAACCCCTGTACCAGGAGACGGAGCTGATCGTCGGAGAGATGGTAGAGAAAGGCCAGCATCACGGCCTGGGTCCCCTTGGGGATGGCGGCCAGTGCCTCCCTGGCCGAGTCGCCCACCTCCACCAGGTTCACGGTTATCGTGAACTCGTTGGCCAGCCGGCGGGCAAAACGCCGGATGCCGGGAATGGCCTCCACGTCCCGCCTGTCCACGAGCAGGGCCAGGTTCTTGAAGGGCACGATCTTGCGGAAATTCTCAACCTCCCGGTCAACGAGAAAGCGGGAATCGATATAGGCCAGGTTGTGGACACCGGAGGTATTGTCCCTGCGCGGGATGTTGGGGGTGATGCTGTCCGAGACAAAGGGGACCACCACCGGCTTGGCAAAGGACCCGCGGCGGAAGACCTCCTCGGAGGCGATAAGGCCCAGGGCGACCACCAGGTCGGTGTCCGGGTTGGCCAGCAGGCGGTCCAGGGCCTTCTTTGTTCCGGCCGCTGTATCGCCGCCCGAGAGCTGCATGGAGCGGGGAAAACGCACCCTGAACTCGCCCTCGGCAAGGGCGGAGATCTCCTTGCGGAACAGGGCCGCCGTCTCCTGGTCCCAGGCGGTGTTGCCGTCGGTGACGATACCCACCCGGTAGAGGGGCAGCGGCTCGGCGGCAGTGGAGGGCGGCACCACGAGCAGACCCGGCAGCACCATCGCGCAGCAGAGGAGGAAAAGACGAAAGCTCGAAAATTTCACCATAATACCCCCGTTAGCGTATCTTGAAAAATGTGGCATAGAGCACGGGCACAAAGACCAGTGTCAGCACGGACGCGAAACCGAGGCCAAAGACGATGGTCACTGCCATGGCCACGAAAAAGGCATCGGTAAAGAGCGGGATCATGCCCATCATCGTGGTCAGGGCCGCCATCATCACCGGCTGCATCCTGGAGACACCGGACTCCACCACCGCCGCCATGCCGTCCATGCCGTCTTTCAGGTTCAGGTCGATCTGGTCGATGAGCACAATGGCATTCTTGATCAGCATGCCCGAGAGACTCATCAGGCCGAGCAGGGCCATGAAGCCGAAGGGCTGCTTGAGGAGCAGCAACCCGGCGGTGACACCGATGAGCGACAGCGGCACGGTCAGCCAGATGATCAACGGCTGCCGGAAGGCGTTGAACAGGAAGATGACCACCAGGACCATCATGCCGAAGTAGAGGGGGATGTTGGCCGCCAGCTGCTTGGTGGAATCGGCCGAGGTCTCCAGCTCGCCACCCCAGGCAATGAAGTAGCCCGGCTTGCCCTTGATGGGCAGGATATCGTCATACTTGAGGGGGATGGTATCGGCGGTGTACTTCTCGCCCTTCTTGAGCGGATAGCCGCGGTAGGCCGCCAGGTCCACGCCCAGGAGCTGCTCGATGCGCGGTTTGACGCGGGCAAAGAGCTCGGCCGGCAGTTCGTCGCGCGGATCGCAGTGGATCTTGATCATCTGCCGCCGGTGCCAGCGGGAGATACGCGCGTTCTCCCAGCCGGTCCTGATCCCGTTGAGCACCTGGAGGATGGGAACATTGGCCCGGGCGGTGGGGCTGTAGATCTGCAGTTCTTCCAGGTCCTCCATGGTGTGCCGCTCGCTTGCCGGCGCGCGGGCGATGATGGGGATCAGGTCGATTCCCTCCCGGAAGAGGCCGGTGGTGGTGCCCGAGTAGTTGGCCTGGATCGCCCGGGCCACCATGGGCCGGGTGATGCCCAGCTTGCGGGCCCGGTCCTCGGCCAGGACCGGGATCGGCACCTTGACCTTGGCGCCCCATTCCGAACGGATCGCCTTGGCGCCCTCCTCGCGGAAGACCGCCATGGCCTTTTCGGCCATGGCCCGGAGGACCTCGGGGTCCGGACCATTGATGCGCAGCTGGATCTTGCCGCCCAGGGCCGGCCCGAGGTTGAACTTCTTGACGTTGACCACGGCGTCGGGCAGCATCTGTTCCAGGTGATCCTGGATCTTGTCCTGCACCTTGTCGATCATCCGGTAGTCGCGCATCGTGACCAGGATGTTGGCGTACTGGCTCGAGGCCTCCACCGGGGTATCGTAGGTGAGAATGAAGCGGGGATGGCCGCCGCCGATGGCCGAGGCCACCATCTTCACGCCGTCGATCTTCATCAGGTACTTCTCGATGCCGATCACCTTCTGTTCCGTCACGCGGATGTGGGTGCCTTCACGGAACTGGACCTCCACCTGGAACATGGGACTGGTGGAGGCGGGGAAAAACAGGTTCTCCACGTGGCCGAATCCGTAGAGGGCAAGGCCGAACATGGCCACCACCACGCCGATGGTGATCCAGCGCCAGCGGATCGCCAGGGTGAGAAAGGCCCGGTAGACCCGGTAGAACCGGTTGTCGTAGGGATCCTTCCGGTTCTCCTCCCGGCTGGAGGCCAGGGCCTTCCTGCTGAGCACGAACTGCTTGGTCATCAGCGGCGTTATGGTGACCGCGGTGAGCCAGGAGAGGGAGAGCGAGATCAGGATCACGTAGTAGAGCGAACGGGTGTACTCGCCGGTGGAGTTGGTCATGCCGCCGATGGAGGCAAAGGCGAGCACGGCCACGGCCGTGGCGCCGAACAGGGGGACGGCGTTCTGGCCCACCACCTCCCTGGCCGCGGTGAGACCATCAACACCCTTCTGCATGCGGATCTTCATGCCGTCCACCACCACGATGGCGTTGTCCACCAGCATGCCCAGGGCGATGATCAGCGCGCCGAGCGATATCCTCTCCAGGGTGATCTGGTAGTAGCCCATGACCACGAAGGTGGCGGCGATGGTGAGAACCAGGATAAAGCCGATGATGATCGCCGGCCGCATGCCCATGAAGATAAAGAGCACCACGATGACGATGGCCACCGCCTCCAGCAGGTTGACGATAAAGCCGTTCACCGCCTTGGTCACGCTCTTGGACTGCATGGAGATCTCCACCAGGTCCATGCCCAGCGGGATCTGGTCCATCAGCTCGTTGACCTTGGCGAGCACGCCCTCGCCCATGGTGACGGCGTTACCGCCCGAGACAGTGGACACGGCAATGCCGATGGCCGGTTTGCCGTTGACGCGCAGGATCTTGGAGGGTGGATCGACATAGCCGCGCCGGATGTCGGCCACGTCGCGCAGGTAGATGAGCCGGCCGTTCTTGGCCGCGATGAAGAGGCCGCCGAAGTCCTTTTCCGACGTGAAGAGCCCCGTGGGATTGAAGGCCATGTACTCGGGCCCGATCTTGACCCGGCCCGCGTCAACGGGCAGGTTCTTGGCCTTGAGGGCGGCAAAGATCTCCTCCTGGGTGATGCCGAGCGCCGCCATCTTGACCCGGGACATCTCCACGTAGATGGCCTCCTTCTGCTCGCCGAAGAAGGTGACCTTTTTCACGTCCTTGACCGTGAGCAGTTCCCGCTTGAGCAGCTCGGCCACGTCTTTCAGCTCGGCATAGGTGAAGCCGTCGCCGGTGAGCCCGAAATAGACGCCGTAGACATCGCCGAACGAGTCATTGACCATGGGTGGCCCGGAGCCCGGCGGCAGCTGCGGCGTGACATCGAGGATCTTGCGCCGCAGCTCGTCCCAGACCGCGGGCAGGGCGTTCTTGTCGTACTTGTCCTTGATCTCCAGCTTGACAATGGAGAGCCCGCGCGAGGAGTAGGACTCCACCCGCTTGAGCTGGCCCAGTTCCTGGCAGGCCTTCTCGATCTTGTCAGTGACCTCCTCCTGCACTTCCTTGGGCGAAGCACCGGGATAGGGAGTGATGATCACCGCGTTCTTGATGGCGAATTCCGGATCTTCCAGCCGTGGCAACCCCTGGTAGGAGAAAAATCCCAGGACCAGGACCACCACGGTGAGCGTCCAGGTGATGACCGACTTCCTGATGGAAAATTCAGCGATATTCATGGCCACCCCTTACTTTCCTTCTCGCTGCTTTTCCCAGGGACGCACCTTCATCCCCTCCTCGAGCTGGGTGACGCCGGCAATGACGATGGTCTCGCCCCCCTTGAGGCCCTTGCGGATCACGATGTTCCTGGAGCCGGTGATGGGACCGACGGTGACAAACCGCCTGTGCACGGTGCCGGTCTTCCTGTCCAGGACCCAGACATAGGGCCGGTTGCCGGCCGCGTCCATCACCGCGATGGCCGGGACGGTGATGGTCCGGGTGCCGGCGCCCGCCTCGAGGGTGGAGCGGGCCGTGACCAGGGCGGTCATACCGGGCAGGATATTGGCCTCCCCGGGCTGGTCCATGATCAGGACAACCTGGTAGGTCTGGGTGGCAGGGTCGGCCTGGGTGGAGTACTCCTTGACCTTGACAGGAAACTCCTTGCCCGGGATGGCGTCAAAGGAGGCAACGATCTCGAGCTTTTCCTCCTTGTCCCGGATCTCGGCCATGACCTGCTCCGGCACATCGATCAGGATCTCGATCCGGGTGATGTCCTGCAGGTTGACGATGGGCTCCTGGGCCTGGACCTTCTGGAAGTTCTCCACGTAGCGCTTGGAAATGACGCCGTCAAACGGCGCCAGCAGCGAGGTGTCCCGCAGTTGGTTGCGGGCATCCTCGAGCTGGGCCCTGGCCACGTCGCGGGCCGCCCGGTACCGGTCGTAATCGGCCCGGGAGACCTGCTTCCTGGCATAGAGCTCCTTGTAGCGGCGGAACTGCCGTTCCGCCTCCAGGGCCCTGGCCCTGGCCTCCTCCAGGGCGGTCTGGAAGTCGCGCTTCTGGATCTGGGCGATGAGATCACCCTTTTTCACGCGCTGCCCCTCCTCCACGGGCAGCTTGACCAGCGGCCCCGAGACCTTGAACGAGAGAACCGCGCGCCGGGCGGCCCGCACCGTGCCGGGAAAGCTGAGGGTGAAAGTGGTTGGGCCCGAGCGGACGGTCATGACCTTCACCGGCCGGATCACCTCTCTCCTGACCTCCTTCTTCTCCCTGTTGCAGCCGGCCAGCAGCAGGACCGCGGCCAGGAAAACCGCGACCGGCAGGCAAACGGCCCGCAAACCCGTGACAACTCTCTGTGCGTGCACCATCTCTCCTCCCTGTACAGAAAACAATGACCTCAATCCTGCACTTCGAAAATGAAAAAAATTTTCTTTTCCCGTATCAGCGGATTCTACGAACGTGGTCGTTTTTTTCGACTCACTGGAGGTAAACACTCACCCGGGCCCGGGTTACCCACTGCCGCCGGGCAACCGGAGAACGAGAATTTTTCTTTCATAGTACCTTCTTTCGTATACTAGGAAAAATTCGCCAATGCAAGAAAACCCGCAACAGTTCCCCCTCTTTTCATGCCACTGATCTACCTGCTCGCGCCGGATGCAGGGGCTGCAAACTCGGCGGCAAAATAGTGGCGGGTCCGGCCGCCCCTCTCCCTGACGGCACAGTACCCCACCCCGATGTCGGTGATGCCGGGCAGCAGGATGTTCTTCCGGTGGCCGGCCGAGCCCATCCAGCCGCCCCGGCCTCCTGCCAGGCGCTGCCACTGGTTCCAGTCGCTGTCATCCCATCCCTGCCCGACATCGGACCAGGTCCGCGGCAGGGGCAGTCCCTGTCTCCCGGCAAAGGAGCGCAGCCTGTCCAGGTGATCGCTGCCGAACAGGACCCGGCGGCCCAGGTTGCCCGGTTTTCCGTTCAGGACCAGCAGGGCCACGTTCTCCCCGATCCTCTGCCAGCGGTAGCCCTGTGCCTCGGCCCGCTGCGCGAAATCGCGTCCGTCCGGGCTGTTATGCCCCAGGTAGCGATGGGCGGCCATCTCCCGGCAGTGGAGGAAAGCGGCCCGGTGCAGCCGCGCATCGGGCCGCAGGGAAGAGAGATGATGCAGCATGCGCTGCCGGTTGACCAGGGCCAGGACCTCGCGCTCCACGGGGCTCCAGGAAGCCGGCCCCGCGCCCGCAGCCGACGGCGCAGCGCGGTGCGCCAGGCGAGGCACCGAGACGCAGCCGGCCAGGCAGGTGAGAACAGCGCAGATTGCAACAACAGCACATCTCCTCACCGGTTCACTCCCTGCTGACCAGGACATCGAGCCGGAGCCGGTGGCGCTGGTCAAAGAGTTTCTTCCGGCTCAGCCAGATGGCGCACAGCACGCCGAAGCCGGTGCCGGCACAGATGAGGAACATGATCAGGATCTGGTACATGACCGCGTCCATGGGCGAGGAGCCGCCCAGGATCTGGCCGGTCATCATGCCGGGCAGGGAGACGATGCCGGCCGCGGCCATGGCATTGGTGATGGGGATCAGGCCCGAGCGGATGGCCTGCTGGCTGATCTCGCGGCTGGCCTCGGTGGCGGTCTCGCCGAGCAGGAGCCGCTGTTCCACCACCTGGCGCTGCTGCCAGAGGGTCTCGGTCATGCGGTCCATGCTCAGGGCTATGCCGTTCATGGTGTTGCCCAGCAGCATGCCGAGCAGGGGGATGGCGTAGCGGGGGGTATACCAGGGATCGTTGTTGATGATGACCAGGAGGGCGAGCAGGGCCACGGCAAAGGAGGAGATGAACATGGAGCCGGTGCCGAGCAGCCAGCCCTGCAGGCCGCGGATCCGCCGGTGCTGCCGGGCCATGACCTCGCGGCCGGCCACGGCGAGCATGACCAGGGAGACAAGGATGATAAAGCCGAGATGGACATAGGCAAAGAGCAGGCGCAGGACCTGGCCGATGAGCAGGAGCTGGACCACGGTGCGGGCCGAGGCCACGAGCAGCCGCCTCGAGAGCCCCAGGCGCAGGTGCCAGCCGAGCAGGGCAAGCAGGAGCACCAGGCCGGCGGCAATGGCGAGATCCAGGGGGGAGAGCGGCTGCACGCCCATGGTCTAGTCCCCTGCCAGGAGCCGGCCGTTGGCCATCATGACCATCCGGTGGTCGGCCACCCGGTCGAGCTGGTCCGGATCATGGCTCACCCAGAGCACCGGGGCCCGGTGCTGTTGCCGGTAGTCCATGAGCAGTTCCTCCACGCGAGAGATATTGTCCGCATCCAGGCTGGCCGTGGGCTCGTCGAGCAGCAGGGCGCCGGGACGATTCTGGAGCAGGCGCAGGATGGCCAGTCGCTGCTTTTCGCCGGTGGAGAGCCGGCTGACCTGCCAGTCGCCAACCGAAGGGTCAAAGCCGAGCAGGGCCAGGGACCGGGACGGGATCCGGTCAAAATCCGTGAAGTGGTCCCCCACCCGGTCATGCCACCAGAGGCTCTCGGCCGGCAGCATGGCGACCTTCTGCCGCCAGAGCGGCGCCGGCACCTGCTCGCAGACCAGGGAGCCGAGCCGGGCCGTGCCCGCGTGCGGATCGAGATCGGCCAGGGCCCGCAGGAGCAGCGTCTTGCCGGCCCCGGACGGCCCGGCAAGGCCCAGGCACTCGCCACCCTTGATGGTGAGGGAATAGGGTCCCCTTCCCTGGAAGGTGAGATCGGCCACTTCCAGACAGGGCACGCTACGGCCTCCTCACGCTTGCCCCAGGATCCGGGCAAGGAAACGGGCCGCGTCCGGGGCCCCGTTCCCGCGCCTGCCATCCTTTCCCGCCCCTGCCAGGCGGTCAAGGTCCTCGACCCAGGCACCGTCCAGGAACCGGGAGAGCGCTATCTCGGTGCCGGTCATGGTCCGGTCGATGAAGCGCGCCAGGGGCGCGGACTCGGGAAAATCCGGGCGACAGACATAGGCAAGGGGCGTGCCGGCGGCATGGACCTCGGCCAGGGTGGAATAGCCCACCTTGGCGACCACCACGTCCGCGGCCGCGATGAGATCGGGATGGTGGAGGCCCGAGTCCAGGGGCAGCAGGCGGAGATTTTCCCTGATCGTCACTCCCTCCACCGGGCTGCCGGGCAGGACAAACACCTGCTCCGGCCTGGCCAGCATGGGGGCCGGGTTCAGGGGCTCGCCCCCGATTCCGCCCATGGTCACCAGGACCATCCGCTGCCCCTGCTCCACCCGGAGCAGACGCCGGATGTCCTCTGCCGGCCGGCGCGGCGCCCTGCTCACCGGCGCCACCCGCAGGTCGCAGTCCGACTCCCTGCAGACCGGCTCCGTCTGCAGGTGGTAGTCCGCCCGCCGGTAGACCGCGGCCAGGGACTCGACATGGGGCGCCAGGGCCGGCCAGCGGTCCAGGTAGCCCTCGTAGATCCAGTCCCAGGTGAAGTTCTCCACCAGCACCGAGGGGATGCCGAGCCGGGCCGCGGCCTCGATGCCCAGGGGCGCGATATCCGAAAGCAGCAGCCGGCAGCCGGCAAAGAGCGAGGCCACCTGGCCGACGAACTCCGGTTTCAGGGGATAGAACCGGTCCAGGGCCTCCCGGGTCGCGGCCATCTCCTCGCGCAGGGCCGAGGACTGGACCAGGCCGACATCGGCCTGCAGGGGATGGAGGGCGGCCAGGCGGATACCGGAGCCGGCAAAGAACCAGGCCGGCACTGCCCCCACCACCACGAACTCCACGTCCAGCAGCCGGTCCAGGGCCTCCATGATCGCCGCGGCCCTGGCCGCGTGGCCAAGCCCGTGCGCCGTGATACAGTACCCTATGCGCAGACGCGCCATGGCACTCCTCCTCCCGGCGTGCGTGCCGGCGGTTTTCCGTTCATTTGCCACGGCCCCCGGCACCGGTGTCTTCTCCTGGACGGTCTGCCGGCAGGATGACCGTGAAGGTGGTCCCCTCCCCTTCCCGGCTCTCCACCTCGATCCTGCCGCCGTGTTTCTCGACAATATTCCTGGCAATGGCGAGCCCCAGGCCCGTGCCCCGGTTCTTGTCCGTGTAGAACGGGGTAAAGATCTGGTCCAGCTTGTCCGCTGGCATGCCGACCCCGGTATCGATCACCTGGAACAGGATGCCCCCCTCCCCTGCCCCGCGGGTGCGGATGGTGAGCGTACCGCCTTCGGGCATGGCCTGGACGGCGTTGAAGACCATGTTGAAGAGCACCTGGTAGATCTGCTCCGCGTCCATGGCGACCTGCGGCAGGTCGCTGTCCAGGTCCGGGACAAAGGTGATGGACCGGCTGCGGAACTCCGATTCCATGAAACGGGCCAGCCGCTGCACGATCTCGTTGCCCGAGGCAGGCTCCGGCCGCGGCTCGCGGGGCCGGGCAAAGTCGAGAAATTCACGGACAATGGCGTCCAGGCGCAGGGTCTCCTCGACGATGATGGCCGCCAGGTGCTCGTTGCCCGGCGCCACCTTGCTGATCCGCTTGCCCAGGATCTCGGCCGTGGAGCGGACAATACCCAGGGGATTCTTGATCTCGTGCGAGACCGCGGCGATCATCTTGCCCAGGGTGGCCAGCCGCTGCGCCTCGTTGAGCCGCTCCTCCAGGAGCAGCCGTTCCCGGGCCCGCTCGGCCATGATCCGGTTGGCCCGGACCACGATCACCGACAGGATGACAAAGAGGATGCCGAGGATGACCAGGGAGAGCAGGATGATCCTGGCCTGGAGCTGGATGATGGCGGTGAGATCGCCGGACAGGTCCTGCACCACCTCGATCACGCCCATGATGTCGCCGGTCCGCTCGCCGAGCCGGTTCTCCTGGCGAAAGGGGACATAGGTCTTGAGGGTGCAGTAGACCGGCGGCGTGCCGGGCAACAGGTTGAAGAGGGAACCGCTGGAGATGAGGATGGAGCTGTCCTCGCCCTTGAGCGCCTTCTGGTACTCCAGGCCGCCCACGTTCCGCTTGCCCACCAGCTCGGGAATGGTGGAGTAGGAGATCACGTTTTCACTGGAATCAAAGATGGTCACCGAGTCGATGTGCATGCCGCGGGTGATGTTGCGGACAATGGTGTCCAACCGCTCGAACTGGCGCCGGTCCGACAGCCGGATGCGACCGTAGCGGACCACGGTGGGCAGGACGAACTGGAGAAAGACCTGCCGGTTCAGGTTCTCGGCAAAGAGGGTGGAATAGGCCTCGCTCCGCTTGAGCAGCACGTGGCGGGCATTGTTGGAGAGCACCCAGGACAGGGCCAGGGAGGCGACAAGGATCAGGCCCAGGCTGGTGAAGGCAAAATACTTGACCAGTTCAAAGGGCAGCAGCCCCTCCCTGCGCTCGCCGCGGCCGCGATCCTGCCACCAGGAGAGCACAAAGCGCAGGTCCGGCCGCAGGGAGCGGGGACGGCCGCGCCGGCGGTTGGCACGCCGCCGCCAGCGGCTGAAGAGCTCAACCGTCGGCCGTCGCATCACACACTCCACAGCGGCGACACCTGGCCGTATCACAGGGTATGGTCTGTTTTTCCTGCATTGCCTTCTGATATTCCTGCCAGAGATAGCCATCCCGGATGCCATGGTCCAGGACCTGCCAGCACATCCGTTCGTCCCGCTGCCGGGGCCTGACCGCGTACTGCCAGGCGTCAAGGCCGTGGTCGCGCATGGCGCGGCGAAACGGCCTGCCCCTGCCCATGGCCAGGAGCACCGGCGCCAGCCGCCGGTCGCCGCGGGAGAAGACCGCCTGCTGCAGGACCCGTTCCGGCCGGTCGACCCTGATCCGCAGGTTGGCGACCCGTTGCAGTCCCTTGCGAAGGTACCGGATTTTTTCCTTGAGCGCCACAAGGGATCGGCTGCAGTCCCGGTCCGCCATGGCCGCCTCCGGGTCGAGACCGCCGTAGGAGACATACTGGAACGGGGTCCAGGGCTTGGGCACGAAACTGTTCACCGACAGGGTGATTTCGGCAACCCGGCCCCGCCGCCTGCCCACGGGCAGGAGCCGGGCGCGCAGGGCCTGGACCAGGCTGATCAGTTCGTCGAGATCCTGGTTGGTCTCGGTGGGCAGGCCGAGCATCACGTAGAGCTTCAGGTGGACGATACCGGCCCCGACCAGGGCCAGGGCGGCGTCCAGCAGGTCGCGCTCGGTGAGCCCCTTGTTGATGACCCTGCGCAGCCGTTCGGAGCACCCGTCCGGGGCAATGGCCACGCTCTTCAGGTTCGATGCCGCAAGCAGGGCGAGGAGCCGGTCCGAGATGCGGTCGGCCCGGAGCGAGGAGAACGAGAGCGAACACCGGTTCTCCTGGAGATAGCCGGCGATCTCCTCCAGGGTCCCGGCCCGGGCCATCTCCATGCCCAGGAGCCCCACCCGGTCCACCCGGCGCGGCCGCTCTTCCAGGGCGGCCAGGATCGCCTCGCCGCTCCAGAGACGCGGCGGCCGGTAGATGAAGCCGGCGGCGCAGAAGCGGCAGCCCCGGCTGCAGCCCCGGCCCAGCTCGGTCATGTACATGCCCAGTTCCGCCTCCGGCGAGAGCTGCATGGAGTGGGCGGCCACCCTGGTGTCGGCGAGCACCACCTTGCCCACCCGGTCAGGGACCCCGGCCGGATGTTCCACCGCGGTAACGGCCCCGGTGTCGGCAAAGGTGAACCAATACAGGGAGGGCACGTAACAGCCCGGCCTCCCGGCCAGGCGCTGCTGCATGTCGCGGCGCGGGGCCCCCTGCGCCACCATGGCGGCCAGGTCCCGCACCAGGTCGGCCAGGACCGGCTCGGCCTCGCCGATCACCATCAGGTCGGCAAAGGGCGCCAGGGGCTCGGGATTCATGAAGACCGCGACCCCGCCCAGGGCCACGAGCGGCGCACCCGGCGCGACCCGTTGCGGCCGGTCGGCGGCATAGGGCTCGATGCCGCCCGCGGCCAGCATGCCGGCCAGCCGGAAGAAGTCATGCTCAAAGCTGATGGAGCCGAGCACCAGGGGAAAGTCGGCCAGGGGCCGGCCCGACTCCAGGGAGCGGAGCGGACCGGGGGAGGCGGGGTAGACAAACCGCTCGCAGACCACCTGGTCGCATTCGTTGAGCAGGCTGTAGACCAACTGGAACCCCAGGTTGGAGATCGCCAGCGGATAGGTATTGGGATAGAGCAACGCAACGGGAAACCGGCCCTTCCAGCGTTTGCGGACCGTGCCGGTTTCCCCGGCCAGGAATGGCGTGGACAACGGATGGCTTAATTGGCCTTTTTCCTCAGGTAGGCCGGCTCGTCGTAGTCATCCTGCTCATGGTCGTCAAAGATCGGCTTGGGCATGGGCCGCAGGCCGGCGGGCGCCGGGTTGGGCTTGGCCATGCTCACCGGCCTGCTCTCCGGCTGCGGCGGCTCCTCGGCCAGCTTGCTGGAAAGCGACGGACCGCCCTCTTCCCTGCTCGCCGGGGTCGAGTGCACCATGTCGATCTGGGAGATGGTCTCGGACTCCTCGATGCTGGAGATGCCGGTGGCGATCACGGTCACCCGCAGCTCGTCGCCCAGGGACTCGTCGAACAGGGCGCCGATGATGATATTGGCGTCGTCGTGGGCCTTGTCCTGGATCAGGGCCGAGGCCTCCATGAACTCGGCCATGGTCAGGGTCTCCTGGGCCGCGGAGATATTGATCAGGATACCGCGGGCGCCGTCGATGCCCACGTCCTCCAGGAGCTGGTTGTCGATGGCGCGCTTGGCCGCCTCGCTGGCCCGGTTCTCGCCCGATGCCGAGCCGGTGCCCATGATGGCCGGTCCCACCTCCTTCATGACGGTCTTGAGGTCGGCAAAGTCGACATTGATGTGGCCGGGCAGGTTGATCAGGTCGGTGATGCCCTTGACCGCCTGCAGCAGCACGTGGTCCACCATCTTCATCATGTCGACCAGGGTGGAGTTCTTCTGCATCAGGCTCAGCAGCCGGTCGTTGGGCACGGTGATGATGGTGTCGGCGTATTCCTTGAGTTTCTCCCAGCCCTCCTCGGCGTTGCGCATCCGCCGCTTGGCCTCGAAATAAAAGGGCTTGGTGACAACGGCCACGGTGAGCGCGCCCGACTCCTTGCTCAGCTTGGCGATGATCGGTGCCGCGCCCGTGCCGGTGCCGCCGCCGAGGCCGGCGGTGATAAACACCATGTCAGCGCCCTTGAGCGCGTTCTTCAGGTCATCGTAGCTCTCCAGGGCGGATTCGCGGCCCATCTGCGGGTCCGCGCCGGCGCCCATGCCCTTGGTGATACCGGGCCCGAGCTGCAGACGAATGTCGGCGCGAGACTTGTCCAGGGCCTGCAGGTCGGTATTGGCGACAATGAACTCGACCCCGGAAAGCCGGTTCTCCACCATGGTATTGATGGCATTGCCACCGCCACCACCAACGCCGATAACCTTGATAACAGCTACAGATTCTTCTTCCGCCATTCTAAACGGCATGACTTCCCCCCACGCTCTTTGTTCCCTGTTCTTCCCTTATCTCTATACCATCAACCCATCTGATACAGAAGCACTTTCCTTGGCAACAGTCCTCTCAGACAATATTGCGCACCCAGTTCCGCAACTTGTTCACCACGCTGCCCCGTTCCCGGCGGGGACGGCCGCTGTTCCGGCTGCCATAGAGGACCAGGCCCACGGCGGTGGTACAGCGGGGCGACTGCACGTCCTCGACCCGGCCGGAGATGCCCTGCGGGTAGGCGATGCGCACCGGCATGTCAAACACCTGCTCGGCCATCTCGACGATATTGGCCAGCAGGGCCGTGCCGCCGGTGATGACCACGCCGGCATTGATCCGGTTGCGATAGCCGGAGGCACAGATGTTCTGGTTGACCAGTTGCAGGATCTCTTCCATCCTGGCCTCGAGGATCTCCACCATCACCCGCTGCGAGACCTTGCGCGGCTTGCGGTCGCCCACCGTGGGCACCTCGATGATGTGGTTCTCCCGGACCATGGAGGAGAGCGCGCCGCCGTACATGTACTTGAGTTCCTCGGCCTCCTGCAGCGGGGTGCGCAGGCCCACCGACAGGTCGCTGGTCAGGTTGTTGCCACCCAGGGCCAGCTCCCAGGTATGCTTGATGGTCCCGTTGCAGAAGACGGCCAGGTCCGTGGTGCCGCCGCCGATATCGAGCAGGAGCACGCCCAGCTCCATCTCGTCGCGTCCGAGCACGCAATGGGAGGAGGCCACCGACTCGAGCACGATCTCGGACACGGCCAGGCCGGCCCGGTTACAGCTGGTGACCAGGTTGTGCAGGGCGGTGTTGTCGGCGGTCACGATGTGGACGTTGGTCACCAGGCGGACCCCGGCCATGCCCAGCGGGTTCTGGATGCCGGTATGGTCATCCACCATGTACTCCTGGGGGAGCACGTGGATGATCTGCTGGTTATCGGAGATCTTGACCGTCTGCGCGGCCTGGATCACGGCCTCGATATCCTTTTCCTTGATCTCCTGGTTGTTGATCGCGATGATGCCCGGCGAATTGAACCCCTTGATATGGTTGCCGGCAATGCCCACGTAGACCGTCTCGATATCGCATCCGGCCATGTCGGACGCGTCATCCACTGCCTGGCGGATGGCCCGGACCGTGGCCTCGATGTTGACCACCACCCCCTTTTTCATGCCCGAGGAGGCAGCGGTGCCCACGCCGATGATATCGACCCGGTCGTCGAAGACCTCGCCGATGACCACGCAGATCTTGGTGGTGCCGATATCAAGCCCGGCGACCAGTTCGCCGGGTTCCTGAAACTCCTTTTCTTCCATTCTTCTCACCCGTTATGGTGTCACTCGCCACAGGGTCCGGGTACGCCGTTGCAGGCTCGCCATCCTCTGCCTTACGGCGCGACCCTTGCCACCAGGACCCTGTTTTCCATGTAATCCATGTCGATCTCCCTTATGCCGTCGACCCTGTCCCGACGGTAGAGCCGCTCGAGAATCCGCACCAGCCGGTAGTACTTCTTCCTGATCCTCTCCCGGCCGAAGTAGATGGGAAAGGGCCGGTCCACCAAGTAGAGAACAAGGCCCCGGTCCCGGCTGACATGGATCTCGGAGATCGCCTGTACCGGGACAATGGGCTTGCCGCGGGTCGCCAGCAGGAGCAGGCCGAGGGCCTCGCGCAGCGGCGTGTCTTCGGCAATCCGGCCCTTTGCCGGTACCTCGAAATCTGACGACAGCACCGGGTAGTCCATGTCCTGTCCGGGGCGGACCCGGGCAAAGATCTCGCCATGCCGGTCGACATAGAACAGGCCGCCGCCATGCCGGAGTATGGCCAGCGGCCGGTACTCCTGCACCTGGACCAGGACCGTGGAGGGCCACTGCCGCTCCACCCGCGCCGACCTGATCCAGGGATTGGCCCGGATGCGCCGGCCGGCAAGGTCCGTGTCCAGGGTCAGCAGGCTCATCCCCTGTTCCAGGCCGGCCGCATCGAGGATCGCACCGGTGCGGACCACGCGGTTGCCCTGGACCGTGACCCCGGTCAGGCGGAAGATCTCGGAGCGGGCCAGCATCCGCCAGCCGCTCCATGCCGCGGCCCCGGCCAGGACCGCCAGGAAGAGGAAAACCACCATGCTGCGGGAGATCCGGCGAAAGAACCATTCCCGCTGCACGTGGGCCACCGTGGCCTGGCGTGGAGGCGGCGCAGGCCGGCGGCGGGCGGCGAGGCGGCCGCGCAGGCCGGCGGCCAGGCGTCCGAACAGCCCCCTGCGGTCGGAACCGCCACTGTATCTGGACCTGTATTGCGGCATATTCTGCCCCGTTGGAAGACTGGCACCAGAGGACAGGAGCCGGGTCTGCCGGCCCTCTCCTCCCCGGCCCGCGGCCGGTTCAGAAAATACACACCTCCGGCTCCAACCGGATGCCGGAATCCCGGTACACCCGCTCCTGGACCTCCACCATCAGGGCGGCGATATCATCGGCCGTTGCCCTGCCGGTGTTGACGATGAAATTGGCATGCCTGGGCGAGACCATGGCATCCCCCCTGGCAAGCCCCTTCAGGCCCGCGGCCTCGATCAGGCGGCCGGCATGGTCACCGGCGGGATTCTTGAAAAAGGAGCCGGCCGAGCCGACACCGGCCGGCTGCTTTTCCCGCCGCCGGGCCAGGTAGTCACGACAGCGGGCCACGATCTCCGTCTGCCTGCCCAACCGGAGGCCGAACCAGGCAGAGACAATGATCACCCGGTCCGGATCCAGGCCGGCCAGTTCCAGGCGGCGGTAGGAAAACCTCAGCTCCCCGGCCTCCAGGCGAAAGAGCCGGCCCCGGTCGTCCAGCACCTCCAGGGCCTGCAGCAGCCCGCCCATGGCCTGGCCCCAGGCGCCGGCGTTCATGCGCACCCCGCCGCCGACACTGCCCGGGATGCCGGCCAGGAATTCCAGGCCGGCCAGGGAACGTCCCGTGCACCAGGCAAGCAGGCGGGCCATGGAACAGCCGCCCCCGGCCCGGACCGGCACTGTCCCGGCACCGGCATGGCCGGCGCCGCGCTCCTGTTTCACCGAGGCCAGCTCACCCTGCAGGCGGACGATGACACCGGCAAAACCCTGCCCGGAGACCAGGATGTTGGAGCCGCGGCCGATGATCCGCCAGGGCACGCCGCTGTTGCGCAGCCACCGCACCAGGGCCTGCAGTTCCTCCCGGTCGCCGACATCGGCCAGGGCCTCGGCGCGGCCGCCGGCGCGGAAGGTCGAATGCTCGGCCATGGACACGTCCCAGCGGACGCGGTCGCCGAGCAGTTTTTTCAGTGCCTCTTTCTGTTGCCTGTTCATGACGCCTCGGACACGGCCCCTTCCTTTTCCCTGGCAGCCAGCAGCTCCAGGACCTGGTCCCCCACCCGGACGATGTTGCCCGCGCCCAGGGTGAGCAGCAGGTCGCCCGGCCGCAGGATCGCCAGCAGTGCGCCGGGCAGTTCCTCCAGGGCCGGCACCAGGGAGACCCGGCGCTGGCCGTGCCGCCGGATCGCCTCGAGCAGGGCCTGGCTGTCCACCCCCTCGATGGGCGCCTCGCTGGCAGCGTAGATATCGGTCAGGACCAGGACATCGGCCCGGCGAAAGGCGGTGGTGAACTCGTCGAACAGGGCCCTGGTCCGGGTATAGCGATGGGGCTGGAAGGCGACCACCAGGCGGTGGTCGGGCCAGCCCTCGCGGATGGCGTCCAGGGTGACCCGGATCTCGGTGGGATGGTGCCCGTAGTCATCCACCACCAGGACCCCGGCCTCCTCGCCCTTGACCTGCAACCGCCGCTGCACACCGCCAAAGCCTTCCAGAGCCCGGGCGATGACCGCAAAGTCGATCTCCAGCTCGAGCCCCACCGCCACCGCGGCCAGGCTGTTGTAGATGATGTGCCGGCCCGGCCGGTTCAGCCGGATCCGTCCCAGCTCGCCCGCGCGGCCGCGGACCGTGAACTCGCTGCCGCCGCTGCCCGAGGTGATGCGCGTGGCCTGGAGATCCGCCTGCTCGGTGAGGCCGTAGGTGATGATCCGCCGCCGGATGCGCGGCAGGAGCCGGGCAATGTTGGCATCGTCAAAGCAGAGGATGGCGGCGCCGTAAAAGGGCAACCGGTCGATGAAGCGGAGAAACATCTCCCTGATATGTTCCAGGTCGCGGTAGTAATCCAGGTGTTCCCGGTCAATGTTGGTCACCACCTCGATCACCGGCGACAGCTTGAGAAAGGAACCGTCGCTCTCGTCGGCCTCGGCCACGAGGAACTCGCCCTCGCCCAACCGGGCGTTGTTGCCGCCCAGGCTGTCCACCTTGCCGCCCACCACCACGGTGGGATCCAGGCCCGCCTCGGCCAGCACCGCCGCCACCATGGAGGTGGTGGAGGTCTTGCCGTGGCTGCCGGCAATGGCGATGCCATACTTCTTGAGCCGCATGAGCTCGGCCAGCATCTCGGCCCGCTGGATCACCGGCACGTGGTTGGCCACGGCGCCGGCGACCTCGGGATTGTCGGCCGGGATGGCGGACGAGGTCACCACCACGTCGGCGCCCTCGACCCACTGCCCGGCATGGCCCTGGTGCACCACCGCGCCCAGGGACTCGAGATGCCGGGTGATGTCGGAGCGGTTCAGGTCCGATCCCGTGACCCGGTAGCCCAGGTTCAGCAGCAGTTCGGCAATGCCGGACATACCGATACCGCCGATGCCAACAAAATGTATCTGCTTGGTCTTGTTATACATTGACTCCCAATCACCAGGCCAGCGCTGCAACGCCCGCCCCTGGCCGTTGCCTTCAGCGGCGCCGGCCGCGGGCCGCCACCATCTCCAGGCATTCGTCGATGATCCGCTCCGTGG
This sequence comes from Desulfobulbaceae bacterium, assembly GCA_015484845.1. Taxonomy (GTDB): domain Bacteria; phylum Desulfobacterota; class Desulfobulbia; order Desulfobulbales; family Desulfobulbaceae; genus DRKI01. The sequence goes on from WFUT01000020.1 coordinate 42,685, forward strand.
CCCCGGGCCGCCCCAGGGCCTTCATCCTGGCGCCCATACCCTGAAGATTCTGATTATTATACAGGAGAGTGGTTATCTCTTCAGCCAGAATATTTCCATTGAGTAAAGATTCCCGCAACAGGACCGCGCCGCCGCCCTCCACGTAGAAGCGGGCATTGCGCTCCTGGTGGTTGTCGGCGGCATGGGGATAGGGAATCAGCAGGGCCGGCAGTCCCATGACCGCCAGCTCGGCCAGGGTGGTGGCCCCGGCCCTGGAGACCACCAGGTCGGCCTGCTGGTAGATCGCGGCCATGTCCCTGAAAAAATCACCGGTCTCCGCCGCCACCCCCATCTCCCTGTATGCCTGCCTGACCTCCTCCAGGTCACGGCTGCCGGTCTGGTGGATGACGCGAAAGGCGCCACCGTCCTCCCGCATCCGTGCCACGGCGGCCGTCACCAGGGTATTGACCCGGTGCGCCCCCTGGCTGCCGCCCAGGACCAGCAGGGTCGGCGGCCGGTCCGCCGGCCGGGGGAGCCGCTGCGCTGCCGCGGCCAGGATCTCCCCGCGGACCGGGTTGCCGGTCATCCTGGTGCGCGCCGCCGGGAAAGGCGGCGTGCAGGGCAGGGAGATGAAGATCCGGTCCGCGAGCCGGCCGGCCAGCCGGTTGGCCAGGCCGGGCACCGAGTTCTGCTCGTGGATGCAGACCGGGATTTTCTGCAGCTTTGCCGCGAGCAGCACCGGCCCGGTGACGTAACCGCCGACCCCGATGACCAGCTCCGGCCGGAAGCGGGCCAGGATGCGCATTGCCTGGCCAACGGCCAGGGGCAGCAGGCCCACGGCGCGCAGCCGGGAGAGGATCCCCTTGCCCTTGAGGCCGGCGCTCCGGATGGTAGCCTGGTCAAAACCAAGCCCCTGCAGGCCGATCCGGTCCACCTGCCGGCTGGTGCCGATGAACAGGATCTCGGTTGCCGGCACCCTCTCCCGCATACCGCATGCAACCGCGATGCCGGGAAAGAGGTGGCCGCCGGTACCGCCGCCGGTGACGATCAGGCGCACAGGACCCCCACCAGCATGGGACAGGAATCGCTGGCCACGGCGGAGCGGATCATCTGCTGTTTCCTGATGAACTCGTCCAGGGCCGCCATGGCCTCGGAAAAGCAGTCCGGGCAGTAGCCGTGCGTCACCCGCTCGTCCGCGGGCAGCGCATTGGTCATGGACCAGTGGTCACCATCCTGTACCCGCTGGCAGACACAACATACCTTGGTCATGGTCCTTCCTCGCAACCGGCCTCCCCGGCCGCCGCACTCCCCGGCACGGCCCCGGCAGCCAGCATCTCCCGCGCAAGCCGCGTAAAGACCCGGCCCCGCTGTTCGTAACTGTCAAACATGTCAAAACTGGCACATCCCGGGGCCAAGAGGACCGTGTCCCCGGCCCTGGCCGCGGCCGCGGCCGAGCGCACGGCCCCTGCCATGTCACCGGCCCGGATCACCGGCGCCAGGTCACCCAACTGGTCAGCGATGATCCCGGCCGCCTCGCCGATGAGGACCAGGGCCCGGACCCGGTCGCGGACCAGGGGCCGCACAACGGAAAAATCGCCGCCCTTGTCCCGGCCGCCGGCGATCAGGACCACGGGGGAATCGCAGCTTGCCAGGGCCGCGGCCATGGCGCCCACGTTGGTGGCCTTGGAGTCATTGATCCACCTGATTCCGTCCCGGCTCCCGACCAGGCTCATCCTGTGCTCCGGGGGCCTGAAACCACGGAGCCCGCGGCCGATGGCATCGGCGCCGCAGCCCGCTGCCCGCGCCGCCAGGATGGCGGCGGCGGCGTTGAGCCGGTTGACGGCGCTGTCCAGGCGGCTGCCGGCCAGGTCAAAGGAGAGCGTCTTCCCCTGTCCCGGCACCAGGACCCGGCTGCCGCTGACCACCGCGTCGCCGCCCGCGGCCCGGCCAAAGGTGCGCCGCGCGGCCCGGCCCGTGTCAGCGGCCAGGGCCAGGGCATCGTCGGCGCCGAGGATGGCGACATCATCCTCCTGCTGGCCGGCAAAGATGCGGTACTTGGCCGCCGCGTACCGCTCCATGCTGCCGTGCCGGTCGAGATGATCGGGCGTGATGTTGAGCAGCAGCCCGATATTGGCCCGGAAATCGCCGGCCAGCTCGAGCTGGAAGCTGGACAGCTCCAGGACCACGAAGTCCGCCCGGCCGGGGCCGGCAAAAAATCGAGCAGCGGCGTGCCGATATTGCCGCCGACAAAGACCCTAAAGCCGGCTGTCTCCAGGAGTTCGCCGATCAGGCCGGTGACCGTGGTCTTGCCGTTGGACCCGGTCACCGCGATCACCGGCGCCGGGAACCTGCCGGCCGCCAGGGCCAGCTCGCCCAGGACCGGGATTCGCCGCTGCCGGGCCCGGGCCAGGATATCGAGATCCAGGGGAACGCCGGGACCGGCCACCACCAGGTCGGCGCCGGCCAGGTACCGCCCGCTGTGGCCGCCGGTCTCCAGGCGAACGTCCATGGTCTCGACCAGTTCCAGCTCCCCGGCTGTCAGCCTGTCCATGGGCCGGTGCTCGGAGACCGCCACCTCCAGGCCCTGGCCGCGCAGGAAGCGGACCACCGACCGTCCCGATACCCCCAGGCCCAGGACAAGGGCCTTCATTCCCGCCTGCAGCCGCATGACTCAGCGCAACTTCAGGGTGGCCAGGGCCACCAGGCCGAGGATGATGGAGATGATCCAGAACCGGACCACCACCTTGGGCTCCTGCCACCCCTTTTTCTCGAAGTGGTGGTGGAACGGCGCCATGAGAAAGATCCTCCTGCCGCCGGAAATCTTGAAAAATCCCACCTGCAGGATCACGGACAGGGCCTCCATCACGAAGATGCCACCCACTATGGCGAGCAGGATCTCCTGCTTGGTGATGATGGCCACCGTGCCCAGGATACCGCCCAGGGACAGGGAACCGACGTCGCCCATGAAGATCTGCGCCGGGTAGCAGTTGAACCAGAGAAACCCGAGGCAGGCCCCCACCATGGCGCCGCAGAAGACCGCGACCTCGCCGGCGCCCAGGATAAAGGGGATGTGGAGGTAGTTGGCGACGATCACGTTGCCGGCCACGTAGGAAAAGACCAGGTAGACCGAGCCGCTGATCACCACCGGCCCGGCGGCCAGGCCGTCCAGGCCGTCGGTGAGGTTGACGGCATTGGAGGCGCCGACGATCACCAGCACGGCAAAGGGGACATACCACCAGCCCAGGTCAGGATGAAACCCCTTGAAAAAGGGCACGCTCAGGGTGCCGTCATACTCCGGGTGCAGCAGGAGGTAGACGGCCACCAGGCAGGCGCCGATCACCTGCAGGAGCAGCTTGCCCCGGGCCGAAAGGCCGCGGCTGTTACCCTTGCTGATCTTGCGCAGGTCGTCCAGGGAGCCGATCAGGCCGAAGAAGAGGCCGATGGCCAGGAGCAGCCAGACCAGGCCGCTCCCCGGGTCCGCCCAGAGCAGGGTGGAGAGGGTGAGCGCGGCCAGGATCAGGACACCGCCCATGGTGGGCACCCCCTGCTTGCTGAAGTGGGACTCGGGCCCGTCGCTGCGCACCACCTGGCCGATCTGTTTCGCCTGCAGCCAGGCGATGAAGCGGGGACCAATGACAAGGAGGATGAGAAAGGCGGTCACCGCGCTGCCGATGGAGCGGAAGGTGATGTAGCGGAAGACGTTGAGCCAGCCGTACTGGGTATGCAGGGGATAGAGGAGCAGGTAGAGCATGGTTATTCCTCCCCGATCCGGGGATCGAAACGGTGCTGCAGCCCCTCGATGACCCGTTCCATCCGCATTCCCCGGGACCCCTTGACCAGCAGCCAGTCACCACCGACCAGCTCGCCGCTGACCAGGAGCATGTAGAGCCAGTCCGTGATGCCCTCGGTGTCGGAAAAGACGCGCACTGCTTCCCTGCGCATTCCAGCGGCCCGTGCCGCCACAGCCACCTCCTCGGCCTGGTGGCCGGTGACGGCCAGCAGGTCATAGCCCAGCTCGGCGACCAGGCGGCCGATCCGGCGGTGGGCCCGCACCGTCTCTTCGCCCAGCTCCAGCATGTCGCCCAGGGCAGCGACCCGGCGGCAGCGGCTGCCGAAGCCGGCCACGGTCCTGAGGGCGGCGGCCATGGAGGCCGGGTTGGCGTTGTAGGCATCGTTGACCACCTCCAGGCCGCCGGCGAGCTGCAGCCGCTGCATCCGCTTGTCAATGGCCTTAAACCGCTCAAGGCCGCGGACAATGGTCTCGATGTCAATGCCGGCAGCATGGGCGATGGCCGCGGCAGCGGCACAGTTGCTCACCGTATGTTCCCCTGGCGCGGCCACGGTCAGGCGGCGCCGCTCCTCGCCGACGTGGAGGGTAAAGCGCATCCCCTCTTCACCCCTGGCCAGGATCCTGGTCGCCCGGACCTCCGGGTGGTGGCGACGGCCGGCCGGGGTGACGGCAAAGGTGATCCTGCGTCCCTGCCGCTGCGCGGCCAGGCGCCGCACCAGGGGATCGTCACAGTTGACCACGCAGACCGCCTCCGGCCGCATGGTGGCAAAGAGCTCGCCCTTGGCCTCGGCAACCCCCTCGATGGTGCCCAGCCCTTCCAGGTGGGCGGCCTGGACATTGGTGATGCAGCCGATATCCGGGTCAGCGATCCCGGCAAGACGGCTGATCTCGCCGGGCCGGTTCATGCCCATCTCCACCACCGCCACCCGGTGCCTGGCCCGGAGGCCGAGCAGGGTCAGGGGCAGGCCGACCAGGTTATTGAAGTTGCCCTCGGTCCTGAGCACCGTGCCGCTGTCGCCGCGCGCCTCGGCGTGGGCGGCAAAGATGGCCGCGGTCATCTCCTTGACCGTGGTCTTGCCCGAGCTGCCGGTGATGGCCGCGACCGTAAGGTCCGGGGCCAGCAGGCGCCGGCGGTAGGCGGCCAGCGCACCCAGGGCCTCTTCCGTGTCCCGGACCCGGAGGACCAGGACGTCCCGGCCGGCCGGCAGCGTGACGGGCCGGTGCACGATGAGCGCCCCGGCGCCGGCCTGCACAGCAGCGGCGACAAAATCATGGCCATCAAACCGCTCGCCCTGCAGGGCGACAAAGAGATCGCCCGCGGCCAGCGCCCTGGTGTCGGTGACGACGCGGCCGGAGAGCAGGGGGCAATGCCCCTGCACCTGTTCAGCGCCGGTGGCGGCCAGCAGGTGGGCGGGATTCCAGGACATGAGCCCGTCCGCGGCCTGCAGCCGGTCATCGAAAAAGATCCGTTCCCTGCCCCGGTCCTGGTAGGTCTCGTGCCCCTTGCCGGCGATCACCACGATATCGTCCGGACCGGCCCAGCTGCAGGCCCGGCGGATCGCCTCCTGCCGGTCCTCCACGACCATGAAGCCATGGCGCCGCCCTTCCGGGCAGAAGAGTTCTTCCGGCGCCAGCTCCTCCATGCCGCCGGCGCGGAGCCCGGGCAGGATCTCGCCGATGATCGCGGCCGGTTCCTCACGGCGCGGGTTGTCCGAGGTGACGATGACCACGTCGGCGCGCCGGGCCGCGGCCTCGCCCATGAGCGGCCGTTTGCCCCGGTCGCGGTCGCCGCCGCAGCCAAAGACGCAGACCAGCCGTTTTCCCAGGCCGGCCAGGGCAGCGAGCACGTTGGCCAGGGCATCCGGGGTATGGGCGTAATCGACAAACACGGCCGGCTGCGCTTTCCGGCCCGGCAGCCGCACCCGTTCCAGGCGGCCCGGCACCCGGGTCACCCGGGCCAGGCCCCTGCAGATCGTCTTGGCATCAAGACCCAGGGCATGGCCCACCCCGGCCGCTGTGAGGAGATTGAGCAGGTTGTACTGGCCGGCCAGCGGTGAACGGAGCAGGCAGGAGGAACCGGGCAGAACGAGCTCGGCCTCCAGGCCGTCGATGCCGTGACGCAGCGTCCGGGCGCTGACCATGGCGTCCGGCGCCGGGCCGCAGCGGATCACCGGCCGGCCGGCGAGCCGGTCCGCCAGGCGGCGGCCCCAGTCCTCCCCTTTCCCGGGTGCGCCGACCACCACCACGGCCGGCGCACCCGGCTTCAGGTAGTGGTCAAAGAGGAGCTGCTTGGCAGCAAAGTACTCCTCCATGGTGTGGTGGAAGTCCAGGTGATCGCGGCTCAGGTTGGTAAAGACGGCCACGTCAAGGGCGAGCCCGGCCAACCGCCTGCGGACGAGCCCGTGCGACGAGACCTCCATGATGACGTGGCTTGCGCCGCCATCCGCCATCCGGCGCAGGAGCTTCTGCATCCGGACCGGATCCGGGGTGGTCAGGTTCGCCTCCTCGGTCACCTGGTTGCCGCCGGCGTCGGTATACCGGTAATTGACCGTGCCGATGACCCCGGTGGCCATGCCCGCCTCTTCGAGCATCTGCTCGATGAGCCAGGAGGTGGTGGTCTTGCCGTTGGTGCCGGTCAGGCCGATCAGGGTCAGGCCGGTGGCCGGGAAGCCGTAAAAGGCCGCGGCCAGCAACCCCAGGGCCTCCTGGCTGTCCGGGACGAGGACCAGGGGCACACCAGGACCGGGCGCAGGGGGCCGGGTCTCGGCCACCACGGCCAGGCAGCCGCGGGCCACGGCCTGGTCGATGAAGTCGTGGCCGTCGGCCTGTTCGCCCCGCACGGCGACAAAGACAAAGCCCTCCTCCACCAGCCGGGAATCACAGGTAATGCCGCGCACCTCCTGCTCCGGCAGCCCCCCGGCGATCACGGGCGGCGAAACCGAGGGCAGGATCCGGAGAAGGCGGGCCAGGGTCGTCATGTCACTTGCTGTTCGAGATGGTCGGTTCCAGGGTAAGTACACAGTCTGTCACGTCGTGGAGCGGCGTTCCCGCCGCCGGTTTCTGGGCTATGATCCGTCCTGAACCCCTGATGGTCAGCCTGAAGGGCTGCCGGCCGAGGCGCTGCAGCCCCTGCCGCAGGCTGAGGCCGATCACATCGGGCATCAGGGCTCCCTGTTCCGTGGTGGTGCCCGGCTGTTCCTGGTAGTCTATACGGCGGCTGATCAGGAACTGGCGGAAATTCTCCTGGTTCCTGCCGCCGGGGGACCCGGTTGCCGACGGCCGCGCCTGCATGCGGTACAGCCTGGGCAGCAGTTCCCTGCCCAGGGCGGCCAGGGACGGGCTCCGGAGCCTGCGCCGGGACAGCGGATCCAGGCCGTCACGTTCCACCACCATCAGCAGCAGCAGGCGGGGGGAACCGGCCGGAATCACGCCCACCATGGCCTCCTGCCGCACGTAGCGGCTGAAGACCCCTTCCCGCACCACCTTGTTGACCGTGCCGGTGAAAATCCTGGCCGCATCCCTCTTCCCGCGCCCGGCCAGGAGCAGGGACCGGCGCATCAGGATACCCATGGCCGGCTCCAGGACCAGCTCCCGCCTTGTTGCGTCCCGACGGCGGCCGTAGCGCCGGGCCGTGGCATGATCGTAGAGGGAACCGAGCAGCCAGGGGGCGATATGCCAGCCACCGTTGACCAGGCACGCCAGGCCGACGGCCAGCTGCATGCCGTCAACCCCTCCCCTGTTCCCGTCCGGGGCCGGGGTGCCGCTCCTGCCGCCGGTGACGAGCAGGTCCCTGCCCACGGGCCGGAACATGCCGACCAGCCGGGCGAGGTCACTGATGCCGGTGGCGCTGATGCCGAAATCCGGCGCGGCCACGGTCTCGGGCAAAAGATCCATGCCCCTGCCGCCGTCCCGCAGCACCGCCGCCGCCCGCACCAGCAGGCCGTGGACCAGGTCAAGGTCCAGCCGGTCCGCGAACAGCCGGTTGCGGCGGCTCTCCCGGTCGGCCTGCCAGAAATAGTTGGGATTGAAGGCCGGCTGGCTGGCCATGGCCAGGATTCTGCCGTCGGCCGGATCGAGCAGCAGGGCCATGCCGCGGCGCGATGACCGGCTCTTCAGGTACCGGCGCAGCCGCTGCTCGACCAGTTTTTCCATGTCCAGGTCAACGGTCAGGACCAGGTCGGTGCTGGTTCTGCCCAGGACCTGGTGGCCGGCAAAATCGATCTCCGGGACATCACTGCTCCGGAACTCGCCGGGTTCGAGCACGATATCATAGCGTCCCTCGACCCCGGCCAGCCCCACGCCGTCGCTGGTAAACCCGAGCAGGTGCGCGGCCACGGTATGGGCCGGGTAGAAGCGCTCCTCCCGGGGCCGCAGGTAGAGACCGGCCATGTGCAACCGGGCAACGGCCCTGGCCTGGCCCTCATCCAGGTCGTCGGCCACCTCGATGACCTGCTGCGGCTTTTTCAGCAGGCCGAGCAGTTTTTCCCTGTCCTCTCCCAGGATGCCGGCCAGGGCGCGGGCGGTCTCTTCGCGACCACCCAGCTCCACCGGGTGCACGGACAGGGTGAAGAGCCGGTAGGAGACCGCCATCTCGTTGAGCCGGCGGTCGTACACGGTTCCTCTTAAAACAGGTTCAGCGGACGTGTCGTCCGCTGAAGTTCCGGAAATCCTGCCGGCAGCAAGATCAAATATCCTGCCGATATCCTGGAGGGAGAGGGGTAATCTATACAGGATACCGCCACCTGCTGCCAGCAGAATCACCAGCAAACCGAGAAGGTAGAGACGCCGTTTTCTCCGTTTTCTTATTCGCTCCGATCTGATCATGATCGCCCAACCAGCCGCCGCCGCTGGTCAGAAGAAACGATGCACCTGTCCCCTGGTCGGTTCCAGCAGGCCGAACTTCACCGCCGCCACCGCCTCCACCCGCTGCCGGGAGGCCAGTTTGGCACGGGTGGCCAGGAGATCGACGTGGCTGGATCCCAGCTCGGAACGGACCTTTTCCAGCTGGTCCAGCTGCTCCGAGACAGTGGCGATCCGCCACTGCATGAACTGGCCGGCGGCCAGGACCACCACCAGGATCGCCAGCAGCCACAGCCCCATGCGCTGGACGAGTTCCGCGGACCAGGCACGGCCGCTGCCCCGGGCGACCCGCTGCCGGACGCCGACCGGTGCCGTCTGCGGGCGATAGCTCCGTACGTTCATGTTGGTCATCATGGTCATCTCCTCCCTCTCTTCTTCTCATCTGTCCCTGGCCGGGGAGCGGCTGCCCGCTCCGCGACCCGGAGCCTGGCGCTGCGCGCCCTGGGATTACGACCGATCTCGTCGTCCGACGGCGACAGGGGCCGGCGGGTGATCACCCTCCAGGCAGGATCCGTGGCAAAGGCCTGCTTGACCATGCGGTCCTCCAGGGAATGGAAGGTGATGATACAGAACCTGCCGCCCGGAACCAGCAGGTGCGGCGCTTCCTGCAGCAGCCGGGCCAGGTTGTCCAGCTCGCGGTTGACCGCTATGCGCAGCCCCTGGAAGACCCGGGTCGCCACGTGGATCCGGCGGGGATGGTAGCGGCGGGGCACGGCCGCGGCCACGATCTCCGCCAGCCGGGCCGTGGTGGTCACCGGCCGCTCCTGCCGGGCCCGGACCAGGAAGCGGGCGATCCGTCGCGCCTGGCGCTCCTGGCCGTAGTGATAAAAGATATCGGCCAGCTGGTCCTCGGAAAGGGTGGCGACCAGCTCGGCCGCCGTGCGGCCGCGGCGCCGGTCCATGCGCATATCCAGGGGGGCATCGCCCTGGAAGCTGAAGCCGCGCTCCTTCCTGTCAAGCTGCAGCGAGGAGACACCGAGATCGGCCAGCAGGCCGTTGATCCCTGCCAGCCCCAGCCGTGCAAGTTCCGGCCGGATGTCGGCGTAGGAGGCCTCCACCAGCAGGAAGCGCCCGCCAAAGCAGGCCAGCCGCCGGCGGGCCAGCTCGGCCGCCTGCCGGTCCCACTCGAAACCGACAAGCCGCCCGTCCGGGGCCGATGCCCGGAGGATGGCCTCGCCATGGCCGCCAAGCCCCAGGGTTCCGTCCACGTAGATGCCGCCGGCACGGGGCTGCAGGTGGGCAAGGACCTCGGCAAGCAGCACCGGCGTGTGCAGCGTGGCGGCGGCATCCATGGTCGGCGCCGGCCTCAAAGGATGCCCAGCGAGGAGAGTCCCTGCTCGAAATCCTTGAAGTTCTCCCTGGCCCGCCGGGTCTCGAGCTGCCAGGCGCCCTTGTCCCAGATCTCGAAGTGGTCCAGCATGCCGTTGAGGACCACCTCCTTGTCTATACCGAACTCGCTGCGCAGGGAGCCGGGGACCAGGATCCGTCCCTGCCGGTCCAGGGTGCACTCGGTGACCCCGGAGATGACGTAGCGGACAAAGTCGCCGAATCCCGGCTGCTGCCGCCCCTCGGTGAGGAGTTTTTCCTCCAGCCGTTCCCACTCGGGCACGGGAAAGGCCTTGAGGCTCTTCTGCCAGTTGGTGACGATGAGGGTCTCGGTGTAGACCTCGCGCAGGACCTCGCGGAAACGGCTCGGGATATTGAGCCGCCCCTTGGCGTCCAGCGTATGTTCCGACCTGCTGCGAAACCGCAGCTCTGCGACCCGTTCCTTCACATCTCCCACCGAGCTCCGCCCCCGCCACACCCCGGAGACCCTCTTTGCACCACTTTACACCACTTACGTATGGTTCTATACGAACTCCCCCTTTGAGTCAAGAAAAAACAGGCAGAAGATCAACCAGTTGAACCGCCCGGGAAACGGCGACATCACACTACATGTTGTGCCATCCCGGACGACATGCCACAATTTCCAGGACAGGCAGGAGACCTCCGCAGCGGTGCCGCCGGAGAGCAACGGCCGCAGGCCGGGGACAAGATGCTGTTTATATTTGAATAAAAAAATGGAGGAAAAAACGGCTCACCAGGAGGTGGCACAAGGTGGGGAAAAAGCGGGGTGCAAAGTGGGGCGGCAGAAAAAAACGCCGGTCCGCCGGGCCGGGGAGCTACCTCTTTTTCTTCCTGCTGCGCTCCTTGAACAGGAGGCGCACCGGCACCCGGTCCAGGCCGAGACCTTCCCGGAACCGGTTGGCCAGGTAGCGCTGGTAGGAGAAGTGGATGCCCCGGGGCTGGCTGGCCACCACGGCAAAGGTGGGCGGTGCCGTGCCCAGCTGGGCGGTGTAGAAGAGCTTGAGCCGACGGCCCCGGTACAGGGGCGGCTCGTGGTGGGCCACCGCCGCCTCCAGGAGGCGGTTGAGGGCGGCGGTGGGAAAACGGGCCCGGAACTGACGATGGACCCTGCCGATCTCGGGAAAGATCCGCGGGATGCCGTAACCGGTCATGGCCGAGACCCTGAGCACCGGCGCAAAGGGAACAAAGGTGGTTGCCATCCTGACCTCTTCGAGGAGCAGCTTCTGGCGTTTTTTGTCGTCCCGGACCAGGTCCCACTTGTTGACCAGGATGATCAGGGCCCGTCCCTGTTCCTGGGTATAGCCGATCACGCGGACATCCTGTTCAGTGATGCCCTCGGCGGCGTCGATGAGGACCAGGGCGATGTCGCAGCGTCCCAGGGCCTTGAGCGCCTTGAGAATGGAAAACTTCTCCAGCTTGTCCCGGGTCTTGCCCTTACGGCGGATACCGGCGGTGTCGATGAGCAGGTAGCTGTAGGGGTCCCGGGTGAGCAGGGTGTCCACCGAATCCCGGGTCGTGCCCGAGATATCGGAGACCACCATCCTCTCCTGGCCGATAATGGCGTTGATCATGGAGGACTTGCCCACGTTGGGCCGGCCGAGGAAGGCCAGCCGCACCGTGTCCTCGGGCACCTCCCGGATCCTGCCTCCTGGCAGCTCATCGGCCAGGGCCGCCATCAGGGTGCGGTAGCCGAAGCCGTGGTCCGCTGACAGGGGCCACAGCCTGTCCACCCCCAGCTCGTAGAAGGGGGGCAGGAGCATGGCCTCCAGCTCCGGGCTGTCCACCTTGTTGACAACATAAAAAACCGTTTTCTCCGTCCGGCGCAGGAGATCGACGATCTCGAGGTCGGCCGGGATCAGGCCCTGGCGGCCGTCCATGAGAAAGAGGATGATGTCGGCCTCCTCCATGGCCCGCATGGCCTGGGTCCGGATGTGGCTGGTGATGGTGTCGTCCTCGTCGGCGATGCCGCCGGTATCCACCAGGAGAAACGACCGTTCCTCCCAGGTGACCGTGGCATAGTGCCGATCCCGGGTCACGCCGGGGGTGGGATCGACCAGGGCGTTGCGGCTCCGGGTCATCCGGTTGAACAGGGTCGATTTTCCCACGTTGGGCCGGCCGATGAGGGCGACGAGGGTCGGGGTGTCAGGGGTCATAAAAATCCTTCAGTTGTCGGCTGCACTGGTCGGCAAGGTGCCGCAGGGCAGGATACCCGGCCGCCCCGGGTTTGGCAAGCAGCGTCTGCAGGCCGGCGATGGCCGGCCGCAGGTAGGGACGGAAAAACGCCTTGCCCCGCTGCTGGCTGAGAAAGGCGAAGGCCCCCAGGATCTGCAGGTTGCGCTGCAGGGCCAGGACAAGGAACTCTGCCTCGAACTGCTGCCGGTCATAGGGGATATATTGGTTCACGGCATCGAGATAGACCGGGACCAGTGCCTCCTGCAGGGTATTGTCCAGGCCGGCATAGGGATCGATGAGCAGGGAGGCCAGGTCATAGGCCAGGGGACCGAAACGGCCTGCCTGGAAGTCGATGAAAAAGACCTGCCCGTCCCGGACCATGATGTTGCGGCTCTGGAAATCGCGGTGCAGGAAGAACCCGGCCGGTGCCCCTGACGCGGCCGCGGCCAGGGTCTCGAACTCGGCCGCCAGGGCCGTGCTGTCCACCTCCAGGCCGAGCAGGTCCCGGCACAGGGCACGGGCAAAGTAGCCCGATTCCCGCTCCAGCATGAGCGCCCGGTCGTACCGGCTCCCCTGCCAGCACCAGGAGGGATCCAGGCCGCGGCCGGCCAGGACCTGCATGCGGGCCAGCTCCGTCACCACCTGCCGGTAGAGGGCCCGGATACGCTCATCGCCTGGAGCGGCGGCCAGGAGCACGTCGTGCAGCCGCCTGTCGCCCAGGTCCTCGCAGAGGAACAGGCCCGTGCCGGGATCAAACCCGTACGGTGCCGGCACCGGCACGTCCCGGCCTGCCAGGTGGCGGCCTATCTTCCAGGCCGCGCGCGCCTCCCGCATGGCCGCGGCGTCGCCCGGCGGCGGCAGCACGGCCACGGCAGTGGTCCCGTCGCGGGCATGGACCCGGAAAAACCGGCGCGTGGAACCGTCCGGAGTCAGGGCCTCGACCCGCTCCGCGGCCCGGGGATCAAAGCCGGCACAGGGGGCGAGCCGCCGGATTATGTTGACAAGATCGTTTCCCATTGTATCGTTGCAAGGCTATGATACGACTTCGCAGCAGCGGACGGCACCAACCCACCCGCATCACCCGGCCAACGCCATGAGCCCGACCGAACGTTTCCGCAATTCACTCCTCGATCCGAGCGAGTTCACCATCACCTACGAGCTTGTCCCGGGCCAGGGTTCGGGCGGCAAGCAGATCGAGCGGCTGCTGGACTTTGCCGCCCGCGCCCGGGACGACGGCCGGATCAAGGCCCTGTCCATCACCGACAATGCCGGCGGCCACCCGGCCCTGGCACCGGTGGCCATCGGCTCCGATGTCCAGAAGATCGGCATCGAGCCCCTGATCCACTTCTCGCTCAAGGACAAGAACCGCAACCAGGTCAAGAGCCACATCTTCCTCTACCAGCGGCAGGGATTCCACTCCCTCCTCGTCCTGGGCGGCGACTATCCCAGGTCGGACTACTACGGCCAGGCCAAGCCGGTCTTTGACCTGGACTCCATCCAGACCCTGCGCATGATGCGGGCCATGGAGGAGGGCCGGGGCCTGTCGCCCGCCCATGAGCAGGCAGCGGAACTTCCGCCCTACCGCTTCCTGCGCGGCTGCGTGGTCTCGCCGTTCAAGGCCACCGAGGCCGAGCAGGTCTGGCAGTATGCGCGCCTGCTGCGCAAGGTCCGGGCCGGGGCGAGCTTCATCGTCACCCAGCTCGGCTATGACATGTGCAAGTTCGAGGAGCTGATCCGTTTCCTGCGCCAGGAGAATATCACCATCCCGGTGCTGGCCAATGTCTTCATCCCCTCGCTCTCCGTGGCCCGGCTCATGGCCCGGGGCGGCGTGCCCGGCATCATCTTTCCCGATCCCCTGATCCGGGCCATGGAAGAGGAGGCCGCGGCCAACGACCGCAGGGCCCGCCTGGTGCGGGCGGCGCGGATGATCGCCGTCCTCCGGGGCCTGGGCTATGACGGCGTCCACATCGGCGGCAACTGCCTGGACTTCGACGACATCCGCCTTGTCATGGACCTGGCCGAGGAGATCGGCGAGCAGTGGCCCCGGCACCGGGACACGATCCACTTTCCGGCCGGCCCGAGCTGGTACCTCTACGGCGAGCCGTCCGGCACTGCCTGCGCCACCACGCCGCAGCCCCTGGCCCCCGGCAGGCGGCCCGGCGGCCTGGCCCTGCACCGGTTCATGCACAGGCTGCTCTTTTCCAGGCAGACCCTGACCGGCAGGCTCTTCGGCCGCCTGTGCCTGCGGCTGGGCGCCACCCGGGGCAGTGGCCTGCTGCGGCTTGTCGAGCGGGTGAGCAAGGAGGTCCTCTTTGCCTGCCGGATGTGCGGCGACTGCACCCTGGCGGAATCCACCTATCTCTGTCCCCAGTCGGGCTGTCCCAAGAAACTGACCAACGGTCCCTGCGGCGGCAGCCGCAACATGGCCTGCGAGGTCCACCCGGAGCGGCGCTGCTTCTGGGTCCGGGTCTACGACCGCCTCGACCCTGCCACCACCATCCACGAGCTGGGCCACGGCCCGGTGCTGCCGCCCAAGGACTGGTCCCTGGACCAGAGCTCCTCCTGGTTCAACTATTTTTCCGGACGCGACCACACCACCAGGACGAAAGACTTCCTGGAATAGACGGCCGGGGCCTATCCTTCTCCTCCCTGGCCGGAGACGAACAGGTGCGGCGCAAGGATCATGTCGCAAAAGGTGCCGCCGTCCGGAATGCGGGTTCCCTCCCAGACCACGCAGCGCCGCAGGCAGACGCCCCTGCCCACCCGGACATGGTCGCCCAGGCAGCCCCACTCCTCGAGCGCCGCCTCCCCTGCCAGCTCCACGCCCTCCCCGCGCAGCCAGGGCGTCGCCACCGGCGCCCTGCCCGGGATCGCGGCCCTGCCGGTGAGAAGATCGTGGTGCAGGACCAGGTAGTCCTCCGGCGTGCCCATGTCACGCCAATAGCTGCCATCGGCGCGCATGACACCGATGGCCTCGCCCTGGCGGGCCATCTCCCTGTACAGGTCGATGACGTGGTAGAAGGTATTGTCCGGGATCCGGCCGATGACCCACGGCTCGAGGACATGGATGCCGGTGAAGGCCAGCAGTTTCTCGCCCGGGCCGGGGGCGGAAAAGGAACATACCCGGTCCCGGCGGACCGCCACGGAGTTGAAGCGGGGGCAGTCATGGAGGACCATGGTCACGGCGTTGCCGGAGCAACAGTGATATTCATAGACCGCCCGCAGGTCGATATCGTGAAAGATATCGCCGTTCATGACCAGGAGCGGCCGGTCGGCGAGAAGCGGCAGGGCCCGGCGCAGGCTGCCGCCGGTGCCGAGGATCACTGGTTCGAACTGGAGCGTGACCCGCGGCCGGACGGCCGCCGCCTGCCTGACCTGGTCTGCCAGGTGATGGCAGTTGACGATGATCCGGCCACAGCCGGCCTGCTCCAGCATGTCGAGCAGGATGTCGAGCAGCGGCCGGTTCAGGACCGGGAACAGGGGCTTGGGCCGGACCAGGGTATGGGGACGCAGCCGGGTGCCGAACCCGGCGGCAAGAAGCATTGCCTGCATGGTGAATGATCAGGCCCCGACGGCCGGCAGGGACAATGACAATTACCTTGCCTTTTCCGGTGGGGATACGATAGATTGTTGATCTTGACCGCGATCCTGCAACCACCACTTTTACCGGCCATGCCAGGTACCGGGGGCGCAGAGGCATAAAAACACTTCAAGCCCTTGACAAGAAAAAAGATTTGGTGAATTTCCCCTCCCGAGGGGCGGAAAAACAGAGAAAAGATCCTCTCACGCGGCCGGTGCGTCGAAAAAAAACGACCACGCCTGTCGCATCCGCTGATGCGGCAAAAGAGAATCTTTTCTTCATTTTCAACGTGCAGGATCGAGGTACAAGGTATTTCACTGCAACGACCCACAGGTACAGATCATGATATCGCTGCTTGATTACGGCGCCGGCAATGTCCGCTCCATCGTCAACGCCCTGGAACACCTGGGCGAGACCGTACAGACCGTGCAGACCCCGGACGACATCCGCCGGGCGGACCGCCTGGTCTTCCCCGGCGTGGGCAACTTCGGTGCCATGATGGAGATCCTGCGCCGGAGAGACTTTGTCGATCCCCTGGTTGAATATATCGGCTCCGGCCGTCCCTTTTTCGGCATCTGCGTCGCCCTGCAGGCCCTGTTCGAGGGCAGCGAGGAGGCACCGGACCAGCCCGGCCTGGGGATCATTCCCGGCCGGGTCAGGCGGTTTGCCACCGGGCTCGCCGTGCCGCACATGGGCTGGAACGGCATCAAGGTACACCAGCCATCCCGGATCTTCAACGGTTTCCGGGGTGACGAGAAGCTCTACTTTGTCCACTCCTATCACGTGGTGCCCGAATCGCGGCAGTGCGTGCTCGCCACCACCGACTATGGCGAGGAATTCGTCAGCGCCGTCCAGCAGGGCAACATGGTGGCCACCCAGTTCCACCCGGAAAAGAGCGGCAGGGCCGGCCTCAGGCTCCTGGAGAACTTCCTCGACCAGACACGCGAGGCCATCGTGCCTGCCCACTGCCCTGACACCACGCGGCTCGCCCGGCGGATCATCGCCTGTCTCGATGTCCGTTCCAACGACCAGGGTGACCTGGTGGTGACCAAGGGCGACCAGTACGACGTGCGCGAAAACGGGGATGTCCGCAACCTGGGCAAGCCGGTGCAGCTCGCCCGCGAGTACTACGAGCAGGGCGCCGACGAGATCACCTTTCTCAACATTACCGCCTTCAGGGACTTCCCCCTCCAGGACATGCCCATGCTGGAGGTCCTGCGCGCGACATCGAAAAACGTCTTCGTGCCGCTGACCATCGGCGGCGGCATCCGCGACTTCACCGACCGCAACGGCCGCCATTACTCGGCCCTGGAGGTGGCCGCGGAATACTTCCGTTCCGGCGCCGACAAGATCTCCATCGGCTCGGACGCGGTGCTCATCGTCGAGGAGGTCCTGCAAAGCGGCCGCAGCACCGGCATGAGTTCCATCGAGCAGATCGCCCGGGTCTATGGCAACCAGGCCGTGGTGATCTCGGTGGATCCGCGCCGGGTCTACGTGGACAGTCCCGACGCCGTGCCCCACCACACCATCGAAACCGAGATTCCCGGCCCGGCCGGCGAACGATACTGCTGGTACCAGTGCACCATCAGGGGCGGCCGCGAGGGCCGGGACCTGGACGCCGTCACCCTGGCCAGGACCTGTGAACAGCTCGGGGCCGGCGAGATCCTGCTCAACTGCATCGACCGCGACGGCACCAACCAGGGCTTTGACCTGGAACTGATCCGCGCGGTCAAGGCCGCGGTCACCATCCCGGTTATCGCCTCCAGCGGCGCCGGCAGCGCGGCCCACTTCCTGGAGGTCTTCACCCGGACCGACGCCGACGCGGCCCTGGCGGCCGGGATCTTCCACCGCCGCGAGGTCCCCATCGGCGAGGTCAAATCCTTTCTCCAGGGCAAGGTGGAGATCTCCTACCCCCCGTCCAGGTAGCGTGCCCCCGGCAGGAACCGCTGCGGGGCAACGCTTCCTGCCGGATCTCGTCGCGGGCCGGGGAAGTCAGGCCCCGGCCTGGCGGCGATGCCTGTTACGGCTCCGGCACTCCCTCCCGATTCTCTGCAAGGCCCACCACCACCAGGCCGGCCCGGTCGGCGGCGGCCACCATGGCCCGGCGGTCAAAGAGCAGGGACTGGCCGGCCTCCACGGCCAGCACGCTGCCATGGACCGCGGCCAGGGTCTTAATGGTATTGGTGCCGGTGGCCGGCAGGTCGAAACGGAAGTCCTGGCCCGGCTTTTTCAGCTTGACCACCACCGCCCCCTTTCCGGCCAGCTCACCCCCCCGGCGGATGGCGGCATCGGTGCCCTCGATGGCCTCCACGGCCAGGACGCTGCGGCCGCGGACCACCACGCACTGGCCGATATCCAGCCTGCCGATCTCGCGGGCGATACGCCAGCCGAACCGGATATCCTCCATCTGTTCCCGGCTCGGTTTTTTCCGGGTCAGGATGCCGCGGGGAAAGAAGAGATGGTCCAGGTAGCAGGTGGAGGCCAGGACCCGGATACCTTCCTCCTCCAGGGTGGCGGCCACGGCCCGGAGGATGGCGTCGTCCTGGCGGGCGTCGATCCGGTTCCAGAGGGCCAGGCCCTTGAGGTCGGGCAGGACGTCCCGGAAGATGCGGGTCTTGGTGATGGTGCCGCAGAAGACGGTCTCGCGCACGCCCTGCCTGCGGAAATGCTCTATTATCCTGCCGAGCTGGCCGAGTTTTACCCAGAAGATGACGTCGGCCCGCTGCCCGAGCTCGGGCAGGGTCTCGTTGACATGGGCGATGGCCACCACCCTTCTGCCGCGGGCCCGGGCCGCGTCGGCAAAGAGCAGCGGAAACTGCCCGCCGCCGGCAATGAGTCCGATGGGGGATCGCTTCTCAGGCATGACCGGGATCAGTCGTCGCTGGTCCTCTTCACCACGCCCCGCTTGCTGGCCTGGAAGAACTCCACCATGTTGCGCACCTCGGGGCAGTCGGGAATCTCCTCCAGCGTCCTGGCCAGGGCGTCCTTGAGCAGCAGCTCCGGCGAGCGGAAGATGATCCTGAAGGCGTGTTCCAGCTTGGAGATGGTCTCCCTGGACATACCGCTGCGGCGCAGGCCGATCTTGTTGATGCCGGCGATGCGCATCCGGTTCCGGGTCCCGGTGAGGATCACGTAGGGCGGGACATCGAGGCTGATGCCGGACATGCCGCCCACGTAGGTGTAGGCGCCGATGCGGCAGAACTGGTGCACGGCGACAAGCCCGCCCAGGCTGACATGATCGTCGATGCGGACATGACCGGCCAGGGTGGCGACGTTGGCCATTACCACGTGGTTGCTGATGGTGCAGTCGTGGGCAATGTGGGAGTAGGCCATGATCATGTTGGAATCGCCGATCACGGTCCTGCCGTTGCCGGCCACGGTGCCGCGGTGGATGGAGACGTACTCGCGCACCAGGTTGTCGTTGCCGATGATCAGCTCGGTGGGCTCGCCCCGGTAGTGGATATCCTGGGGCGGGGCGCCGATGGAGCCAAACGAGCCGATCCGGTTGCGCGCCCCGATGGTGGTGTTGCCGGAGACCACGGTATGGGCGTCGATCACGGTCTCCGGCCCGATGGTCACCGGCCCGTCGATAACGGCATAGGGCCCGATGGTGACGGTTTCATGAACTTCCGCCCGGGCGTCGACCACGGCGGTTGGGTGTATATTCATATTGCTGTCCATTGTCCCTGCCGGCTCGGGCAGGTTGCGCATTGTCCGGCGCCACTCTCCGGCTCAGGAAAAGGTGGCCATCAGTTCGGCCTCGGCAGCCAGCTGCTCGTCCACGTAGGCCCTGCCGGTCATCTTGGTCAGGCGGCTCTTCTGCCGGATCAGTTCAAGTTTGAAGATCAGCTGGTCCCCGGGCCGGACCACCCTGCGAAAGCGCACCTTGTCGAGACCGGCGAAGTAGACCAGCTTCTCGCCGATCATCTCCGGCGCCGACAGGTAGGCCAGGAGCCCGCCGGCCTGGGCCATGCCCTCCATGATCAGGACCCCGGGCATGACCGGCTCGCCGGGAAAGTGGCCCTGAAAAAAGGGCTCCCCCATGGAGACGTTCTTCAGGCCGACGATGCTCCTGCCCTTCTCGAAGTCCAGGATCCGGTCCACGAGAATAAAGGGGTACCGGTGCGGTAGCAGTTCAAGGATACCCCGGATGTCGATGGGTGGTTCCCACTGGCGCTCTTCACTCATTGTCCTCTTCCTCTCCATCTCTCAAAAAAACAGGGACCGGGAGACCGGGCGGAGTCCCCCCCTGCTCCCGGTGACCGTGAAATTGTATCACCTGACTCGGCCGCGGGCCGGCAGTCGCCCGCCAGCCGGGGCGCCCTGTCACGTATCCTGCGACGAGTTGCCCTTGACGAGCCGGTCCAGCTCGCGGCGCAGGCGGCGCACTTCCCTGACCAGGCCGGGCAGGCGGCTGTAGGCGGCCGAGGCCCGGCCCCAGGTCTTGATCTCCATGGCCGGCGTGCCGCCCACCACCGCGCCCTCGGGCTGGCTGTTGTGCACCCCGCCCTTGGCCGCGACCATGACCCGGTCCGCGAGATGCAGGTGCCCCGCGATCCCGGCCTTGGCGCCCAGGACCACGTTGCGGCCCAGGGTCGTGCTGCCGGCGATGCCCACCTGGGCGACCAGGATGGAGTTTTCGCCGATGTCCACGTTATGGGCCACCTGGACCAGGTTGTCGATCTTGACCCCGGAACGGATGCGGGTGGTGCCGAAGGCGGCCCGGTCGATGCAGGTATTGGCCCCGATCTCCACGTCGTCGTCGATACGCACCGTGCCGACCTGCGGTTTTTTTACGTGGCAGCCCCGGGTATCGGTGGCGAACCCGAAACCGTCGCTGCCGATAACCGCGCCATGGTGGATGATGACCCGGCTGCCGATCCGGCAGCCGCGGGCCACGACCACGTTGGCATGCAACACGGTGTCATCGCCGATCTCCACGTCATCGCCGATCACCACCCCCGGCTCCAGGGTGACCCGGCTGCCCAGCCGGACCCGGTCGCCGATACAGACCAGGGGACCGATGGCGACCTCGGCCGGAATGGCGCACTCCTTCCCCACCACGGCCGACGGATGGACACCAGTGGCGACAAAGGGCCCTGCCAGCAGGTGGTTGTGGATCACTGCCGCGGCCAGGTCGGGATCATCGACCCTGATGAGCGGCATGGGCCCCTCGCGCACCGCCATGGGCACGATACAGGCCGATGCCCGGCACGCCTGCAGGCGGGGGACCATCTTCGGGCTGGTGATAAAGGTGAGCTCGCCCGGGCCGGCCAGTTCGATCCCGTTGAAACCGTGGATGACGGTATCGCTGTCGCCACTCACGTCGCCGGCCACCAGGGCGGCCAGTTCCGCCAGGGTATGTGGAGGTGCCATGCCGCAGTCTCCTGCTTCGGTTTGCTCGGTTCCAAGTGGACCCGACCTTAGTCCATTTTCCGGCAATGCTCAACGGTAAAGAAGGACCGGCTCACACTGCTCCCTGTATGCCGCCAGCTCCTGCTGCCAGGAGGCCTCCAGCTCGAGGATATCGACGCCATCCTCCAGGGCGAGGCGCACCTGCCGATCGCCCAGGATCAGGTCCATGGGCAGCCGTTCAAATTCATACTCGTAGGGGGGCTCCTTGTAGGCGAACTCGTCCGGGTAGAGACCGAGCAGGACCTGGAGCAGGGCCAGGCTGGTACGAAAGGGCCTGAAGGCGTCCGGATCGGTGACATGGAGCTGGAAGCCGCGGCAGAGCTCCCCGGCCCACTTGCCGAAACAGGGCTCAAAGAGCAGCGGCCGCAGCAGGCAGCCGGGCAGGGGCATGGCAGCCAGCAGCGCGGCCACCTCGTCCTGTTCGATGAACGGGGCGCCGAAGAGCTCGAACGGCAGGGTGGTGCCGCGGCCCTCGGAGATATTGCTCCCCTCCCAGATCACCTGGCCAGGGTAGACCAGGGCCGTGGCAAAGGAAGGCATGTTGGGCGAGGGAAAGACCCAGGGCAGGCCGGTGTCGGGAAAGAGCATGTCGCGGTGCCAGCCGCGCATGGGTACCACCGACAGATCGGCGCCAATGGCCATGCCGCGGTTGCAGAGCAGGGCCAGCTCGCCCAGGGTCAGGCCGTGGCGCATGGGGATCCCGTAGAGGCCGACAAAGGAAGACCAGGCGGGCGTAAGCAGGTTGCCCTCCATGCGGCCGCCAATGGGATTGGGCCGGTCGAGGATCACCACCCGCACCCCGGTCTCGGCGGCCAGCTCCAGGCAGTGGACCACGGTCCAGGCAAAGGTGTAGACCCTGGTGCCCACGTCGATGAGATCCACCAGCAGGACGTCGATGTCGGCAAACATGGCAGCGCTGGGTCGCCGGGACTCGCCGTAAAGGGAATAGATCGGCAGGCCCGTCGAATCCACACCGTGATCCGACTCGATCATGTTGTCCTGCTTTTCACTGAAAAATCCGTGCTGGGGCGAAAAGAGGCATCGCAGGCGGCCCGGGAACCGGGCCAGCAGCAGGTCGCGGCTGTGCACGAAGCAGGAGTCGGTGGAGGCCTGGTTGCAGAGCAGCCCCAGCCGCAGCCCCTTTATCCAGTCCGGCGGCCTGCTCACCAGTTCCTCGATACCCAACCGCACCCGGGGCGCCTTCTTCCCTGTGACCGCGACCATGGGCCTACTCGACGGTCACGCTCTTGGCCAGGTTGCGTGGCTGGTCCACGTCGCAGCCGCGGCGGTTGGCGATCTCGTAGGAAAGGAGCTGGGCCGGGATGGTGTAGAGCAGCGGGTTGAGTTCCTCGTGCACCCGGGGCAGGTAGAGGACATCGTCGGTCAGCTTGGCGAGGTGCTCGTCGCCGGCCGTGCCGATCAGGACCAGTCGGCCCTGGCGGGCCTTGATCTCTTCCACGTTGGAGACCGTCTTCTGGTAGACCGAGTCACGGGGCACCAGGGCCAGTACCGGCATGTCGCGGTCAATGAGGGCGATGGGCCCGTGCTTGAGCTCGCCGGCGGCATACCCCTCGGCGTGGATATAGGAGATCTCCTTGAGTTTGAGGGCGCCCTCCAGGGCGATGGGGAAGTTGAGGCCGCGGCCCACGAAGAGAAAATCGCGGGCATCGTAGTAGTCCTCGATCAGGACCCGGATCTGGTCCTGCATGCGGGGCAGTTCCTCGTCAATGGTGGTGGCCACCTCCATCAGGCCGGTGGCCAGGATCCTGCGCGTCGCCGGGTCCATGGTCCCCCGTACCTGGCCCAGGTAGAGGGTGAGCAGGAACAGGGCCGCGAGCTGGGAGGTGAAGGCCTTGGTGGAGGCGACGCCGATCTCGGGCCCGGCATGGGTGTAGATGACGCCGTCCGCCTCGCGGGTCATGGTGGAGCCGACCACGTTGCAGATGGTGACCACCCGGGAACCGAGCTCGGCGGCCAGGCGGATGCCGGCCAGGGTGTCGGCGGTCTCGCCCGACTGGGAGATGGAGATGGTGAGCACGTCGGGTCCCAGCAGCAGGCGGCGGTAGCGGAACTCGGAGGCGATATCCACCTCCACCGGGATGGCGGCCCACTTCTCGATCCAGTACTTGGCCACCAGGGCCGCGTGCCAGGATGTACCGCAGGCCACCAGGGCGATGCGGCGGATGCCCCGGATGGCGTCATCGTCGAGGCCGATCTCGGGCAGCTCCACCGCGCCGGTGTCCGGGACGATCCGGCCGCTCACCGTGTTGAGAATCGCCTGCGGCTGCTCGTAGATCTCCTTGAGCATGAAGTGCTTGAAACCGCCCTTCTCGGCCATGGCCGCGTTCCAGTCGATGGTGCGCACCTCTTTCTCCAGGGTGGCGCCGTCATCCACGTCCATGATCGTGTAGCCACCGCGCGAGAGCACGGCCAGCTCCCGGTCGTCGAGAAAGATCACCTGCCGGGTATAGGGCAGCAGGGCCGGCACGTCCGAGGCGATGTAACAGGCATTCTCGCCCACCCCCATGACCAGGGGGCTGTGGTTGCGGGCCGCCACCAGGGTGTCGGGGTCCCTGGCCCACAGCACGCCCAGGGCATAGGAACCTTCCACCCGGGCCAGGGCCTTGCGCACCGCGGCCACCAGGTCATCCTCCAGGTACTGCTCGATCAGGTGCGCCAGGACCTCGGTGTCGGTCTGGGAGGCAAAGGTGTGGCCCGCACCCTCCAGCTCCTTCTTGAGCTGGCCATAGTTCTCGATGATGCCGTTGTGGACCACCACCAGCTCGCCGGTGCAGTCGCTGTGCGGATGGGCGTTGTCCCGGGTGGGGGCGCCATGGGTGGCCCAGCGGGTATGGCCGATGCCGGTGTGGCTTGCCACGCCGATGTTCTCCTCCACCTCGGACTCCAGGTTGGAAAGCTTGCCGGCGGCCCGGTACTTGACCAGCCTGCCCTCGTGCTCGTAGACCAGGCCGGCCGAGTCATAGCCCCGGTACTCCAGGCGCCTGAGCCCCTCGATGAGAATGGGCACCACTTTCCTCGTCCCGATATAGCCCACAATTCCGCACATACCGCATTTCCTCCCTGCCCCGGAGGGCGCATGAATATCGATCAACAACAGGGGATACGACAACCAGGGCCGTGGAAGCACACGGCAGGCGCATGCCGCCCCGCCACCTGCCGGCCGGCTTCTGTCTTCTGCTTCCCGGTAACCTCTCGATATCCTATCATATGGGTTGCGTGATGGACACTGAAAAGTACACCCCCCAGCCCGGCCTCCCCCTCCCGGCCGCGGCAAGACGCCCGCCATGCGCAGGTGGCTCCCCGTGCCTACGACAGGAAACGAACCTAGAGGCCTCCGGGAAGGGGTTTATAAGAAATCACTTTGCACGGATTACAAAAACAGGTATTTTTATAATACGTGTGTATCCATTTGC
>WFUT01000021.1 GCA_015484845.1 Desulfobulbaceae bacterium
GGTATCAGAAAACAGAAGCCGAATCAGTTTGCGCCTTCGGCGGCTTAATGGAGGATGGCCTCTCTATGCCCCTGTTTTCCTCCTTTATTTATACCCGGCACGCCGGGGATGATGGTTTATCAAAAAACCGCGCAGAGCGCCTGGTGGGGTGTTGCGCTGCAGAGCGGTGCAACACGAACAACCAGCCCCGGGTTCCGCCCCTGACTGCGGGCGGCACCACAACCTCGTGACACCGCCCTGCGGTGTCACGCAAGGATTGCCGTCCATGTATTTCCCTTCCCGGGGGCATCTCCTGTCCGCCTGTCATCAGAATACCACGGTATGGCGGATATACCGCACGATTTCCTCGATATCGTCCATGACCGTGAACAGCTGCTGGTCCTCCTCCTCGATCTTGCCCGTGCCATGGAGCTGGTCCCGTATCCAGTCGACCAGGCCGCTCCAGAAGGAGGAACCAACCAGGACGATGGGAAAGGGCTTGATCTTGCGCGTCTGGATCAGGGTCAGGGACTCGAAGAGCTCGTCCATGGATCCGAAACCGCCCGGCATGCAGATAAAGGCCATGGAATACTTCATGAACATGACCTTGCGAACAAAGAAATAGCGGAAATCCATGGGCAGGTTGACATACGCATTCCCCTCCTGCTCATGGGGCAGGTCGATGTTCAGGCCGATGGACAGACCGTCGGCGTCCATGGCGCCGCGGTTGGCGGCCTCCATGATGCCGGGGCCGCCGCCGGTGATAATCCCGTACCCGTGTTCGGCAAGCCGCCGCGCCAGCTCCCGCGCCACCTGGTAATCGGGATGGTTCTCGGGGGTCCGCGCCGAACCGTAGATGGTGACCGAGGGTCTCTTGATGCCGGAAAGGGTATCGAAGCCCTCGACGAATTCCGCCATGATGCGAAACATGCGCCAGGAGTCGCCCCTGGCCATGTTGTCCAGGCAGTACTGGCTCTCGCGGGGCATGATGTGACGAAATTTTTTCTGCATACAGCGTTTCGATCCGTTTTTTTTGTCGCGGTTCTTGATTCAGGGCTGCTCAACGCCCGGCACCGCGCGCCGGGATGGGGGCCGGCCGGCCCCGGCCTGCCGCAGCCGGGCAAGCCCCTGCTCGGCCTCTTTCCTCTGGCCGCTGCTGCAGCGCCGCAGGGCACGAACCCGGCCGTAGCAGGACGCCGCCGCCCGCCCCCTGCCCATGGCCTCGCAGATGCGCCCCTTGAGCAGGATGGCGGCGGGATCGTTCCGCTGCTGGCCGAGACTCCTGTTCACCGCCTGCAGGGCCTCGTCCAGCCTTCCCAGGTGGAGGAGGGCCCTGGCATGCCGGTACCAGTGGCCCGGATGCATGCCGTCCATGGCCAGGGCCCTTTCCAGCAGGCTCATGCCCACCTCTTCGCCCTGGTCGCCCTCGATGTAGAGCAGTCCCAGCATGCTCATGCTCTCGTCGTTACCAGGAAAAAGACGCAGGGCCCGCTGCAGGGCCTGCATGGCCTCGGCCGGCCGGCCGGTCTCCATGCAGGCCTCGCCCAGGAGGCGGTGGAGGAGAAACTCCCCCTCGCCATCCTGCTCGTGCCGCCAGCGCTCCAGGACCTGCCGTGCCTGTTCATGGCGGCCGGACCGGCAGTAAAGCCGGGCCAGCTGCGGATAGAGATCCCTGGCCTCGCTTACGCCGGCATGGAACTTGACCGTGCAGGCCTTCTCCAGTTGCGCCATGGCCTGCTGCTCCTCTCCTGCCGCCTGGTAGGAGTAGCCCAGGTTGACCAGGGCCATGAAGTTGTCCGGATCCCGGTCCAGGACGCGCAGGAAACAGTCAATGGCCTCGCGGTGCCTGTTCATCCGGGCCAGGGCCACGCCCAGGCTGTTCTCCAGGTTGATCTCGCCCGGGCAGAGACGCAGGCCGTTGCGATACTCCCGTACCGCCTGCCGGTAATCGCCCTGGTCAAAGAAGTAGTCGCCACTGACATTGAGGCTGATGTGGTCGAAAAAGACCGCCGAACCAGGACCGTAATAGGAGGCGTGCAGCAGGGCCCTGCGGCAGTTGCGCAGGGTGTCGGTCCGGCTGTAGTCCAGGCAGGGCCAGCAGGCTCCCCCCAGGGAGACCGGACTTCCGTCCGGCGTCCCGGCCAGGGCCCCTGCCAGCTCCCGCAGACGCGCCTCAACCCTGGTCGGGGTCAGCTCGGGCAGGTACAGCGCGCCAGCGCTGTCATGGAACTCGCAGAACCGTTCCCCCCCTGCCAGGAGGGGGGCAACGAGACGCGGCAACCATCCCGGCCGGGGCGGCGGACCATCTGCCTGGAGCAGGATCAGGCCAAACCGCCGCCTGCCACGCCACCGGCGCTGCAGCCGGCGCAACGGGGCCTGCGCGGGCAGGGCCAGGGGATGGCCGGCGCGGTCCTTGAGGGAGGAGCTGTCGCAGAGGCTGAAGGGACCCCGCCGTTCCGCCTCGGCCAGGGCCTGCCAGGCATCGGCAAAACAGCGAGCCGCATCACTGCCGGCGTCGCCGGCCAGTCCCACGTGGACGCGGCGGGCGCCTTCCCTTTTCAGCCGCCGCACCAGGGCATGGGCAAAGGCCCGGTCCTGCTGTTGACCGGCATGCACGGTCAGCAGGCCGAAGACGCCCTGGCCGAAATAGAACAGGGGACCGCCGACAACGGCATCGAGAAAGGATGCCAGGCGGCTGATCTTCTGCAGCCTGCCCATGGCGGCACGCTGGAAGAACAGCACATGGACGAGATAAAACGACAGCGGCGGCCCGTTCCGCTCGCCCTGGCCGAAAAAGACCTCTGCTCCCCGCCGGTGAAAGAACCCGGTTTCAGGGTCAGTGAACATGCGCCTGACCTGCTGCAGCCGCTCGCAGACCTGGCCGCGAAACCCGGCAAGCCATTCCGGAGCCATCTTTTCCAGGAGGGCCACGTCAACATCGGAAAAGAGGACAGCGGCCGGGACCTCCTGGCCGCGCCCCAGGGGCAGAACGAGTGTGCCGTCGACGATGCGCGGCTCGCCCCTGCGGCAGATGGCGGTCATCTCCGGCTCCGGGGCAGGACGGACCGGCGGCTCACAGTACAGCCTGCCCGCCTGCGGCGGCTGCCAGAAACCAACCGTTGCGGGCAGCGGTTGCAGCGACCTGATCTCGCGGGCAAAGACCGGCTCCAGGACAACAAAATCTCCCGCCTGCAGCGGCCGTTCCGGCCGGCAGGCAGGAAAATCAACAGACAACACGGCCATCAGGGACGTTCCATGGCAAGGACCCTGGCCAGGGTGTCGGCCAGCAGGACCACCTCGTCATCGGCCACGGTCCGCATGTCGAGCAGAAAGCGCTCATCCTCGATGCGGCCGATGACCGGGACCTCCTCGTGCCGGAGAAGTTCCTCCAGCCGGTTGATGCTGAGCCTGGCCGGAATCATGGTAACCGCCCGGCTGGGCAGGTTCTGCTCCGGCATGGCGCCACCTCCCACCCGGGCCACGGTGTCTGCCAGGGAGAACTCGCAGGTATCGGCCGCTATCCTGCGCAGCCGGCGCAGCAACCGTCGGGCCCGCCGGTCAACCACCGTGACCGGTGTGGCGATCATGGCCAGGGTGGGAATGGTTTCAGTCACATGTTCGGGATCGCGGTAAAGGCGGAGGATTGATTCCAGGCCTGCCAGGGTGAACTTGTCAATCCGCAGGGCGCGGTTGAGGGGATTTTTCTTTATCCTGTCCACCAGCTCCCTGGAACCGAGGATAATGCCCGCCTGCGGTCCGCCCAGCAACTTGTCACCACTGAAGGTCACCACGTCGACGCCGGAGGCCACCACCTCCTGCACGGTGGGCTCCTTCATCAGGCCGAAACGGCTCAGGTCGACAAAGCAGCCCGAGCCGAGATCCTCCATCACCGGCAGGCCGCGCCTCCTGCCCAGGGCCACCAGGTCTTCGTTGGAGACCTGGCTGGTGAAACCGATGATGCGGTAGTTGCTGCAGTGCACCTTGAGCAGCAGGCCGGTCTCCTCGCCGATGGCGTTCTCGTAGTCGCGGAGATGGGTCCGGTTGGTGGCGCCGACCTCGACCAGGCGGGCGCCGCTGCGGGCCATGACATCGGGAATGCGAAAGGAACCGCCGATCTCCACCAGCTGGCCGCGGGAGACGACAACCTCGCGTCCCTTGGCCAGGGTCTCGAGGACGATGAGGACCGCGGCCGCATTGTTGTTGACAACCAGGGCGGACTGGGCGCCGGTGAGCTCGCAGAGCAACTCCTCAACAAGGCTGTAGCGGCTGCCCCGCCGACCGCTCTCCAGGTCGAATTCCAGGTTGGAGTAACGGCTGCCGGCCTCGAAGATCGCATCCATGGCGGAACGGGGCAGGACGGAACGGCCAAGGTTGGTATGGATGATCACGCCGGTGGCATTGATGATCCGCCGCAACCTGGGCCGCTGCCGATGGTGGATACGGGCGAGAAAGCGGGGCAGAAGCGCATCGATGTCCAGGGCGTCGGGCACCACCTGCTCCCCGGCGAGAATGGCCTGGCGCACCTCGGCAAGCACCTCCCTGACAGCGGCCTTGACCACCGAAGCGGGGGTGCCGGAGCCGGCAACATCGCCCTCCAGCGCCGCCAGGCACTCGTCAACTTTGGGAATGGACCGGAGATGTTCCTGCCTGTCGCTGGCAGCGGGATTAACTCTATCTGGGCTCTGCTGCATGGTTATGAGAAACAGGGAGATCAGGATTGTGGAAACCACCAGCGCATGGACTCGCCGCCGCCGGTGGCAGGTTAGCGGCTAGACTAGTCTATGTTACGATAAAGCAGCAGCGAAAAGCAATGACAAAAATGAAATTCCACCATGAGATCAGCAAGTTTGCCCGCCCGTGGCAGGAAAATGATTCCACGGCAAAAAATCCGTTGACTTGCCCCCTGCAACAGGGTAGGTTCTCGCCTCGTTGCCCGACGGAAATCATCGGACGACGCCTTCCTTCCCGGAAAAAAGATATTGACAGCACACGGGAAAGGAGATAAAGTTACTGCTACCCATCACCGGAGTTGATGGGCTGCTGCCCCTTGGGCGGCAACTGCATTTTGATCTTTGAAAACCAGACAGCATTCAAGCGGGCCGATATAAGATGTCCGGGGTTAAGGCTCCGGGCGATTTTGTAGAAGTCCAATCCTTGAAGAGAATTTGAGTGATTGGTCAGGATATTGAACTGGAGAGTTTGATCCTGGCTCAGAA
>WFUT01000022.1 GCA_015484845.1 Desulfobulbaceae bacterium
AACACGAACAACTGGAAGCCGACGCTGCCCAGGTAGTGTCGGCAGGTCCGGGGACAGGGAAGGCATCCTGCCTCGCGGCGGGATCGGGCCGGCCTCTGTTCCCTGGCTTCCGTCTTCTGATTTCTGACAAGCGAGGTCCCCAAGATGATGCGGGTAGAAGAGATCGAAACCCTGCCGCGGGCCGGCCTGGAGGCCATCCAGCTCCGGCGGCTCAAGGCATTGGTCCACAGGGTGTACGACAAGGTGGCCCCCTACCGGGCCAAGATGGACGAGGCCGGGGTGGGGCCCGACGATATCCGGTCGCTTGCCGACCTGCGCAGGCTGCCGTTCACCACCAAGGACGACCTGCGCGACAACTACCCCTTCGGCCTCTTCACCGTGCCCATGGATGACGTGGTCCGGGTGCATGCCTCCTCCGGCACCACGGGCAAGCCCACGGTGGTGGGGTACACGGCCGGCGATATCTCCATGTGGGCCGATGTCATGGCCCGGGCCCTGGCCATGGCCGGGGTGACCAGGGGCGACATGGTGCACAATGCCTACGGCTACGGCCTGTTCACCGGCGGCCTGGGCGCCCACTACGGCATCGAGCGGCTGGGCGCCACCGTGATCCCGGTCTCGGGCGGCAACACCAAGCGGCAGATCACCATCATGCGCGACTTCGGCTCCACGGTCCTGCTGGCCACCCCTTCCTATGCCCTGAACCTGGCCGATGCCATGGCCGATGTCGGGGTCCTGCCCGAGGAGCTCAAGCTGCGGGTCGGCATCCACGGCGCCGAGCCCTGGAGCGAGAACATGCGCGAGGAGGTGGAGCGCAAGCTGGGCATCCGGGCTGTCGATATTTACGGCCTGTCCGAGGTGATCGGCCCGGGCGTGGCCATGGAGTGCCTGCAGACCGACCGTGGCATGCACATCCTGGAGGATCACTTCCTGCCCGAGATCGTGGACCCGGAGACCTTTGAACCGCTGCCCTACGGCGAGCCCGGCGAGCTGGTCTTCACGACGCTGACCAAGGAGGCCTTCCCGCTGATCCGCTACCGGACCAAGGATCTCTCCCGGCTCATCGCCGAGCCGTGTCCCTGCGGCAGGACCCTGGTCCGGATGGAAAAGGTCACCGGCCGCACCGACGACATGCTGATCATCCGCGGGGTCAATGTCTTCCCCTCCCAGGTGGAGCACGTGCTCATGGGCATCGAGGGCGTGGAGCCCCATTACCAGATCGAGGTCAACCGCGAGGGCAACCTGGACACCATGTCGGTCCTGGTCGAGGTCAGCGAGCGGATCTTCTCCGACGAGATCCGGCAGCTCGAGGCCCTGACCAGGAGGATCCAGGCCGAGATCAAGGACCTGCTCGGCGTGACCTGCGCGGTCAAGCTGGTGGAGCCGCGGACCATCAAGCGTTCCGAGGGCAAGGCGCAGCGGGTCATCGACAACCGCAGGATCTGAGGAGAACACGGTTTTTCAACAGCCGGGGGCACGAGGGATTGCTCTTCTGCCGGCCGGATAACGACTTCTGATACGGGGGAGTGGTCATGCGCGTGGAACAGATCGCTGTTTTTCTGGAGAACAAATCGGGCCGCCTGGCCGAGATCACCCGGCTCCTGGCCGAGAACAACATCAATATCCGGGCCCTGTCCGTGGCCGATACAGCGGACTTCGGCATCCTGCGGCTCATTGTCGACAAGGTGGACGAGGCCAAGCGGGTGCTCAAGGCGGGCGGCTTTACCGTGGGCAAGACCAATGTCATCGCCGTGGAGGTGCCGGACAGGGTCGGCGGCCTGGCCGGCGTCCTCAAGACCGCCGAGGAGGCCGGGCTCAACGTGGAGTACATGTACGCCTTTGTTAACAAGTCCGGCGAGAACGCGGTCCTGATCTTCCGTTTCGACGACATGGACAGGGCCATCGACGCCCTGCTCGATGCCGGGTTCACCATCCTGAGCGGGGCCCAGGTCTGCGCCCTGTGATATCGGTGCCCCCGGCCGCTGAAGCGGCCGGGCAAGATCAACTCTTTGCAAAGGGGGATACGGAGTGAAAAAGCAACTGAACAACATTTTCCTGGCAGTGGCGGCCCTCTGCCTGCTCGCTGCCCCGGCCGTGCAGGCCGGTACGATCAAGGTGGGCGCGATCTTTGCCGTCACCGGGCCTGCGTCCTTCCTCGGCGGGCCGGAGGCGAGAACCGCCCGCATGGTGGTTGACGAGATCAACAAGAAGGGGGGCATCAACGGCGACAAGATCGAGCTGATCGTCAAGGACTCCGGCGGCAGCCCGGAGAAGGCCATCTCCTTTGCCAAGCAACTCATCGAGGAGGACAAGGTGCTGGCCATCATCGGGCCCTCCACCTCGGGCGAGTCCATGAAGATCAAGAAGATCGCCGAGCAGGGCCGTACCCCGCTGATCAGCTGCGGCGCCGCCGAGGTGATCGTCAATCCCGTGGCCCGCTACGTCTTCAAGACGCCGCAGAAGGACTCCTTTGCCGTGCGCAAGATCTACGGCGAGATGCAGAAGATGGGGATCAGGAAGATCGCCGTGGTGGCCGGCAACACCGGGTTCGGCAAGGCCGGCAAGGGCCAGTTGATCAAGATCGCGCCCGAGTACGGCATCGAGATCGTGGCCGCCGAGACCTATGACAAGAAGGCCACCGACCTCAGCGCCCTGGTGGCCAAGCTGATGGCCAACAAGGACATCCAGGCCGTGGTTAACTGGTCCATCGTGCCGGCCCAGGCCATCATTGCCAAGAACATGCGCCAGGCCGGCTGGAAGGTGCCGCTCTTCCAGAGCCATGGTTTCGGCAACATCAAGTACGTGCAGGCCGCGGGTGCCGCGGCCGAGGGCATCATCTTCCCGGCCGGCCGGTTGCTGGTGGCCGAGTCCCTGCCCGACACTGATCCGCAGAAGAAGCTGCTCCTGAAGTACAAGAAGGACTACGAGTCCCACTACCACGAGGCAGCCTCCACCTTTGGCGGCCATGCCTACGATGCCATGACCATCCTGGCCGCGGCCATCGAGAAGGGCGGCAATGACCGGGACAAGGTCCGGGATGCCATCGAGAACCTGAAAAACTTTCCCGGCACCGGCGGCGTGTTTTCCTTCTCGCCCGAGGACCACAACGGGCTTGACATCAGCTCCTTTGTCATGCTCACGGTCAAGAACGGCAAGTTCGCCCTCTACCAGGGCAAGTGACAACGGCTGACGCACCGGAACGGGCAGGCGGCCAGCCTGCCCGTTTTTTTGCGCCCCTCTCCAGGTCTCTTTTCCGACGATGACTGCGGATCTCTTCTTTCAATACCTCTTTGCCGGCATCACCTATGGCATCATGTATGCCATCGTGGCCATTGGCTTCAATATCATCTACAACACCACCGGCATCATCAACTTTGCCCAGGGCGAGTTCGTCATGCTGGGCGGCATGATCGCCATCTCCCTGCTCCATGTCATGCCCCTGCCGCTGGCCATTACCGGTGCCGTGGTGCTCACCATGCTCGTGGGCGCCCTGATCGAGATCCTCTTTATCCGCTGGCTGGACAACCCCTCGGTCCTGCGGATGATCATCATCACCATCGGGCTCTCCATCCTGATCCGCGAGGCGGCCCTGCACATCTGGGGCGAGTCCATCCGCTCGCTGCCCTACTTCAACGGCAACGAGATCACCACCGTCACCCTGGGGCCGGTGCGGGTCTCGCCGCAGGTCTTCTGGGTGATCGGGGTCTGCGGCGTCATCGTGCTGCTGCTCTCGCTCTTCTTCAGGATGACGCCCCTGGGCCGGGAGATGCGGGCCTGCGCCGCCAACCGGCGGGCCGCCGTGCTCTGCGGCATCAATGCCCGCAACATGGTGACCTTCTCGTTCATGCTCTCGGCCGGCATCGGCGCCCTGGCCGGCTGCGTGATGTCGCCCATCACCTATACCCAGTACGACTCGGGCACGCCCCTGGCCATCAAGGGCTTCACCGTGGCCATCCTCGGCGGCCTCGGTAACTCCATGGGCGCGGTGGCGGCCGGCATCCTGCTGGGCATCATCGAGGCATACTCCATCTCCTTTGTGCCCCTGGCCTTCCAGGACGCCATCTCCATCACCATCCTGCTGGTCATCCTCTTTGTCCGGCCGCACGGCCTGTTCGGTTCCGGCGAGACAGCGAGGTTGAAGGAGTTCTGATGCAGTTCACCAGGAGTCGCGCCATCCTCTGTCTCATCCTGCTGGTCATCGCGGTCCAGGTCCTGACCCGGGTCACCGGGACCCAGTTCTACCTGACCCAGCTCACCATGGCGGCCTACTATGCCCTGGTGGTGATCGGCCTGACCGTGCTCATGGGCTATGCCGGCCAGATCTCCCTGGGCCATGCCGGGTTCTTTGCCATCGGCGGCTACCTGTCGGCGGCGCTCACCACCCATAACCTTGTCCCGTATGCCCACAGTCCGCTGGTCCACTTCCTGGGCCGGATCGGTGTCCTGGTCCAGGGCCGGGACATCTACGGCGAACAACTGCTCACGGTCACGCCCTGGGCCGCCTGTGTCCTGGCCGTGGTCGCGGCGGCGGTCATTGCCCTGCTCCTCGGCATCCCGGTGCTCAAGCTCAAGGGGCACTACCTGGCCATGGCCACCCTGGGGTTTGGCATCATCATCTACCGTATCGCCCTGGCCACCGACTACTTTGGCGAGGCGGACGGCATCTCCGATGTGCCGGGTTTCACGCTCCTGCCCGGCATCGGTCCGGTGGGGCCGTTGGTGGTCAACGGCGATTTCGGCAACCGGGTGCAGAACTACTACATTGCCTGGGGGTTGCTCATCGTCGGCATGGTCCTGCTCCTGAACCTGATCGATTCCCGGGTCGGCCGGGCCCTGCGCTCCATCCACGGCTCCGAGGAGGCGGCCGAGGCCGCGGGCGTGGACACGGCCCGCTGCAAGCTGCAGGTCTTCGTGCTCAGCGCGGTCTACGCCGCCCTGGCCGGTGTCCTGCTCACCCACTACAACGGCGGCCTGGGGCCGTCCGAGGCCTCGGTGATGAAGTCGGTGCGCTACGTGGCCCTGGTGGCGGTGGGCGGCATGGCCAACCTGTGGGGCGCCCTGGTCATGGGCGTGAGCCTGACCTTTCTTTCCCTGCGCGGCGTGTTCGGCTCCTATGACGACGCGGTGTTCGGGGCCATCCTCATCCTGGTCATGCTCTTTGCGCCGGACGGCATCCTGGGCGTGCGGCCCGGTACGCTCCTGGCCCGCCTGAAGCGATGAGGTCAATGTTGAGATCATGCTGGAACTGAAAAGGATCAACAAGTACTTCGGCGGCCTGCACGCGGTGAACGATGTCAGTTTCCGGGTGGACCGGGGGATGATTAAGGCAGTGATCGGCCCCAACGGCGCCGGCAAGACCACCCTGTTCAACCTGATTGCCGGCAACCTGGCGCCCAGCTCCGGGGAGATCCGGTTTCGCGGCCGCGCGATCCAGGGAATGAAGCCGCACCGGATCGCGGCCCTGGGCATGGCGCGTACCTTCCAGAACATCAAGCTCTTCCAGGGCATGACCGCGCTGGAGTCGGTGATGGTGGGCCGGCACGTACGCAGCCGGGCCGGGTTCCTGGCCGGCATGTTCCACCTGCCCTGGACCTGGGCCGAGGAACGGGCGATCCGGGAGAGGGCCATGGAACTGCTCGAGCTGCTCGGCATTGCGGAGTTTGCC
The DNA here is from genome assembly GCA_015484845.1 of Desulfobulbaceae bacterium. Classification (GTDB taxonomy): domain Bacteria; phylum Desulfobacterota; class Desulfobulbia; order Desulfobulbales; family Desulfobulbaceae; genus DRKI01. The sequence goes on from WFUT01000022.1 coordinate 5,666, forward strand.
GATGTCGAGGCCACGAGCCTGGCCTTTGGCCAGCAGCGGAGCGTGGAGATGGCGCGGGCCCTGGCCATGGAGCCGCACCTGCTCCTGCTCGACGAGCCGGCTGCCGGTCTCAACATCTACGAGACCGCCGAGGTGGCGCGGCTGATCAGCCGCATCCGGGACATGGGCATCACCGTCCTGCTGGTGGAGCACGACATGTCCCTGGTCATGGATATCTCGGATGAGATCGTGGTGCTCAGCTTTGGCGAGAAGATCGCCGAGGATATTCCCTCGGCCATCCAGCAGAATCCCGAGGTGATCCGGATCTACCTGGGGGAAGACGAGGAGATTGCATAGGCCATGCTCAGGATCCGGAACCTGGATGCCGGCTACGGCAACCTGCGGGTATTGAAAAACATCTCCCTGCACGTGGACAGTGGCGAGATCGTGACCATGATCGGCGCCAACGGCGCCGGCAAGACCACCCTGCTCCATACCATCATCGGCCTGGTGCGGCCGACGGCGGGCGAGATCCGCTTCCGGGACATGGACTGCCGACGGCTTGACACCCGCCGCCTGGTCACTGCCGGCTGCGCCCTGGTGCCCGAGGGACGGCAGGTCTTCGCCACCATGGGCGTGGAGGAGAACCTGGTCCTCGGCGGGCATGTGCTGCAGAAGCGGGAGGGCAGGGCGGCGGTGCTGCGCGAGCTGGGCCACCAGTACGAGCTCTTTCCCGTGCTCCGGGAACGGCGCCACCAGCTTGCCGGCACGCTTTCCGGCGGCGAGCAGCAGATGCTGGCCATGGCGCGGGCCCTCATGTCCAGGCCGCGCCTGGTGATGATGGACGAGCCCTCCACCGGCCTTGCGCCCCTGGTGGTGCGCGATATCTTCCGGGTCATAGTCCGGCTGCGGCAGGAGGGCAACACCGTGCTCCTGGTGGAACAGAACGCCCGCGCCGCCCTGGCCATCGCTGACCGCGGCTACGTGCTCGAGACCGGCAAGGTGATCCTGCAGGGCCCGGCCGGGGACCTGCTCGCCAACCGCGACGTGCAGCGCGCCTACCTGGGCCGGGAACAGGTGGACCGGGATGACGGCCGGACCGGCGATGAAAAGGGGGTGAGCGCCTCGACGTGACACCGGAGGGAGAAAAATTTTTTTCACCTGCCGGGGCGGCATTTAGGTTGGACAAGCGCGGGTCAGGGGCGGTACAGTGGAACCGTGCCAGGGCCTGGCGCTCTCTGTTATTTCTGAAAGGCGGGGAATGACACATGTACTGGGAACCGGAACGGGAATGCATGGCCAGGCAGGACCTGGAGCAGCTGCAACTGGAGCGTCTGCAGTCCACGCTCTACCGGGTGGGGACAAGGGTGCCCTTCTACCGGAAGAAATTCGAGGAGCTCAGGCTCGATTACGACAGTATCCGCTCGCTTGACGACCTGCGCCGGCTGCCATTCACCGTCAAGCAGGATCTGCGCGACAACTATCCCTACGGCCTGTTCGCCGTGCCCCTGCGCGAGGTGGTCCGGGTCCATTCCTCCTCCGGGACCACGGGGTTGGCCACGGTGGTGGGCTACAGCCGCAACGATATCAAGAACTGGGCAAATCTCACCGCCCGGGTACTGACCGCGGCCGGGGTGACCCGGGACGACGTCATCCAGATCGCCTTCGGCTACGGCCTGTTCACCGGCGGCTTTGGCATCCACTACGGGGCCGAGCGGCTCGGCGCCTCGGTCATTCCCATCTCGGCCGGCAACACCAAGCGCCAGATCCAGATCATGCAGGATTTCAAGACCACGGCCCTGGTCTGCACGCCCAGCTACGCCCTGATCATCGCCGACACCATGATGGAGATGGGCGTCAACCCGGCAGGGCTCTCCCTGCGCTACGGCCTCTTCGGGGCCGAACCCTGGTCCGAGGCCATGCGGCAGGAGATCCGCGACAAGCTGGGCGTCATCGCCACGGACAACTACGGCCTGTCCGAGGTCATGGGGCCGGGCGTGGCCGGCGAGTGCCAGGAGTGCAACGGCCTGCACATCAACGAGGACCACTTCCTGCTCGAGGTCATCGACCCCGAGACCCTGGAGCCGGTGGCGCCGGGCGAGGTGGGGGAGCTGGTGATCACCACCCTCACCAAGGAGGCCTTTCCCATGATCCGCTACCGGACCCGGGACCTGACCCGGCTCATCCCCGAACCCTGTCCCTGCGGCCGGACCCTGGTGCGCATGCAGCGGGTCATGGGGCGGACCGACGACATGCTGATCATCAAGGGGGTCAACGTCTTCCCGGTCCAGATCGAAAAGGTCCTGTTCGAGATCGAGGGGACCGAGCCCCACTACCAGATCATCGTGGAGCGGGAAAACCACTCCGACAAGGTGACCGTGCTGGTGGAGGTGGTGGAATCGATCTTCTTTGACGAGATGAAGAAACAGCGCGGCATGGTGGACCATATCAGGGCCCGCCTGGCCTCGGAACTCGGCATCGGCGTCGATGTCAGGCTGGTGGAGGAAAAGACCCTGGAACGCTCCGAGGGCAAATCGAAGCGGGTCATTGACAAACGCAAACTGTAGGAGGTGGTTTCCATGGCACGGAAAAGAAAGTCTGCCCGATCACTGCTGTTCCCGTTCACCTGTCTGCTGCTCGCCCTGGCCGCGTCCGTTGTCCTTGCCGCGCCCAGGGACATGGGCGGCTGGGGAAAGGACGGGGCCTACAACCGGCTCTACCATGCCTCGGAACTGGACAAGCTCAAGGGGACCATCCTCAGGATCACCGAGGTGGTGCCCATGAAGGGCATGTCCCCGGGCGTGGCCATCATCATCAAGGACAGGGACGGCGAAAGGGTCATGGTCCACGTGGGGCCCAAGTGGTTCCTGGGCGACTCCATCGGCCTCAGCCGTGGCGACCGGGTCAAGGTCAAGGGGGCCTGGGCCGAGATCGACGGCAAGGATGTCTTCATGGCCTCCAAGATCAAGAAAGGCGATTACTTTGAACTCAAGGTCCGCCTGACCAAGGACGGCACACCCTTCTGGACCATGAGCCCGGAGCAGTTGGCCCGGGAGCGGGCCAGCCGCTGAAGAAGCGGCACGTCTGGCCGGGGCAGCTGTTACAGTCCCGGCTACCCTGTGGTATGGTGGGGTGGCCGCGGCACCGCTGGCGGCCGGCAACTGTTACGAATGAGGATTATTCCCCGTGGTCGCCTTTATGGGTGGGCATTTTTGTGAAAAATGGGGTAGACTTATCTCTGGAACGAGTCGAATGTGACAACCTTCCGATACAGTGCCGCAACCGCGGCGAGAACGAAGATACCGGCCTGCCGCCAGCGGCAGGAGGTGTGTGCCACCACTTTTATTCAAGGAGCATTTCATGAAACAGGTAGTATTGGCCCTGCTCGTCCTTCTGCTCGTTGCCGGCCCGGCAGCGGCGGCCAAGAAGGCATCGGCCCTCGATAACGAAGACAAGAAGCTGAGTTATGCCATGGGCTACGATCTTGGCACCTACTTCAAGAGCCTGGGGGAAAACTTTGATCTTTCCGTGCTCCAGCAGGGTCTTGACGATGCCTACAACGGCAGGAAGGCCCTGATGACCCCCGAGGAGGTCTCGGCGGTGCAGCAGCGGTTTGCCAGTCGGCAGCAGCAGAAACAGATCAGGAAGACCGTGGCCATGGTCCAGAAAAACCACAAGGCCGAAGAGGAGTTCCTGAAGGCGAACAAGAAGAAGAAAGGGGTTATCGAGACCAAGAGCGGCCTGCAGTACAAGGTGATCAAGCAGGGCAAGGGGCCGAAGCCGGGCAGGAACGATACGGTCAAGGTCCAGTACAAGGGAACGCTGCTCAATGGTAAGGAATTCGACAGTTCCTACAAGCGCAATCAGCCTGCCGTCTTCAAGGTGGGGCAGGTGATACCCGGCTGGCAGGAGGCACTGCAGCTCATGCCCGCAGGCAGCACCTATGAACTTTATATCCCTGCCAAGCTGGCCTATGGGGACCGCGGGGCGCCGCCGGTGATCGAGCCCGGCTCCATGCTGATCTTCCAGGTGGAGCTGCTCGACGTGATCAAGGACGGCGGCAGTAAGGAAAAGAAAAAGTAAGGACCGTCACGCGACGGACCGGCGTTGGATCTCAGAAAGGTACGGGGTTGCCATGGGAAAGAAGAAGAAAAAGCCCAAGAAGTCCTGTTGCGGCAAGTACCTGAAAAAGGGCAGGCACTGTAGCAGGTGTCCTGTCCTGATCAAGGCCAAGTGCCGGGAGCTGACCCGGGAACAGGAAAAGGGCAAGGCTGCCAGGAAAAAGAAGAAAAAGAAGAAGAAAGACAAGAAGTAGCTCGTCTTGCCGGATGTATGGCAAAACCGGCCGGAGCACCAGGCTCCGGCCGGTTTTTTTGTGTCGTGCAGAGGGGCGCCGTCCCGGGCGGATATTCAGGGCGCCGGGCGGAGCAGGAGGAACAGGAAGGGGAGGGATCTGGTCCTGCGCCCGGGCGATGGTGGTGGCGGTGCTGCCGGCGAGTACTCGTCGGCGCCGATATCGATCCCTGCCCCGCGCGGCCTCGGCTCGCCGTCAAAGTCGTCTGTCAGCCCCGCGACCTGGATACCGCTGTCCGTGACCCCTGCTCTCGGCGAGGCCAGGTGCAGGTCGCCGGCAGAGGGGGCCACGAACCATTCGGCCCGGGCCGTGGTGACGTTGTGGTGCAGAACGGCGCTGGCGCCGTTGCGGGAGACGATGGCCCTGTTGGTCAGGTTGTTGCTGATCATGACGCCGGTGGTGGCGGCGAACCGGTACTCGATGGCGTTGGGATAGGGGTGGTCGAAGAAGATGGTGTTGTTGTACACCTGGGCGCCGGGGGCCGATTCCAGGCCGATTCCCACGTCGCTGTGGCCATGATCGCGGGGGTGATAGATCATGTTGTTGCGGATAATGCCGCCATGGTGGCCGCTGTCACCCAGGCCGAAACCGATGCCGCGGTCGCAGTCGATGACCAGGTTGCGCTGGACCAGGGTATCGCGGGAATCGGACCAGAAGTGGATACCGTGTTCGGCAAGGCCGCCGCTGCACCAGAAACCCCGGATCTCGTTGTCCTCGATGGTCCAGCCCGTGGCCCGGTGGGCGTCGATGCCGCCGGTGTAACAGGAGCCGTTCCGGTTCCAGACAAAGGCGCGACCACTGTCGGTCAGTTCGATCAGCGATCCCCGGACCGTGCCGTGATCCACGGTGTGGGCGCCACTGGCATCGGGGTTGATCTTGATCGCCTGCTGGCCGGGGTCGATGATGTGGACATTGTCGATGCGTGTGCCGGTGACGTTGTGGCCATCCGTGGCCATGACGTGGATCGGGTGATCATAGGCCCGTTCCAGGGTCAGGTCGGCGATGGTGACGTTGGAGGCCACGACCTGGAAGATCTCCGTGGTCTGGTAGTTCCCGTCCAGGGTGACATCCTCCCTGTTGCCGCTGGCCGAACGGACCGTGACCCCGTTCCTGGTGATGCGGAGATAGACGCCGTTCAGGTGATAGACGCCGTTCTGCACCAGGATGTCCGGGTCGCCGCCCGCGTTGGCCTGGTCCACCGCCTGCCGGAGCCCGGCAACGGTGCTCACCGTGACAGCGGCCGGGCCGGGCTGCGGCCGGAGTGCCAGCGGCAGGAGCAGGAAGAAAAGCCATGTTGACCGGGAGCGGCCACGGCTGATGTTGCCTATCCGGGACAGTGCTCGCATGTTCACCTGTGCAGGAGAAGGAGGTTGGTGGCAGGAATGGAGCCCCGGCGGCCGCCGGAGGGACCGCCGCCACCGCCGCCACCGGCCAGGGTGGCCAGGGCGCGGCCGTCGCGCAGGAAGTTGCCCCGGGCCGTGGGCCAGAGGAGCAGGTTTTCCGCCGATCCGGGCACGGTATAGATGAAGAGACCGGCGCCAAAGGTCTGGACAAGGATCTCCAGGGTGCCGTCGCCGTCGGTATCCATGACCGTGGGCGCGGCCGGCGCACCCTTGCCGTTGCCGTTGGTCCCCTGCTGCGGCAGCTGCAGGTCGTAGAGAACATTGCCGTTGCGGTCCAGGATCATCAGGTAACCGTGCGCGACCCCGGGCTTTATGTTGTCCGGGTCACCGTAGGTGGTCAGGATCAGCTCGGGGATATTGTCCTGGTTCAGGTCGGCCACCGTGATCTCGGAGGCGTACATCAGGGCCCTGCCGTGCCGGATGTCACGGCGCCAGAGACGGCTGCCCGTTGGCGAGATGCAGTAGATGTAGCCGTCGTGGCCGGCAAAGAGGATCTCGGGCCGGTCATCGCCCACCAGGTTGACGATGGTGGGGGCCGGGGGGCTGGTTGGAGGATACCAGCTGTGGCCGGCCCGGCTCAGGGGGTAGCCGGTGGATGGCAGGTTCTCCCAGCCCGCCAGGCGCCGGGCCGAGCGGTCGCCGTTGCCGTAGGATCCCTCGAGCACCATGACCGAGTGGTGCTTGGTGTCGTAGGGATCGCCCTTTTCCACGTTGGCCACCGCCACCACCTCGTTCCTGCCGTCGCCGTTGATGTCGGCCACCGACGGCGGTGACTCGGTCCACTGCAGCCATTTCTCGTTCTTGGGATTGGGCCAGGCCCCGGTGTGCAGGTGGTAGTGGTCCCGTTCCACGTTGGGATCGAACCAGCGGATGAACTGGCCCCAGTTGAGCCGGTTGCCGAGATATTGCGACGAGGGGTTGGTGAACCAGGGCGAGGCCAGCATGCTGACCCCGGTGTGCTGGAAGACATTGATCTGGTGGTTGTCAAAGGTGACCACGATCTCCAGTTGGGGATCGTCGTCCAGGTTGCCGATGCCCACGTTGAGGCCGTAGCAGCCATAGCCGTGGTTGCCCGGCCCGTTGGCGTCGGCATCGTTGCCCGGCCCGTTGGCGGTGTTGTAGCGGGGCCAGGCCCGGAAGGAGAGGCCCGGCGGCTGGTAGAGGGTGCCGTCGGGATTGAAGACAAAGACCTGGGCACCATTGGAGTTGGTCTGGGTGGTGGTGGCCACGATCTCGATGGTGCCGTTGCCGTCCAGGTCGCCGGCGGCCAGGCCCCGCACCTCGGGACACTGGCCGGCCGAGCAGGTGGAGGCGGGCCAGCCGGCCTTGGGGTGGAGAGCGCCGTTTTTCCATTCGTAGGCCACCACGTTGCTGCCGCTGCCGGCAACGATCTCGTAGACCCCGTCACCGTCCAGGTCGGCGCAGACCGCGGGTGCGTAGATCCGGTCCTGCAGGTGGACCCGGTCCAGTTCGTTGCCGGCCGCGTCCCAGACGAAGATATCATAGAAGGTGCCGATGATCTTGCGCTGGTTGGTCCCCAGGTCGTGGACGATGGTGGAGGCGAACCAGGAGGTGCCGGTCCACTTGATCTGTTTCCTGAACACCGGTCGCTGGACCGGCGCGGACAGGGCAAGCTGCGGCAGGAAGAGGGCGGCCAGCAGCAGGGCGAGCCGGGGCAGGGGGAGGTATTTCATGGGCATGGTGATCCGGTTGAGGATTCGCGCTGTCCGGCCCGCGGCAACCGCGGGCCGGTGAATGATCAGTTGTGCAGGAGGAGCGGCGCCCAGGCCAGGGTGTGTCGGCCGCCGCCCGGGCGGGAGGACGCACCGTCGGCACTGTCGCCGGGGTGGTCTTTGTCCGGATTCCAGCCGGCGATGCGGGCCAGGATCCACCACATGGCATAGGCCTTGCGGTTGGCGGTGATGTGCTGGGTGTTGTGGGCGCCGAAGGTGATGGGGCCGCCGGGTATTTTCCGGTTCGGGTACCAGTCCACGCCTTCGAGGTGGCTGTTCTGCCAGTCGACGTAGAAGTTGCCGCCATAGGCGTCGGAATCGCCGTTGTCACCGGCGTCCTGCCAGTAGTGGCCGGCCATGTCGTGGGTATCGATATCGTAATAGTCCAGGCAGAAATACCCGTGCTCCCGGCAGTAGTCGGTGATCAGCCTGGCCTGGTCGCGGGGGTGGCCGCTGCCCAGGTTGTTGTTCTTTTCGGCGTGGCCGGTCATGAAGATAAAGGTCACGGGCGTGGCCCGCTGGCCCGGGCCGTTGCCGATCCTGGTGCCGCCGGGCCCGTATTCGTCGATGAGGGTCTGCATGCCGGGCAGGTAGTTGCCGCGCACGTTGTGGCCGCTGATACTGCACCAGGACCACATGACCACGTTGATGGCCGCGTTGGCCGGGTCGTCCAGGTAGTTGCGGGTGGCCTGGATGAAGGCGGTCTCGTTGCGGCTCAGGTCCGAGGCGTCTTGGCCGGGCGCGTGATAGGCGGCCAGGGCGTAATCATAAAAGTCGAGCCTGCCGGGTACGGCCGGCCCGCCGTCGGTGATGGCGAACAGGACGTCGTCGCCGCTTCGGAACTGCGGCAGCCCGAACAGGCCGTAGCTGACATGGGTGCCGTGCGAGGTGTGCTGGTAGGCGATGTGCAGGGTGTTGCGGGCCCGGTCGATGTACCGGCGGGGGATGGAACGGAGTACGGCCTGGGTGGCCACGGTATGGTCGGCGATGTACTGGTCCGCCCTGCCCCGGGTCGGCAGAAGCAGACAGAACAGGGTGCAGAAGAGTGGTATGGCGCAGCGCATGATTCTTCTTCCTCCTTTCGATCCCACTGGTCAGGCAATATCTCGTGCCCGCGGTGCGGACACGGCTGCCATCACGGCCCGAAGACGGGAGAGCGGTTTTTCCATGTCCCGCCGCCGGCGGAGACGGCCCCGCCTTCCTGTCCCCAGGCTGTTATTTTCCGTGCGCCGGTTGCACCGGCGAGCCGTTGCCGTCGCGTTGGAAGGATCTCATGCAATAATCTTGCCCACCTCCTTTGGTGTCAGGTTGTAATGGGCGGCGATCTGGGACCAGCTCATCTTTTGCTGCCGGTACATGGCCGCGATCACCCCGGGTTTGGTGGCGGCATGCCGGGCCAGGGCGCAGATGACCGCGATCTGGCGGCCGTTGAATCCCTGCCGCCGCAGTTTGCTGATCTCCTTGCCGTCAATAGCGAAGAAGCGGCTGAGCATCCAGTCGGTGACCAGGGCCGCCGCCTCCCTGCTGTCGGCGCCCCGGGCCAGGGCCCTGAGCACGGGCGTGTCGCTCTTTTTCAGGCCCAGGGAGCCGAGGATCTGCTGCCAGGAGCCGCCGTTTTCCCGGACAGAGAGGAGCAGGTCCAGGCCGCGGCCGCTCTCCCGCGCCAGGTAGAGGGCGACCAGCAGGTCGTCGGGATCCGTGCCGCCCTGCATCTTCATCATCACGATTCGGCCCTTGCTGATATGGAAACTTTTCGCTATCAGTGAGTTGAAGGTGGTCGCCACCAGGTAGTCGTCGGCGGCAAACCGGTCTGCCGGGTCATAGCTGCGATGGCGGAAGCAGTGGCAGGAGGCGGTGGAGAAGGCGGCCGCGCCGGCCGTGGGCAGGAGAAGCGCTGTGAGCAGGAGGATCAGTAGCTGTTTCATGGCGGTCCAGGGGGGTGTGGGGCCGCGGGGAGCGGCACCGGGGAATGATCATCTTTCTTTATGTACCCCATCTGATTGCGGTTGACAACGATGGAGCGGGCATGCTATGGAGCAGTGGCCCGGAAGACGGGCAAAATAGCATGAAATCAACGTGTTCTGGAGAGATGGAGAGACGATGAATATTCGGATTGAAAGTACGGCCACCGACAGCGGCCGACAGCTGGTCGCCGGCCTGCTCGACCGGTTCACGACCCCGGATACGGAATGCCGCCGCAGTGTGAGCGAGATCATCGACCGCGTCCGCAGGGAAGGGGACCGGGCGGTCATCGACTATACCCGTCGCTTTGATGCGCCGGAGCTGGAGATCGGCGGCCTCAAGGTGAGCGAGGGGGAGTTTGAACGGGCCGCCGGCCAGGTCAGCGCGGAATTCCTGGATACCCTGCGTTTCGCCGCCGACCGCATCCGCGCCTTCCACGAGCGGGAGATGGAGGATTCCTGGTTTCTTACCCGCGACGACGGCACCATCACCGGCCGCATGGTCCGGCCCGTGGACTCGGCCGGGCTCTACGTGCCCGGCGGCCAGGGCGGTTCCACGCCCCTGGTCTCCTCGGTGCTGATGAACGGTATCCCGGCGGCCATTGCCGGGGTCGGTCGCCGGGTCATGATGACACCGCCCGACCGGGAGGGGCATGTCAATCCGGCCCTGCTGATGGCGGCCAGGGAGGTGGGAATCGACGAGGTCTTCAAGGCCGGATCGGCCTGGGCCATCGCCGCCCTTGCCTGGGGAACCGAACAGGTTCCGGCCGTGGACGTGATCGTCGGGCCCGGCAACCGGTTTGTCACCGAGGCCAAGCGGCAGGTCATGGGCCGGGTCCGGATCGACATGATCGCCGGTCCCAGCGAGGTCCTGATCCTGGCCGACGAGACCGCCGAACCAGCCTTCATCGCCGCCGACATGCTGGCCCAGGCCGAGCACGACCCCCAGGCCCTGGCCCTGCTCATCACCACCAGCAGCGAGATCGCCGAGGCGACCGTGCACCGTCTGCGGGAACAGCTCGACGGGCTCGGCCGCCGCGATATCGCCCTCGCCTCCCTGGAGCAGCGGGGCGCCATCCTCCTGGTCCGGGACCTGGCCGAGGCCGTGGAGCTGGCCAACCGCATCGCCATCGAGCACCTGGAACTGCAGGTCGCGGATCCCTGGCAGTGGCTGCCGGCCATCCGTCATGCCGGCGCCATCTTCCTGGGGCCGCACACGCCCGAGGCGGCCGGCGACTACGTGGCCGGGCCCAACCATGTCCTCCCCACCATGGGCACGGCCCGCATCTCCTCGGCCCTTGGCGTGGAGACCTTTCTCAAGAAGAGCTCGGTGATCTCCTACTCCAGGGCCGCCCTCCTGGCCGACGCCGATCACATCCAGCGCCTGGCCGGGCTGGAGGGCCTCGGCGCCCATGCACGCTCGGTGGCGATACGGGTCGGCCGTGGCGGCTGACGCCCTGCTCGACCAGGGCGCCCGCCGCCTGGGCATCAGCCTGGACCGCGATGTCGTCTCCCGATTGTCGCTTTATTGCGACGAGCTGGAGCGGTGGAACCGGCGCATCAACCTGGTGGCCAGGAAGACCGGCCGCCGGGAGATGCTGGAAAAGCATTTCCTCGACTCCCTGACCCTGCTGCCGCTCGTGGACGAAAAAGGCGCCACCCTGCTGGACGTGGGCAGCGGCGCCGGTTTTCCCGGCCTGGTCCTTGCCGCGGCCCGGCCGGACCTGGAGGTGACCCTGGTGGAGCCCCGCCAGAAGCGTGTCGCCTTTCTCCGTCACGTGGTTCGCACCCTGGGGCTTGCCAACGTCCACATCGTGGCGCGGCGGCTCGAAGAGGCCGGGGAGATCCGCGGGCGCGGTTTTTCCTTTGTCACCGGCCGGGCCGTGGCCGAGCCGCCCCTTTTCCTGTCCCTGGTCGAGCCGGTCCTTGCCCGGCAGACCCGGGTCATCCTGATGCTGGCCGGCACGGCCCGCGAGCCGTGGCCCGAGGGCGGCATGCCGGGATTCCGCATCCTGGCGCAGCGGCGCCTTGTCCTGCCCTTTTCCGGCTCCGACCGCCACCTGGTCGTCGTGGCACCGGCATAGTTGGCCGCGCCTTCCTGCTGGTATTTTTTGTCCTGATCTGGTAAGAGTACCAGTTTTGCATTGCCTCGTTTCCCCCTGTGCTGCAATCAATTGCCGGCAGGGCCGGGGATCGGGGCAGCCTGTATCCAGTACAATCGCAGACGGACCGGCCCGGGCCAGTCCGAAGGAGTGCATATGTCCCAGAAGATAGCCGTTCTGGCCGGTGACGGCATCGGCCCCGAGGTGATGGCCGAGGCGCTCAAGGTCCTGGACGCGGTCCAGGAAAAGTTCGGTTTCCGGCTCGAGTACGAGACCGCCGACGTGGGCGGCATCGCCATCGACAATCACGGCCATGCCCTGCCCGAACAGACGATTGTTGTGTGCGAGGGGAGCGATGCCATCCTGTTCGGGTCTGTTGGTGGCCCGAAGTGGGAATCGCTGCCGCCGGCAGAACAGCCGGAGCGGGCCGCCCTGCTGCCGTTGCGCAAGCATTTTGACCTGTTCTGCAACCTGCGGCCGGCCCGGGTCTTCAGCTCGCTTGCCGCGGCCTGTCCCCTGCGGCCCGACATCGTGGGCGATGGATTTGATATCCTCGTGGTGCGGGAGCTGACCTCGGGCATCTACTTTGGCCAGCCCAAGGGACGGGAGGGCAGCGGGCCCGACGAACGTGCCTGGGACACCATGGTCTACAGCCGGGCCGAGATCGAGCGGATTGCCAGGATGGCCTTTGCGGCGGCCAGGGTGCGCCGCGGCAGGGTGACCTCGGTGGACAAGGCCAACGTGCTGACCACCATGGTCCTCTGGCGCGAGGTGGTCACCGAGGTGGCGGCCGACTACCCGGACGTGGAGCTGAACCACATCTACGTCGACAATGCCACCATGCAACTGGTCCGCTATCCGCAGCAGTTCGACGTCCTGCTCTGCGGCAACATGTTCGGCGACATCATCTCCGACGAGGCCGCCATGCTGACCGGCTCCATGGGCATGCTGGCCTCGGCCAGTCTCAACAGCGACCGGTTCGGCCTCTATGAGCCGGCTGGCGGTTCGGCGCCCGACATCGCGGGTCAGGGGATCGCCAATCCCATTGCCCAGATCCTGTCCGCGGCCATGATGCTGCGCTACAGCCTGGGCCACGAGGAGGCTGCCGCGGCCATCGAGGCCGCTGTCGCCGCCACCCTGGACCGCGGTGTCATGACCGCGGATATCGCCACCAGCGGCGTGCAGCCGGTCAACACCCGGCAGATGGGCGACGCCATTGTCGCGGCCCTTTCCTGAGGCCGGGGAAACGGTGATGCAATGACCAGGCGCGAAAATCTCATCCTGCTCTCCAATGCTCCTGCCGCGCCCCTGGCGGACAGGGTGGCTGGCGAACTGGGCCTGGAGCGGGTCCGGATGGTGACAAAACAGTTCGCTGACGGCGAGCTCTACCACGCCTTTCCCTGCGACGTCTCGGGCCGGGACCTGGTCATCGTCGCCACCACCGAGGATGACCAGGCCCACCAGGAACTGATCGATCTCATCGCCGGCGGCCGCTACTGGAACGCGCTTTCCGTGAACGTGGTCATCCCCTACCTGGGCTATTCGACCATGGAACGGGCCAAGCCCGAATCGGGCGAGATCCCCAAGGGCATTACCCGGACCCGGCAGATCTTCCGGACCCGGCCCAACTATGTCGCCTTTGTCGATCTCCACTCCGAGGCCGTGCTCCATGCCCACAGCGGCGAGATCAGGACCCGCCATGTCTGGACCGAGAGCGCGGCCGCGGACAAGATCCGATCCCTGGGGCTTGCCAACTATGTCCTGGTCTCCCCCGACTACGGCTTCAGCAAGCGGGTGGCCAGGCTGGCCGGTATCCTCGACTGCCCCCATACCGCGGCCAACAAGGACCGCTACGACGTGGACAGGACCATTGTCGGCCAGCTCTCCGGCGCTGTGCGTGGCCGGGTGGCCATCATCTGCGACGACATGATCCGCACCGGCGGCTCCATGCTCCAGACCGTGGACCGCTGCTACGAGGCCGGTGCCGTGGACGTCCTGGTCATGGCCACCCACCTGGTCCTGGCCGGGGACGCCCGGCGGCGGTTCAGGGAGAGGGGGATCACCCGCATCATCATCGGCGCCGATACCTATCCCGGCCGCGAGAGTGATGATCTTCTTGACGTCTACTCGGTGGCGCCGCTGATCGCGCGGGAGCTGGAACACTACCTGCGCCTGACGGACTAGCAAGCCGGCAGGCCAAGATCAACATGCAACAGGAAGAACAAGGATGAAGAAGGTAGGAATAATCGGCTGGCGTGGCATGGTCGGTTCGGTGCTCATGGAGCGGATGCGGCAGGAGGATGATTTCCAGGGCTTCGAGGTCCTGTTCTTTTCCACCTCCCAGGCCGGCCAGGCCGGGCCCGAGGTGAACGGCACGGTTTACGAGCTCCTGGACGCCCACGACGTCTCCCTGCTCCGGGACCTGGACGTGATCCTCTCCTGCCAGGGCGGCGGCTATACCTCCCGGGTCTATCCGGAACTGCGCAGCAGCGGCTGGCAGGGCTACTGGATCGATGCCGCCTCGACCCTGCGCCTGGAAAAGGACGCCATCATCGTCCTGGACCCGGTCAACCGCGCTGTCATTAAGGAGGGCCTGGCCAGCGGCATCAGGAACTACATCGGCGGTAACTGCACGGTATCGCTCATGCTCATGGGGCTGGCCGGCCTGTTCGAGCAGGGCTGGGTGGAGTGGGTCACCTCGCAGACCTACCAGGCCGCCTCGGGCGCCGGGGCAAAGAACATGCGCGAGCTGGTGGGACAGATGCGGATCATCGGCGAGAATGCGGCCATGCTCCTGGACGACCCGGCCAGCGCCATCCTGGAGATCGACCGCAACGTCATCGAGACCCTGCGCAGCAGGTTCTTTCCCACGGACAACTTCGGCGCGCCCCTGGCGGCGAGCCTGATCCCCTGGATCGACCGGGCCATGGACAACGGCCAGACCAGGGAGGAGTGGAAGGGCATCACCGAGACCAACAAGATCCTGGGCCGCGAGGACAATCCCATCCCCATCGACGGCTGCTGCGTGCGCATCGGCGCCATGCGCTGCCACAGCCAGGCCTTTACCATCAAGCTGAACCGGGACGTGCCCCTGGCCGATATTGAGGCCGCCATTGCCGGGCAGAACGAGTGGGTCTACCTGGTGGAGAACAGCAGGGAGGCCACCCTGCGCGAGCTGACCCCGGCCCGGGTGACCGGCACCCTGGACATCCCGGTGGGCAGGCTGCGCAAGATGAACCTGGGGCCGGAGTATCTGAGCGCCTTCAGTGTCGGCGACCAGTTGCTCTGGGGTGCTGCCGAGCCGGTGCGGCGAATGCTGGGGATCGTGCTCGACTACCTGGATTGAAAAGACCGGCCCGGGAGAGGGTGGAGAACGGGGGCGCCGGTGTCGTTGTTCGTGCGTAGCGCTGCCTTCATCCGGGCCGGTCGCTGCTGTTGTTGTTGCCTGCAGGCGGGGGAGTCGCCGCTGGTTCCTCTTCGTCGGGCAGCAGGTCGATATGGTAGTGGTGCGCCAGGGCAAACAGGCCGGGCAGGGTGACAAAGGAGAAGGGGAGGATGCCAATCACCACCAGGCCCAGCTCTTTCAGTATCCGTTTCAGCGCCCGGTTGGCCTGCTTCTTCTCCTCCTCGCTGGCCCGGTGTTCGAGTATCCGGCGGTAGACGGCGACGACGAAACGGGCATCGGCGCTATCCCGGGCAAGTGCCTTCTTGATCGCCAGCAGCAGTGTCTCCAGGCGCTGCCGCAGTTCCTCGGGCCGGTAGCGGTGGTGCCAGTGCTCTTCCAGCCGCTGCTGGAGCAGGGCGGCATCTTCCCGCCATTCCGGATGGATATGCGTGTCCGTCACTGGTTCCTCCGGTGCCCTGGTTCAGGGTTCGGGAAAAAGGGGCCGGGACCGGGCAAGCAGGCCGTCGGAGAGGGTAAGCACCCGGTCCATGGCCGAGGCCAGCTCCATGTTGTGGGTCACCATGACCACGGCCAGGGAGCGGGTGCGGCTCAGCTCGCGCAGGAGGTCAAAGACCCGCCCGCCGCTGGCCGAGTCCAGGTTGCCGGTGGGCTCGTCGGCGAGCAGCAGGGCCGGCTCCATGATCAGGGCGCGGGCCAGGGCCACCCGTTGCTGTTCGCCGCCCGACAGCTCTCCGCTGCGGTGTTCGCTCCTGTGGGACAGTTCGACCTGGGCAAGCAGGTCCAGGGCCCTGCTCCGCATCTCCTTCCTGCTCCGGCCGGCGATGAGACCGGGCATCATAACGTTTTCCAGGGCCGTGAATTCCGGCAGCAGGTGGTGAAACTGGAAGATAAAGCCGATATTGGCATTGCGGTGGTCGGCAAGCTCTGACTCGGCGAGCCCGGTCAGCCTGCGGCCGGCAAAGAACAGCTCGCCCCTGTCCGGCGCGTCCAGGGTCCCCAGGACCTGCAGGAGCGTGGTCTTGCCCGAGCCCGAGGCGCCGACCACGGCCGTCATCTCGCCGCGCCCCACCTCCAGGTTCACGCCGCGCAGCACCCGGATCGGCCCGGCCGGGCTGGCAAAGGCCTTGTGGAGGTCCCGGGCCGCAAGGATTGCCGGCTCACTCATAGGTCAGCGCCTCCGCCGGCCGCACCCTGGAGGCCTTCCAGGAGGGATAGAGGGTGGCGGCCAGGGTGATGAGTATGGCCGAGACCGCGATCACGGTGACATCCGTGGCCACCACCTTGATGGGCAGGGTGGACATGGGATAGACATTCCTGGGCAGCTCGATGAACTTGTATTTCTTGAGCACGCCGCAGAGGGTGAGGCCGCCGCTGACGCCGAGAACGGTCCCGGCCACGCCGATCACCGCGCCCTGGTAGAAGAAGATGCGCATGATGGAGCGGGTGGTGGCGCCCATGGACTTCAGGATGGCGATGTCCCGTTTCTTCTCCATCACCACCATGACCAGGGCGCTGATGATATTGAGCGCCGCCACCAGGATGATCAGGTCCAGGGCGATGAAGATGCCGATCTTCTCCAGCTTGAGCGCCGCGAACAGGTTGCGGTTGATCTGCATCCAGTCGCGTACCGAGTAGCCCGGTCCGAGCCGCCTGCGGATGGCGGCCGCGATCCGGTCGGCCCGGTCCAGGTCGGTGACCTTGACCTCGATACCGTGTACCCCCCGCTCCATGCCGGTCAGGTGACGGGCCGTCTCCAGGTTGACGAAGCCCATGGTGGAGTCGTATTCGAACATGCCGGTCTCGAAGATGCCGACCACCCGGCAGGTCCGGACCGCCGGCAGGACGCCCATGGGGGAGAGCGGCCCGTTGGGCGAGATGAGGCGGATCTTGTCACCCCTCCTGACCCTGAGCTGCCGGGCCAGGTCAATGCCCAGGACAATGCCCGGCAGGGTGTTGTCTTCTCCCAGGGCGTCGAGGCTGCCCGCCTTCATCTCCCGATCGATACGGATGACCCTGGCCGCGGAAGCGGGATCAATGCCCCGCAGGACGATGCCGCCGGAGGCCCGGCCCGAAGTGATCAGGGCCTGGGCATAGATGTAGGGCGCCGCGGCCGCCACCCCGTCCACCGACTCGACGGCCTCCATGACCGTGTCGGTGTCGGTGATGGGCCCGCTGAAGCGCTGCACCAGGATGTGCGCGTTGATGCCGATGATCTGGTCGCGCAGTCCCTCGGTGAAGCCGGTGTAGACCGACAGGACCACGATCAGGGCCAGCACGCCCACGGCCACGCCCAGCACCGAGATCACGGAGATGAGCGAGATGAACTTCTGCTTGCGCTTGGCCCGCAGGTAGCGCAGGCTGATGAACCATTCAAACGACATGGCAGGGCGTCCTGGTCTGGCCTGATGGGCCTGGTGGCGGCGGCATCACGGCCTGGTTGTGTCGCCGGTTACCTGTCACGGGATTCCGGCTTCAGGTGCGGGAAGAGGATGACGTCGCGGATGGACGGCGAGTCGGTGAGCAGCATGACCAGCCGGTCGATGCCGATTCCCTCGCCGGCGGCCGACGGCATGCCGTATTCCAGGGCCCGCACGTAGTCCTGGTCCAGGATGGGGTGGATCTCCACGTCGTCGCCACGTTCGGCGATCTGTTTTTCAAACCGCTGCAGCTGGTCGATGGGATCGTTGAGCTCGCTGAAGGCGTTGGCGATCTCGCGGCCGGTGATGAACAGCTCGAACCGGTCGGTCACCGAGGGGTCTTCCTCGTTCCTGCGCGCCAGTGGCGAGACCTCGGTGGGATAGGAGGTGATGAAGGTCGGATCGATGAGCTTTTCCTCCACCAGCAGCTCGAACAGCTCGGTCTTGGCCTTGCCGGGTCCGGCCTCGGGTTGCAGCTCGATGCCCTTGTCTCGGGCCAGGGCCATGACCGCGGCATCGTCTTGCAGCAGGTCCGCGTCCAGGCCGCCGATCTGCACCAGGGCCTCCTCCATGGTGAGGCGCCGCCACGGCGGCGCCAGGTTGACGCGCACGCCCTGGTAGGTGATCTCCATGCTCCCGCAGACCTCGGCCGCCAGCCAGGAGATCATCTCCTCGGTGAGATCCATCAGGTCATGGTAGGTGGCATAGGCCTGGTAGAACTCGAGCATGGTGAACTCGGGATTGTGGCGGGTGGAGAGTCCCTCGTTGCGGAAGTTGCGATTGATCTCGAAGACCTTTTCAAATCCGCCCACCAGCAGCCGCTTGAGGTAGAGCTCCGGCGCGATGCGGAGATAGAGCTCCATGCCCAGGGCATTGTGGTAGGTCTTGAAGGGCCGGGCCGTGGCGCCGCCGGGGATCGCCTGCATCATGGGCGTCTCCACCTCCATGAAGCCGCGGTTGGTGAGAAACTCGCGGATGAGGCGGATGATCTCCACCCGCCGGCGAAAGGTGTCCCGGACCTCGGGGTTGACGATCAGGTCGACATAGCGCTGCCGGTAGCGCGTCTCGACGTCGGTGAGGCCATGGAATTTTTCCGGCAGCGGCCGCAGGGACTTGGTGATCATCTGCAGCCGGGTCGCCTCGATGGACAGCTCGCCGGTCTTGGTCCTGAACAGCTTGCCCTCCACGCCGACGATATCGCCCACGTCCCATTTCTTGAAGATCCTGTATTCCTCGTCGCCCACCAGGTCCCGCCGCACGTAGATCTGGATGCGTCCGGACTCGTCCTGGATATGGAAGAAGGCGGCCTTGCCGAACTTGCGCATCGACATGATGCGGCCGGCCACCCGGTAGGATCCGCCGTCCTTTTCATGGGATTCGGCGGCCAGGGCTTCGCCGCGCGGCAGGATCTCCCGGATCGGCTGCGGCGCCTTGAAGTCGTTGCTGAAGAGTTTGACGCCGGCCTCGGCAAGGGTCTTTGCCTTGTCGCGGCGCGCCTTGAGAATATTGCTCTGTTGCTTGTCCATGATGCTGTTGTCGATTGAAAAAGATATGGGTTGCCGGTCCGGCCGGCGGCCGGTGCCAGCGGTCGGCGGGCTGTCAGGGGCCGAGCAGTTCATTCCGCAGCGCCATGGAGACGGAGCGGGTCAGGGACAGCACGCGATGGGCCAGCTCCGGGCTCAGTGAACCGGTGCCGCAGCTGGGGGTGATCAGGGTCTGCCGGAGCAGGGCGGCCTCGTCCCGTTCCGGGCCGGTGAGGGCCCCGGCCTGTTGCCTCCACAGGCCGGCCAGGGAACCGGTGTCCTCTTTTTCGATGTCTTCGGCCCGGGAGGTGGGGATGCCGCCCCAGGCGATGATGGCGCCCCGGTCGAGATACGCGTTCAGCTCGTCCCGCAGCGGCGCGAGCCGGTCAAAGAAGCCATAGGCGTCAAAGCTGAGGATGTCGATCTGCGAGGAAAGGAGCAGTCCCCAGTCCGTGTTGGCGCAGACATGGATGCCTGCCAGGCCGCCGGCCTGGTGGATGGCATCCGCCACCTCGTTGATCATCGCCCGGATCTCGTCCGCGGAGACGCTGATGAAGGCCGAGGAGCCCAGTCCGGCCAGGGCCGGTTCGTCGATGAACAGCAGCACGGGGCATCCGCCTGCCCGGGCCAGGAAACGCGCCTGCCAGGCCGCCTTCATGGCGATCCCCTTGATGACCATGTCGCGGATGGTATCGTCGAAGTAGCCGGCCCTGCCCTGGCGGTCCTTGATGCCGGTGAGCATGGTGAAGGGGCCGGTCACCTGGCCCTTGACCGCGACCAGTCCCGTGCGGCCGGGCAGGGTCTCGGCCAGGAGGTAGAGGCCGGCGGCGCGCTCGCGGCTGCTGCGGAACCTGGAGTCAGGGGGCAGCTCCGGGTCCTCGGTGGCGGCCAGGTACTCCTCGTAGAAGGCCAGCATCTCTTCCTCGAATCCGGGCCGGCCGATATCGTAGACGATCCGGCCTTCGGGCCGGGTGGGGTTCTCCTCGGTGATGCAGGGCAGTCCCTCGGAAAACTGCGGCATCATCCGCTCCAGCGGGTTGCTGGGCAGTTGGGGCCAGAGGGGTATCTCGGGCGTGGCTTCGAGTATCCAGTCAAGGGCTTCCCGGTGGCTGGTCAGGGGTACGGAACCGATCAGGACCGGCAGACCGTCAGCGGTGAAGCGACCTGTTGTCGCGGTGGACATCCGTGTAACCTCGGGTTTGATGGCAACGGTTCAGGGCATCAGGGGCAGAAGACGTATAAACTGTAAATGAGCCGCAGCTCCTGCGTGACACCGCAGAGCAGTGTCACGGGGTTGAGCCGTTCCTTGTGCTGCGGCAGCCGCGCTGCGGTCCCCGGCCGCTTGGCGCGGATATCCGGTTGGACGCCGCCGCCGGCCCTTGAACATTTCTTTGCGCGCAAAATAAAAGGTATATAGTTAGTGCGATCAGGTGATGATGTCAATTTTTTTCAAGCAGGGCCACGGATTCAATGTGGTGGGTCTGGGGAAACATGTCAATGGCCGTCACCCGGCTCAGGCGGAAGTTGTCGCGGTGCAGCCGGGCCAGGTCACGGGCCAGGGTGGCCGGGTCGCAGGAGACATAGACGATCCGTTCCGGCGCCAGGTCCGCCAGTAACGAGATCTCCCGGCCCAGGCCCTGCCGCGGCGGGTCCAGGACAATGCAGGCAAAGCGTTCTCCTGCGCGCTGCAGCCGCGCAAGGGCGTCCCTGGCGGATGCCCTGATAAGGCGGTGGCCCGGCAGACCGGCGGCGGAACCGTTTTCGGCGGCACAGCGGATCGAGCGGTCGTTCTGCTCCACGCCCGTCACCCGGGCGCCCCGCAACCCCAGGGGAATGGAGAAATTGCCCATGCCGCAGTGCAGTTCCAGCAACCGCTGTCCCTGTACCGCGCCGGCCATGGCGCAGACCTCGTCCACCAGCAGGTGGTTCTGGTGCGCATTGGCCTGGAAGAAACAACCGCTGTCCCACCGGAGACTGTACCTCCTGTCCGCGCCGAACTCCTGCGCCAGGAGCAGGGGCGGCCGTGCCGGGTCCAGGGGGCGGAGGCTGCGGCCACGCCTGGTCACGATCCCCGTGCCTGTCTGCCCGGCAAGCTCACCGAGCATCCGCACCGCCTTTCCGGGCAACCCCGTCCCGGAGCGCAGGCGGAGGACCATGGTCAGGTGGGCCCGGGCCGGTGACTGCAAAAGCTCGATTTCGCCGCAGCATGGCGCAAGGGCCCGGCGCAGGGCGGTCCGCTCCTGCAGGGCCCGGATGAGCCGGTTGATACCGTCGGTGGCGACCGGGCAGGCGGCGATGGCCACCACCTGGTTGCTGCGCAGCCGGTGAAACCCCAGGCCGGCGTCAGCGGCCAGGTGCAGTCGTACCCGGTGCCGGTAAGCCAGCGGCCTGCTGCATTGCAGCAGGGTAACGGGCCCGGCCGGGCTGATCCCGGCACGCTGCAGGGCCTCCAGGAGCAGGTCCTTCTTGATCTCCGCCTGGCGCTTCTCGGCCGCATGCTGCAGGTCACAGCCGCCGCAGGTGCCATGCAGCGGGCAGGGCGGCGGCCGCCGGTCCGGAGACGGCTCCAGGATCGCCGTGGCCTCTGCCTCCAGGTGGCCGCGAAACCGCCTGACAATCCTGGCCTCCACCAGTTCGCCCGGCAGGACAAGGGGCACCATGACCACCATGCCGTCCGCCATCCGGCCCAGGCCCCTGCCGCCGGTGATGAGCTTTTCGATTCTGATCCTGGGCATGAAGATTGCTTAGCTTGCTGGCAACGGCCGGGCCGGGTGCGGGGAACGGGGTGTTCCGGCGCACCGCGGCAGGAGGATGCAGGGTTATGCAGAATCTCCTGCAATAATCCGGGGCCTGTTGCCCTCTATCGTGTATCGCCTGCAGGAGTGTGTCCCGGCCCGGGACCAGGCCCGAACCTGGCCGTGCAGGGGCCGGCTTCCATGGTTGCCGGCTGTAATCGTGGTGTGCCGGGCCCGCCGCCGGGCCCGGCGCCTGCGTGCCGGTGACGGGCCGCAGCACCCTGTTCAACCGTTTCCAGTGAGACGTCATGCTCAAAGGACTTCATGCCCTCCGCGGGATCGCGGCGCTCGCCGTGGTCCTCTATCATGCCTCGGTCTGGTCGGATGTCTACTATGCCCGGGTGTTTGACGGCTTTTTCGATTTCGGCTACATCGGGGTGGACGCCTTTTTTGTCCTCAGCGGCTTTATCATCTTTTATGTCCACTGGCATGATACCCCGGGTGTCGCGGCATGGAAACAGTTTTTCGTCAAGCGGCTGATCCGCATCTATCCTCCCTTCCTCCCTGTCTCCTGCGTCCTGCTGCTCGCCTATCACTTCCTGCCCTCGTTTGTCAATGGCGCCCGGGAGGTCGGTATTGTCAGCAGTCTCTTCCTGGTGCCCACCCCGGCCCGCCCGGCCCTGGAGGTCTCGTGGACACTGATGCACGAGATGCTCTTCTATCTCCTTTTTTCCCTCATCTACCTGGGGCGGAGTCTCTTCCTGTGGGCAGTCGCTGCCTGGGGACTGCTGCTGGTCGTCACGATCAACAGGAGCGACGGCATGTTCCTGAGCCGTTTTTTCTTCAATGTCCACAATATCCATTTCCTGCTCGGCATGGCGGTCGCTTTTGTCGCCGCCCGGAGTAACCGCCTGCACAGAACGGCACTCCTTGCCGGCCTCGCCATGCTCGCTCTCTACATCCTTTCGGTCTATGCCCGGCTGAACCAGGACCTGTTTGTCTCCCACAAGCTGGAGCATCTCCTGCTCGGGATCCTGTTTGCAGCCGTCATCTACGGCCTGGCCGGCCTGGACCGGGAAGGGACCATACGCTGCCCGCGGCCCTGCATGCTGCTGGGAAGCGCCTCCTATTCCATCTACCTGGTCCACTATCCCCTGGTCTCCCTGTTGAACAGGATCGCCGCCTGGTACTATGACGGCTCTGTTGCCATGGCCTACCTGTCGTTTGTACTCATCGTCCTGTCCTGTCTTGCCGCCGGCATCCTTTACTACCGGTTCTACGAGAAACGGGCGCTGCGGTACCTGCGGCAGCGGCTGCTTTGATTCCCCGCCGCGAGCCATGCAGGGGCGGCTTTTTTCCGGCAGGTCGAGTTCTGTTTGCAGAGCAGGCCGGTTTAATGCTACCATGACCGGATCACACGGGATAACCGGCATGGCCGGCCGTACCGGGCCGGCCCAATCTCTTTTCCTGTCTTTATACGCGTGACCGTTAAGAAAGCAAAGATACTGGTTGTTGACGACGAGCAGGTACACCGTTTCATGCTCTCTTCCCTGCTGGCGAAGTGGGGCTGGGAGAGCGACGAGGCCGATGACGGGACCACTGCCGTGGCCAGGGTGGAGGAGGGGCCCTACGACGCCATCCTCATGGACGTGCGGATGACCACCATGGACGGCATGGAGGCCCTGAAGCGGATCCACGCCATCAACCCGGCCATCCCGGTGGTGATCATGACCGCCTACTCGTCGGTGGACTCCGCGGTCGAGGCCATCAAGAAGGGGGCGCACGATTACCTGACCAAGCCCCTGGATTTCGACCGGCTCCGCCACACCCTGGAGGTGGCCATGGGCCATCGCCGGAAAGAGGAGCGGCGGCCCCTGTCCGGGCAGCCCTTTGGCGATGACAACCGCATCGTCGGCACCTCGCTGCCCATGCAGGAACTGTGGGACATGATCGTGCACGTGGCGCCCACCGAGGCCACGGTCCTGATCACCGGCGAGTCCGGGACCGGCAAGGAGCTGGTTGCCTCTGCCCTGCACCACAAGAGCAACCGGGCCTCGGGGCCGTTCGTCAAGGTCAACTGCGCGGCCCTGGCCGAGAACCTGCTCGAGTCCGAGCTGTTTGGCCACGAGAAGGGCGCCTTCACCGGTGCCGACCGCAGGCGCGAGGGCCGCTTTGTCCAGGCCCAGGGCGGCACACTCTTTCTCGACGAGATCGGCGAGACCTCGCCGGCCATGCAGGCCAAGCTGCTCCGGGTCCTGCAGGAGCATGAACTGCAGCGGGTGGGCGGCCAGGAGACCATCCATGTCGATGTCCGCATCGTGGCCGCCACCAACCGCAACCTGGAGGAGGAGGTGGCGGCGGGCAGGTTCCGCGAGGATCTCTACTACCGCCTCAACGTCGTGGTCCTGGAGGTGCCGCCCCTGCGCGAGCGGCAGGGCGACATTCCCCTGCTGGCCGAGTATTTCTTCCGTAACTTTGCCAGGCGCAACAACCGCCAGGTGGCCGGCATCACGCCCGAGTGCATGGATGTCCTCAATCGTTATCCCTGGCCCGGCAACGTGCGGGAGCTGGAAAACTCCATCGAGCGGGGCGTCATCCTCATGCGCGGCGAGTACCTGGACGTCAGCAGCCTCCCCCTGACCATCCAGCGCTGGGCGGGCAGGAATGCGCCCGAGCCGGTGGAGGAACCGGCCACCCTCAAGGAGGCGGAACGGGCCCTGATCCTGAAGACGCTGAAAGAGACGGCCGGCAACCGGAGCGAGGCGGCGCGGCGGCTGCAGATCACCCGCAAGACACTGCTCAACAAGTTGAAGAGTTATGAGATTACCTAATTGGCATCGCGGGCCCTTTTCCGTGCCGCAGCGGGGGCGGTCATGCTGACCAGGGAGCTGGAGCTGCTGCGGGCATCGCTGGCCGTCTGCCGTTTCCTGCTGGTGGAACGCGACCTGGCCAACCTGCTGCAGGGTATCTGCGACCGTCTCGTTGCTGGCGGGGCCAACCGCAGTGCCTGGATCGTTCTCCTGGACGAGGAGATGGGCGGGGTGATCACGGCCGAGGCAGGGCTGGGCGAACGTTTTGCCCTGGTCCGGGAGCAGCTGCAGAAGAGGGTCCTGCCCCGTTGCGGCGAGCTGGCCCTTGCCAGCCGGGACGGCGCCGTCCTCTGCCGGGATGCGACCGGCACCGGGCAGGGGATCCCCGAACAAGAGGAGGGCCGCGGCCTGGTGCTGGCCGCGGCCGTGCGCTGCCGGCCGGGCCTGCACGGCTTTGTCGTTGTCGAGCCCGGTTACGAGCTGGAGCCCGGCGCCCTGGAGCCCGATCTGCTGGCGGACCTGGCCGAGAGCATCGCCCATGCCCTGCGGCAGCTGTTCCAGGCCGAGGAGGCCAGGCACCGCGAGGATGAGCTCAGGCGGGTCGAGGAGCGGTTCGAGTTGGCGCTGCACGCCTCCCAGGCCGGGCTCTGGGACTGGAACATCAGGACCGGCGAGATGTACACCAGCCCGGACCGCCGGGAGTTCCTGGACTATCGCAGCGGCAACGGCACCGGCGAGATCGGCGGCCTGGCCCGCAAGATCCATCCCGAGGACCGGCCGCGGGTGCTGCAGGTCCTCAACGACCACCTGGCCGGCAGGACCGAGGAGTACCGCATCGAGTACCGGATCCGGGAGGAGGACGGCTCCTGGTCCTGGTACCTGGACCGGGGCCGGGTGGTGGAGCGGGACGAGCGCAACATGCCGGTGCGCATGACCGGCACCCACCAGAACATCACCCGGCAGAAGCAGCAGGCCGAGGCCCTGGAGGCGGTCCGGCGGCAGCTGCACGAGGCCGTGGACCACGAGCGGACCTTCCTGCAGACCGTGATCGACGGCGCCACCGACCCGATCATGGCCATTGATCTCGACTACCGCATCCTGTTGATGAACGCCACCGCCTGCCGCCTCATGGAGGTGGATCCCGGCCTCGACACGGTCCAGGGCAGCACCTGCTACCGGCTCTTCCACGGCCGTGACACCCCCTGCGACGACCCGCGCTACCCCTGCCCGGTCCAGCAGGTTGCGGAAAGCGGCGAGCGGGTCTCCCTGGTGCACAATCCCTACCACGGCAACCGGATCAACAACACCTTCGAGATCGAGGTGTCACCACTGAAGGACAGGGACGGCGAGCTCTACGGGATCATCGAGGTGGCACGGGATATCACCGACCGGCTGCGCATCGAGCAGGAGCTGCGCGAGAGCCAGTCGCGTCTCTACCGCCTGGCCCACCATGATCCGCTCACCGGCCTGCCCAACCGGCTGCTCTTCCGCGACCGCCTGGAGCGCGCCATTGCCAAGGCCCGACGGACCGGCACCCGCCTGGCGATCCTTTTCCTCGACCTGGACCGTTTCAAGACCGTCAACGATACCCTGGGGCATGACGTGGGCGACCAACTGCTCATCGAGGTCTCCCGGCGGCTGCAGGAGCAGTGCCGCCAGTCGGACACGGTGGCGCGGCTGGGCGGCGACGAGTTCGTCTTTATCCTCGACGATATCAGCGGCCCGCCCGGGGCCGCCGTGGTGGCCCGCAAGATCATGCATTCCCTGACCCGGCCCATGCGGATCAGGGGGCACGAGATCACGGTGTCCACCAGTATCGGGATCGCGATATTTCCCGATGACAGCGATGATATCGACGGCGTGATCAAGTGTGCCGATACCGCCCTCTACCAGGCCAAGGACACGGGGCGCAACAAGTACCGCTTTTACAGCAGTGACAT
Source organism: Desulfobulbaceae bacterium (assembly GCA_015484845.1). GTDB lineage: Bacteria > Desulfobacterota > Desulfobulbia > Desulfobulbales > Desulfobulbaceae > DRKI01. The sequence continues at coordinate 32,029 of WFUT01000022.1, forward strand.
GGAGCACAGGGGCAACCGCCTCGGCCTGCAGGAGGAACAGCTGCGCACGGCCCTGGAGCAGCGCCAGTTCGTGGTCCGCTACCAGCCGCAGTACGAGGCCGCCACTGACCGCCTGGTCGGCCTGGAGGCCCTGCTGCGCTGGAACCATCCCGACCAGGGGTTGCTCGGTCCTGACCGGTTCCTTCCCATGGCCGAGGAGAGCGGCATGATCGTCCATATCGGCCGCTGGGTCCTGGAGGAGGTCTGCCGGCAGCTGGTGCAGTGGCGGCAACAGGACCTGGCCGTGGTGCCGGTGGCGGTCAACATCTCGGCCCAGCAGCTCGCTGACAGGGATTTTGTCGCGGATGTCTCGGGCTGCATCGGCCAAAGCGGCCTGCCGCCTGAACTGCTGGAGATCGAGCTCAGCGAGGCCACGGTGATGGACGAGGCCAACGGCAACCTGGCCGAACTGGAACGGATCACCCGCCTGGGCATCCGGCTGAGTGTCGACGACTTCGGCACCGGCCGCTTCTCCCTGGCCGTCCTGCAGAAGATGCCGCTGGCACGTCTCAAGATCGATACCTCGTTCACCACCCGCATCATCTCGGACAGGAACATGGCCATGCTGGTGGAGGCGATCATTGTCCTGGCCCACAGCCTGGGCCTGACCGTGCTGGCCGAAGGGGTGGAGAGCCGGGAGCAGCTGGAGTTCCTGCGGCGGCACCAGTGTGACCAGGTGCAGGGCTATTTCCTTTCCCGGCCCCTGCCGCCGGACGAGGTCGCTGCCCTGGTGCGCTCCCTAAAATAGGGAGGCCCTGTTGACGTCATCCGGTCTCTGTGGTAAGAGCCCTACTTTGACCGCCTGAACCTGCACGGGAACAGTCCCGCGGCTTCACCGCCCCGGCTGCCCGGGTCCGGACCGTCACAGCGACAGGTTGTGGTTCGGAGCTCTCCTCTGAATCTCTGACTTCTGATTCCGCGAAACGGAGATCCTCTCATGCGTACCAATATTCTCCATATCGGCGCCGGCGAACTGACCTACGAGATCCGCAATATCGTCAATGTCGGCAGCAAGCTCCAGAAACTCGGCGTCCAGGTGAACTGGGAGAACATCGGCGACCCGGTGGCCAAGGGGGAGCAGATTCCCGGCTGGATGAAGGAGATCGTTGCCGAGGCGGTCCACGATGACGCGACCTACGGTTACAGCCCCACCAAGGGCGTCCTGGAGACACGGGAGTTCATTGCCGCCGAGACCAACGCCCTGGGCGGCGTCCGGATCGACGCCGAGGATATCATCTTCTTCAACGGCCTTGGCGACGCCATCTCCAAGGTGTTCGGTTTCCTCCGCCGCACGGCGCGGATCATCGTGCCCACGCCGAGCTACACCACCCACTCCTCGGCCGAGGCAGCCCATGCCGGCGACAATCCGGTCACCTATATCCTGGATCCCAACAACTGCTGGTACCCGGACCTGGAGGATATCGAAAACCATATCAAGTACAATCCGGCCGTGGCCGGCATCCTGGTGATCAATCCCGATAATCCCACCGGCGCCGTCTACCCGGCCGAGATCCTGCGGGCCATTGTCGAGCTCTGCGAGAAGAACGATCTCTTCATCATCTGCGACGAGGTCTACCAGAACATGACCTACAACGGCACGGTGGCCGCCCCCCTGTGCACCCTGATCGGTGACAGGGTGCCGGCCATCTGCATGCGCGGCATCTCCAAGGAGATGCCCTGGCCCGGCGGCCGCTGCGGCTGGATCGAGGTCTACAACGGCCACGCTGACCCGATGTTCGAGACCTACATAACCTCCATCCTCAACGCCAAGATGGTGGAGGTCTGCTCCACCACGCTGCCGCAGGTGGTCCTGCCCCGGATCAAGAGTCATCCCCAGTACCCGGTCTACCTGCAGGAGCGGATCAGGCGCTACGAGAAGTACTCCAATATCGCCTATGATATCCTGAAGGAGGTGGACGGCCTGCTGGTCAACCGCACCAACGGGGCCTTCTACATGAGCGCCGCCTTCACCGACGGCCTGCTCAACCACAGGCAGACGCTCCCCATCGAGAACGACGAGGTGCGGCGCAACGTGGAGGAGCTGGTTTCGGGGCCGGATGTCTCCCTGGACAAGCGTTTCGTCTACTATCTCCTGGCCTCCACCGGGGTCTGCGTGGTTCCGCTTTCCTCCTTTGCCACCGACCTGCAGGGCTTCAGGATCACGCTCCTCGAGCGCGACGAACGCGAGTTCACCAGGATCTTCCAGACCATTGCCAGGGCCATTGGCGAGTATCTCGCATCGGCCTGAACCGTTCCCCGTCCCTCTCCCTGCCGGCGGGACCGCGCCTGGTGCCGCCGGCCCCTGTTTTTCCCCCTGCCATGGCCACCGGCGCCCTTGACACCGGTATGGCCCATACTTATTGTTCCGACCAGATCTGATTGCCCCGGAAAATCCGGGGGGTACGTCCGATTGCCAGGACCTGCACCGCCGGGTTGAACACCGTTGCAGCGGGGAGTGACGTGCCTGGCACTGCAGGAGAGATGACAAGAAGCGAGATGATTACAACGAGGAGAGAATAGGTGGTGGATAACACGAAAAAGAACGATATCGCCCGCGACCGGGAAGACGCGGGGATCAAGGAAGATCCCGGCAATGTGGAGGGGGTCGGCGCGGCGGAGCAGGAAGAGAGCCTGGAACAGGACTACGATGCCCTGCAGCAGGAGCTCGAAGAGACCCGCGATCGCCTGCTGCGGGTGGCCGCTGATGCCGAGAATTTCAAGAAGCGGATCGAGCGGGAAAAGGAGAAGATGCTCAAGTACGCGGGCGAGGATATCCTGCGCGAGCTGCTGACCACGGTGGACAATCTCGACCGGGCCCTGGAACAGGGCCGGGCCGAGAGTAAGGACCCGGCGCAGCAGCTCCAGGCCCTGCTCGAGGGCGTGGAGCTGACCCGCAACGGTCTGCTGGCGACACTGCAGAAGTTCGGTGTCGAGCCGCTGGATGCCGTGGGCAAGCCGTTCAATCCCGACGAACAGGACGCGCTCAGCATGGAGGCGAGCGACGAGGTGCCGGCCAACCATGTCCTGCGCGAGTTTGCCAAGGGCTACCGCTTCAAGGACCGGATGCTGCGGCATGGTAAGGTGGTCGTCTCCAGCGGATCCGGCTCGTGATGGCCACGGGAGAAAATTTACCGGGATACAGGCCGCTGTTGCCTTGACAAACGCATGTTCGTGCGCATTGTAAATATGGCGGCAGGCGGGAGGATGCGGCTTGACCGGATGACCGCTGCCGCCAGTGAAGCAGATGGCCGCGGCCGCCGGGGCGCGGCCGCAAAAGACAGCAGATTCAATCCCGAACGGAAGATATCTTCTCAATATTCGGGCTGATTTTCATAAAAAGGAGACAGGAGATAGATCATGGCAAGAATAATCGGAATTGACCTTGGGACGACCAACTCGTGTGTTGCGATCATGGAGGGTGGCGAGCCCAAGGTAATAGAGAACTCGGAAGGAAACCGGACGACCCCGTCGGTGGTCGCCTTCACCGACAAGGGAGAGCGCCTGGTCGGCCAGGTGGCCAAGCGGCAGGCGGTTACCAACCCCGCGCGGACGCTCTTTGCCATCAAGCGGCTCATCGGGCGGAAGTTCACCGATGCCGAGGTGAAGAAGTCCATCGAGGTGAGCCCGTTCAAGATCGTGGAAGGTCCCAACGGCGACGCCGTGGTCGAGGTGGACGGCAAGCAGTACAGCCCGGCCGAGATATCGGCCATGATCCTCGGCAAGATGAAGCAGACCGCCGAGGAGTACCTGGGCGAGACCGTCACCGACGCCGTCATCACCGTGCCGGCCTACTTCAACGACGCCCAGCGCCAGGCCACCAAGGACGCGGGCAAGATCGCCGGCCTCAACGTGCAGCGGATCATCAACGAGCCCACTGCCGCGTCCCTGGCCTACGGCCTGGACAAGAAGGGCGAGGAGAAGATCGCGGTCTTTGACCTGGGTGGCGGTACCTTTGATATCTCGATCCTGGAGATCGGCGACGGCGTCTTCGAGGTCAAGTCCACCAACGGCGACACCTTCCTCGGTGGCGAGGACTTTGACATGCGTATCGTCAACTGGCTGGCCGACGAGTTCAAGCGTGACCAGGGCGTTGACCTGCGCAACGACAACATGGCCCTGCAGCGGCTCAAGGAAGAGGCGGAAAAGGCCAAGAAGGAGCTCTCCACGGCCATGGAGACGGACATCAACCTGCCGTTTATCACCGCGGACGCCTCCGGGCCCAAGCACCTGAACATGAAGCTGACCCGGGCCAAGCTCGAGAGCCTGGTCGAGGATCTGATCGACCGCACCGAGGGCCCCTGCCGGACCGCCCTGCAGGACGCCGGCCTGAGCGCCTCGGATATCGACGAGGTCATCCTGGTCGGCGGCATGACCCGGATGCCCAAGGTCCAGGAGAAGGTCAAGCAGATCTTTGGCAAGGATCCCCACAAGGGTGTCAATCCCGACGAGGTGGTGGCCATCGGCGCGGCCATCCAGGGCGGTGTCCTGCAGGGCGATGTCAAGGACGTCCTCCTGCTTGACGTAACCCCGCTGTCGCTGGGTATCGAGACCCTGGGCGGTGTCATGACCAAGCTCATCGAGAAGAACACCACCGTGCCGACCAAGAAGAGCCAGATCTTCTCCACGGCGGCCGACAACCAGCCTGCGGTCTCCATCCACGTGCTCCAGGGCGAGCGCGAGATGGCGGCGGACAACAAGACCATCGGCCGCTTCGAGCTGACCGATATCCCGCCGGCGCCGCGTGGTGTGCCGCAGATCGAGGTCACCTTCGACCTGGATGCCAACGGTATCCTCCATGTCTCGGCCAAGGACCTGGGCACCGGCAAGGAGCAGTCGATCCGCATCACCGCCTCCTCCGGCCTGTCCGAGGAAGAGATCGAGCGGATGAAGAAGGATGCCGAGCTCCATGCCGAGGAGGACCGCAAGCGCAAGGAGCTGGTCGAGGCCAAGAACAACGCCGATTCCATGATCCACATGACCCAGAAGAGCCTGACCGAGCTCGGCGACAAGGTCGATGCCGAGACAAAGGCCAACGTGGAGCGTGAGATCGAGAATCTGAAGAAGGCCATAGAAAGCGACAATATCGACACCATCAAGAGTGCCACCGAGTCGCTGACCCAGGCCTCGCACAAGCTGGCCGAGCTGATGTATGCCCAGGCATCCCAGGGCCAGGGCGGTCCTGCGGGCGGAGCCGGGGCTGCGGGCGCAGCCGGGGCCGGCGCCGCGGGTGCCGGCGCGGCCGGCGGAACCGGCGCAACCGGTGGCGGCAAGGATGATGACGATGTGGTCGATGCCGACTTTGAAGAGGTGAAGTAGGCGGCCGGCCACGGCCGGACCGGTCCGGCCGGAAAGACAACGACCCGAACAGGGAGTGCGGAGAAATCCGCACTCCCTTTTTTTGTTCGCTTGGGGTATAGTGGCCGCGCCCCTTTTCCGGGCCACAGGGTACAGACCCTTTGCAGAGGTACGCAACACCGTGCGGTTACGTGCAACCTAAATCCTGCACTTCAAAAATGAAGGAAAAAAAATTTCTTTTGCCGTATCAGGGGATTATACGAACGTAATCGTTTTTTTCGACTCACTGACCGTGTGAAGGATTTTTTTCTTCACGACAACGAACCAGATCATGAAACGGATACTTTCAGGCATTCAGCCTTCGGGACAACTGCACATCGGCAACTACTTCGGCATGATGAAGACCATGATCTCCAACATGGAGAACGCGGATCTCTACGTGTTCATCGTTGATCTCCACGCCCTGACCACGGTCCACGACCGGGACCGGCTGCGGCAGGGGACCCTGGAGGCGGCGGCGGATTTCCTGGCCCTGGGCCTGGACCCCGACCAATGCACCTTCTGGGTCCAGTCGGACGTGCCCGAGGTGTGCGAGCTGATGTGGATCCTCTCCACCCTGACCCCCATGGGGCTGCTGGAGCGGTGCCATTCCTACAAGGACAAGATCGCCAAGGGGATCGCGCCCAGCCACGGCCTGTTCGCCTATCCCGTGCTCATGGCCGCGGACATCCTGCTCTTCCAGTCCGAGGTGGTGCCCGTGGGCAAGGACCAGAAGCAGCATCTCGAGGTGGCCCGCGACATTGCCGCCAAGTTCAACAACACCTATGGCGAGACCTTCGTGATCCCGGAGCCGGCCATCAACGAGTCCACGGCCATTGTCCCGGGCCTGGACGGCCAGAAGATGTCCAAGTCCTACGGCAACACCATTCCCATCTTCATGGACGACAAGCAGCTGCGCAAGCGGGTCATGTCCATCCAGACCGATGCCACGCCGGTGGAGGCGCCCAAGGACCCGGACAGGTGCAACCTGTTCGCCCTGCTCAAGTTGTTCGCACCGCCGGAGAAACTGGCCGAGGTGCATGATCTCTATATCAACGGTGGCGCGGCCTACGGCTATATCAAGCAGGACCTGTTCGAGCTGATCCGGGACTATTTTGCCGAGGCCCGGGCCAGGAAAAAGGAACTGCTCGACAACCCGGACTACCTGCGCCAGGTCCTGGCCAGGGGCGCGGAAAAGGCCCGGGCCAGGGCGGCGGAGACCATGGACCTGGTGCGGGACCGGGTGGGCCTCACCTACTGATACCCCCGGCCGGGTCGTAACTGATCGGGGCAAACAACGTGTTGTTTTTACAACCACCTCATTGTAACTCGGCTCAGGTGCCCCGAATTTGTGCAGGCGCGCCAGTTCGCTATAGATCGCCTATGCGAACTGGCGCGACCGTGCAAAGGCGGGGTGCCTGTG
>WFUT01000023.1 GCA_015484845.1 Desulfobulbaceae bacterium
CACCTGTAGAATAGTCTACGCCGGGTTGAAGAATATTCTTCACCCTGCCGGTCCGGATGGACAGCGGCGCAGTGGCTCAGGAGGTGTGGTACCTAAATCCTGCAATTGGCAATTTTGCCGGAGATGCGAGGCATCAAGGGCGCAGACGTATACGAATACTTCAAGCCCTTGATAACGAAGCAGATTCGGTAAAATTGCCAATCCCTTCGGGCGAGAAAATGAAGAAAAAATTCTTCACACGATCAGTGAGTCGAACAAAACGAGCACGTTGTATAACCAACTGATATGGCAAAAGAAATTTTTTCTTCATTTTCGACGTGCAGGATTTAGGTGGTATTTCTCCATGCGGTACAGGAGCACGTGGCGCGGGATCCTGAGCAGGCGGGCTGCCTGGGAACGGTTGCCGCCGCTCATGGCCAGGGCCTGGCGCACCAGGTCTTTTTCCACCTCCTCCAGCGCGATTCCGCCGGCTGGCAGCCGGAAGAGTTCACGGGAACCATTATTGGACGCCGGCAGGAGCACGTCCGCGGCCTCGATGCGGTCGGAGCGGCGCAGGATCAGGCTCCGTTCCACCACGTTCTGCAGCTCGCGGATGTTGCCGGGCCACTGGTACCCCTGGAGCTTGGCCATGGCCTCGGGGCTGAACTCCACGCCAGCCGGGGCCTCGTGCCGGTGCAGGAAGTGGCGCACCAGGGCGGGAATATCCTCGACCCGTTGGCGCAGGGGCGGCAGGTGCAGGGGGATGACCGAGATCCGGTAGAAGAGGTCTTCCCGGAAGCGCCCCCGACCGATGTCCTGCTGCAGGTCGCGGTTGGTCGCGGCGATGATCCGGATGTCGATCTCTTCCTCGCGGTCACTGCCCACCGGCTGCACTCGGCCCTCCTGCAGAACGCGCAGGAACTTGACCTGCATCTCGGGCAGCAGCTCACCGATCTCGTCCAGGAACAGGGTGCCCTGGTGCGCGGACTGGAACCGGCCCTTGCGGTCCCTGGCAGCGCCGGTAAAGGCCCCCTTGACATGGCCGAACAGCTCGCTTTCGATCAGGCTGTCCGGGATGGCCGCGCAGTTGACCGCGACAAAGGGTTCGCCGGCGCGCTGGCTGCGGGAGTGGATGAGCCGGGCCAGGACCTCCTTGCCGGTCCCCGACTCGCCGGTGATGAGCACGGTTGCCCGCGATTCCGCCACCTTGAGGGCCGTGTCCAGCAGCTCGGCCATGGCCGGGTTGACGGTCTCCATGCCTTCGACACCGGCAAGGCGGTTGACCTCCTCGGTAAGGGTCCGCGTCCGGCGGCGCAGGCTGCCCAGCTCCAGGGCCTTGCGGCAGGAAAGCCGCAGGGCCTCGCGGTCAAAGGGTTTGCTGATAAAGGTGAAGGCCCCCTGCTGCATGGCCTGGACCGCCATCTCGATGGAGCCGTAGGCCGTGATCACGATCACCGGCAGGTCGGGTTCCCGGCCCTTGAACCGCTGCAGCAGCTCCAGGCCGTTCATGTCGCCGAGCTGGACATCGGTGACCACCAGGTCCGGGGTTTCCCGCTCGAAACAGGCCACCGCTTCCCTGCCACTGGCAGCGGCCGTGACCCGGAAGCCGCCCTGCTGCAGGTTGTACTCGGTCACCCGGCGCAGGGACGCGTCGTCGTCGATGAGCAGAATGTGGTTCAATGCTCCTCTTCCTCGTGGTTCCGGCCGTCGCAGCCGTGTTCCGGCAGGAGGACGGTGAAACGGGCCCCGCCCAGGGGCGAGTCGTCCACCGAGATCCGGCCGCCGCAGCTCTCGATGATCCGGCTGGAGATGGCCAGCCCCAGGCCGGTGCCGTCACTGCGGGTCGAGTAGAAGGGCCGGAAGACCTTTTCCCGGTCTGCCGGCCCGATTCCCGGGCCATTGTCTTCGACCACCAGGCGCAGGTTGCCGGCCGCGGTGTTGTCGGCGGTAATCCGGATCCGGCCGCCGGCAGGGACGGCCTCCACCGCGTTGAGGAGGAGGTTGATGCAGACCTGGCTCATCCGGTCCGCGTCCAGGAGGGTCTGGCCGGAATCGCTGCCGATGGCCCGCTCCAGGCGGATGTCCTTTTTGCGCAGCCGGTTGTCAAGCAGGGTGCTGACCTGGTCGATGATCTCGGTCAGCATGGTCCTTGGCCGCGCCCTCTCCTCCTCGGGCCTGCTCCGGGAGAAGCGGAGCACCTCGTCCACGGTGGCGGCCAGCCGGTCGCTCTCCTTGATCAGGATGGAGATGAATTCCCGCTTGGGGTGGTCGGCGGGATAGTCGTCCCGGAGGATCTCCACCGCGCCCCGGATCGAGCCCAGGGGATTCTTGATCTCGTGCGCCAGCGAGGCGGCGAGCTGGCCCAGGGCCGAGAGTTTCTGGCTGGCCCGTAACTGGTCCTCCACCTCGAGCAGGAGCGCGGTCTGCTCATGCAGCCGCCGGTAGGAACGCGCCAGCTGCCTGGACTGTTGCTGGCACTGTTCGCGGACCCGTTTTTCCCGCCCGGCTATGGCGCCGGTGACCAGGCCGGCTGCCAGGTAGAGGACGATCTCCGGGAGCTCGGCCAGGTAGGCGTTCCAGCCCATGAGGTAGAAGTGCCGCAGGTGCGGGATGAAGGAGACGATGGCGACCAGGGCCAGCGCCAGGCCGCCGCGGATACCGAACAGGATGGCCGCGACAACGATGGGCAGGTAGCTGGCCCGCCGGTAGATGTCATGGAGGACGAGCTGGTCACCGGGCGTGACCGCGTGCAGCACGCCGATGAGGAGAACGAGCAGGATCAGGAGGATGAGGGTGAGCCGCTCCCGGTTTGACAGGCTGTTCAGCCCGTGCTGGGTGGGGTTTTCCGTGGCCGGGCGAAGGTGCCGCTTCCGGCCGGAGGCCCCGTGGTCGAGCCTGTCGTCCCCCGGAAGCCAGGCCCTGGCCCGGGATGGCTGGGCGGATGGCCGGGGATCAGGCATAGATGTCAATGCGCCGGTCCGTGGTGCCACTCGTTTGCCTGGGCTTCGGCCGTTCCCCGGCCTGGCCCGTCTCGCGGGACTCTTCGGTTTTCTGCCGTGTCTTCCGGAGGATATCGCGGCCGCTCCCGGCATTGGCCCGGGATGTCTCCAGGCTGGTCGTGGTGTTCATGCTGACTTCCATGGCGTGGACTCCGCTCTGCCCGGCCGCTCAGCCGGCCGGGTTGCTGTTCGGGTTGGAGAAGACGGTTTTTGGACTTTGTCACACGGTATGCAAGGACCGGGCCCGTGTGCAGCGGATGCGCTCCGTTTCCCCGGTTGGCTGGTGTTTCGCGGGATACGCCTGGTGACGGGAGCGTGAGCGGCGGGTTTTCTGCCGCGGCATGGTCAGGAATCTGACGTGGAGCCGGTCTTGAGCAGGGACCGCAGGGCACCGTCCAGCTCCGGGTAGCGGAAACGGTATCCTCCGGCCAGGGCCTTGCCGGGAACCACGCGCTGGGAGGCGAGAAGTACGCCGGCAAACTCGCCGAGCAGGAGGCGGAGGAACAGGGGCGGGACCGGCAGCAGGGCCGGCCGGTGCAGGACGGCGGCCAGGGCGGCGGTAAACTCCCGGTTGGTGACACAGCCGGGAGCCACGCCGTTGACCGGGCCGCTGAACCACGAATCGACAGCGCAGCGGTGCATGATGCCGGTAAGGTCATCGATGTGGATCCAGGACATGTACTGGTAGCCGTGGCCCAGCCGTCCGCCCAGCCCGAGCGAGAACGGCGTCAGCATCCGCGGCAGGGCGCCGCCGTCCGCGCCCAGCACGATACCGGTACGGATGCAGACGGTCCTGATGCCATGTTCGCGGGCGCGCATGGCCTCGGCCTCCCACTGCCGGCAGACCCGGGCCAGGAAGTCGTCCCCCGGAGCGGCCTCCTCGGTGAGCGGTTCGTCCCCCCGGTCGCCGTAGAATCCGATGGCAGACGCGCAGACAAGGGTCGAGGGCGGGCGCTCCAGGCCGGCCATGGCCTCCACCAGCAGGCGGGTGGTGTCGATGCGGCTCGCCAGTATCCGCTCTTTCCTGGCCCTGGTCCACCGTCCCCTGAACACCGATTCCCCGGCCAGGTGAAAAACCGCATCAATATCTTCGAAGAGTGAGGGTTCCGGCAGGCTGCGGCAGTCCCAGCAGCGGTACTCGGCATGGGGCAGGGGATTGTTGACGGTCTCCGGGTTCCGGCTCAGGATGCGCGGCCGCCGGAGCTGCAACGCCAGGTGGCGGCCGATGAATCCGGTGCCGCCGGTGATCAGGGCGCGAAGGGCCGGAACACCGGTCCCTGCTTCGCCGGGATTACGGGGCTGTTCCTGCATGGCAAACCCCCGCGGCAGACAGGAATGGATGGGCAGGGAGGCGGAGCTGTGATAGCATGGTGGACTGCAACATGTATGTATTCTTACCACAGGCCGCAGGCATCGCGCCAGGAATTCCTGGAAAGATGCACACGGCCTGGCAGACTTTTGAAGGAGCTGCAATGAACGGAAGCGACCATGCTCTCTTCGCGGAAATCGCCGACTTTCTCGGAAACGGCGGCAGGGGGGTGCTGGTGACCGTGGTGGCCACCGAGGGGTCCACGCCGAGAAAACCGGGCAGCAGGATGCTCGTCCGCCATGACGGTAGTGTCAGGGGCAGTATCGGCGGCGGCCGTGTCGAACAAGAGGCCATCAGCCTGGCGGCAGACATGCTTGCCGGGGACAGGCCGCGCCTGCTGACCCTGGGCCCCGAGGAGGGAGCGCATGCCTGCGGTGGCCGAATGACGCTGTTTTTCGAACCCCTGGGAAGAGGAGCTGAGCTGCTTGTGGTCGGCAACGGGCACGTGGGCAGCGCGCTTGCCCGCCAGGCCCGCCTCACGGGCTGGCCGGTGAGAATCCTTGATGACCGTCCTGAACGGGTGGACGGCCCGGACTGTATCCTGCTTGCCGACTACGTCGAACCCTTTGCCACGGCCAGGGTCACCCCTGCCACCGCCATCGTCATCTGCACCCGCAGCCACGATTGCGATCTCCAGGCCCTGCGGGCGGCCCTGGCCACCGATGCCGGTTTCATCGGCCTGCTCGGAAGCAGCAGAAAAAGAGACGCCTTCTTTGCCACCCTGGGCAAGGAAGGCGTAGATGAAAGCACACTCTCCCGTATCCACGTCCCCGTGGGCCTCGACATCGGCGCCGAGACACCGGCCGAGATCGCCGTCTCCATAATGGCCCAACTCATCGCTGGCCAGCGGAAGAGGTAGGGGCTACGAGGGCGCGCTGGCCCGAATTCCTCTGTGTTGTTTATCCCCGGTTCAGCACGCCTGGATAACCGGGGGCCTGCCATGTCGCACCGAATAGCATTTACGTCGTTTGCTTGAGAGGTCGGTGCTCGCCTCTGTTATTTCAGAGAGGTAGGTTCGATGTTGTTTTTTACAACCGTAATCACCACGTGGTCAACAAAACGGGTGTCCAGGCGGCCATCGACTTTCTCATCGATAACGATCTGGAACATTTGGACGCCGGGAGCCCTTGGCACCCACTTGAAACTGAACTCCTCCGGGGTAATGGGCTGGCTCTTCCAGGGGATGGGCAGGATATATTTTGGAACCCATTTAGTGCCATTGAACCACTGGCTGCCATAGGTCCCGCTCTTCCCCAGCCAGTATTCGCCGGTCACTCCTTTGTCATCCCCGGCATCAACTTTCACCTTGATGGTCACGGGTTCGCCCACCTTCACGATAATGGGTGTGTCATGGCCGTTTGCCTCAATATCCACCTTGGCAGGGAAGCCGACAGTTGAGTTGATTCTGATTGATCCATACAAGGCCGGATCCTGTCCTTCACAGTGCTGTTCGAAGTCAGCGGCGAAACGATCGATCTCGCCATCTGCGTTGTAGGATATTTCAAGTATATCGAATCGTCCTGTCAGCTTGTTGCATCCCCGGCCATCACCGGAGACGTCCAGCCCGGGCTCGGTCGGTGACTGGAACGGAAAACGGGTTGCGTCTTCATAAGGGCCAGGGTGCAGCTGTTCTCCGTTCGGGGCTGCAAAATCAAGGCTCCACCATGTGGTTCCATTATAATGTATCGACACTCCATTGTCGTAGTTGGTGGTTGCCGTAAAAACGCCATCTTCGTCGGTCAGGGTTTGCTCTCTGCCTTGCCCTATGTAATCTCCGGGTTCACTGTTGAAATGAAGAAAGGTGGCGGCATTGGCCGTGGCTGCGGACAAGATGGCGCAAAGGAGAATGACCTGAAACGGCATCTTCATGATTGTTGACCTCCTGTTAATGGAATTTGGTCGAGGCAGAGATTCGTGCGGTATCACCACCCGGCCTTATCCGGTGGCACGACCTGTTCTCGTCTCTCTGGGGAGCAGTTGTCTTGAGACCATGATAGATGAAGTCGTCAGTGAATGCAATGCACGAATTTACGGTTGGTTACGACGTAACGGGTCAGCTTTGCCAGAATCGTTGGGCCGCAACGGTTTTTCTTTGTCGATCAGAAGCAAAAAAAGATTTCTCGACATTCTCGCCGTTTCGTCCGGGGCTGTCACTAACCTCGGTACTCCGCAGAAATTTACGGCTCCTCAACGTTTTGCGTGGGGCTTTTGTTAGCCGGAGGCAGGCAACTGGGCCGGCAGGTCGGGAAATGCCCTGGCCACTGCACGGCAGGTGATCTGGCCGTCGCGCATGTTGAGCGCGGCCTGGAAACCTTTGCCCTGGTTGATGAAGCCGTCGATGCCCAGGTTGGCGAGCTGTCGGCAGAAGGGAAGGGTGGCGTTGCACAGGGCCCGGCTGGAAGTGCGACCAACTGCGCCGGGCATGTTGGAGACACAGTAGTGGACTACCCCGTCGACCACGAAGATGGGGTCGCTGTGGGTGGTGGGGTGACTGGTCTCGAAACAGCCGCCCTGGTCTATGGAGACGTCTACCAGGACGGCTCCCTTTTTCATCCGGCCAAGGAGCTTCCGGCCGATGAGGACCGGGGTCTTGCCGCCCGGGATGAGGACCGCGCCGATGACCAGGTCGGACCCGACGGCATGGTGTTCCACCACGTGCGGATCGCTGTAGACCGTGGTGACGTTGGCCGGCATGACTTCGTCCAGGTAGCGCAGCCGGTCGAGGTTGATGTCCATGAGTATGACGTTGGCGCCCAGGCCGGCGGCGGTGCGGGCCGCGTTGGTGCCAACCACGCCGGCGCCGAGGACGAGGACGGTGGCAGGAGCGACCCCGGCGACCCCGCCCAGCAGGATTCCGCGACCCATCATCGGTTTTTCCAGGCACTTTGCTCCCTCCTGGATGGAGAGCTTACCGGCGACCTCGCTCATGGGGGTCAGAAGCGGCAGGTGCTCTTTGCCATCGGCAAGGGTCTCGTAAGCCACGGCAACGATGCGGCGCTCAAGACAGGACTCGGTGAGCTGGCGCGAGGCGGCAAAGTGGAAGTAACAGAACACGATCTGGTTCCGGCGCAGAAGGCTGATCTCCCCGGGCTGTGGCTCCTTGACCTTGACAACCAGCTCCGCTTCGGCATAGATGGTCCTGGCGCTGTCAACGATGGTGGCCCCGGCCCGCTCGTAGGCTGTGTCGTCGTAGCCGCTGCCAAGCCCGGCCCCGCGCTCGAACAGCACCTGGTGGCCGTCTTCGGTCAGCAGGTGGACTCCCACCGGCAACATGGCCACCCTGTATTCGTCCTTCTTGGTCTCCGCGGGTATACCTATGATCATGATTCTGCCCCCAGGCTGAGGTTGGCCGGGTGCCGGCCCGGACAGGGCATGCTGCCCGTCGGCCGGGTGACCGGAAACAGTGTCTGTCAGTGTAGCAGAATACGCGAAAACATGCTATCCGTTGGCTGAACATCGAAACTGCGGTACACTGGGGCAGGGCCGGGTATGCAGTCGGAAGGCAGGGGCGGTCCTCCCGGGCCCGGAGCTCCACCTCTCACCCCTTCCCGGAGAGAAAAAGGATGGCATGATGAACAGGTATGAACAGGAGTCCGGGCAGGGGGGACCCTTTGCCGGTCTGACGCCGGATCGCGTCCTGGCCCTGGTGGAAGGTGCCCTGGGGCGGCGGTGCGTCAACCTCTGCCGGCCCATGAACAGCTACATCAACCGGGTCTTTGAACTCGAGGACGAGGCCGGACGCGGCCTGATCGTCAAGTTCTACCGGCCCGGCCGCTGGTCCCGGCAGGGGCTGCGGGACGAGCACGAGTTCCTTGCCGAACTTGCCGGGCAGGAGATACCGGTCATTGCGCCGCTGCGGCTGCAGGGAGGCTCGACGTTCGGGGAGGCGGATGGCCTCTGCTTTGCCGTTTTCCCGAAAAAGGGCGGTCGCCTCGTTGATGAGTACAGCGATGCGCAATGGCTGGAACTGGGTCGCCTGCTTGGACGTACGCACATGGTGGGCGCCGCCCGCCGTCCGGCTGACCGGCCGCTGCTGGTGCCCTGGCAGACGACCCGGTCCCAGGTCGACCTCCTGCTTGATGGCGGGTTCGTTCCCGCCGACCTGTGCCCGGCCTTCCGGGACCTGGCCGAACGGCTGATCCGCGAGACCAGCCCCATGTTCCGGGACACCGAACTGATCCGCATCCACGGCGACTGTCACAGCGCCAACTTCATCCACCGTCCCGGCGAGTCCTTCTACCTGATCGATCTCGACGACATGGTGGTGGGGCCGCCGGTCCAGGATATCTGGATGCTGCTGCCCGGGAGCCCGGACGAGGCCCTGGCGGAGCTGGAGATCCTGCTCGAGGGATACGAGACCTTTCGCCCCTTTGACCGTCACAGCCTGCGCCTGATCGAGCCGCTGCGCGCCATGCGCTTTATTCACTACGCTGCCTGGTGCGCCCGCCAGGTGGCAGATGACGGACATTCCGTGGTCATGCCTGATTTCGGGACCCGTGCCTACTGGGAAGCGGAGATAAGGGACCTCGCCGACCAGCTCGGGCGGATAGAGAGCGCGTCTCCCCTGACGGGCAACTTCTAGAACCTGAACAATGGATTTTCTCAGAGAACACTGGCGCCGTTTCCGCGCTGTCTTCGCTGCCAGCGACATCAGTTTCCTGCTCCTGCGCCTCTCGACCATCCTGGGCGGCTATGTCTGGCTGCTTGCCGCGCCCCTGTCAACGGCCGATGCCATCGATCTGCTCAAGTCGCTCATTGTCTTCTTCTTTTACTCCCTCTTTCTCTACCTGCTGATATTTCTCGATCCGGGCCGGATCCGACGGGTCTACGCCCTGTCGCTCATCCTGGATGTCCTTTTCATCTACTGGATGGTGCACCTGCAGAATAGCTTTGCCAACAGCTTCTTTCTCGGGTATTACCTGCTGGTCGCGTTGCATTCCTTCTATTTTGGCATCTCCTTCGGCCTGCTCGCCGCCGGACTGGCAACAGCGCTCTACAGCCTGAACTTCCAGCCCTTTGCCGCCCAGGTCCACTGGACCGAACTCGCCATCCGGCTCAGTTTCCTGTACCTGATCGCCCTGCCGCTGGGGTTCATCTCCCAGAAGATGCAGCAGGACCGGAAGCGGATCGAGGAGCTGAACCGGCAGCTTGCCGATTCCCTGAAGAGCCTGGAGCGGATGCAGGACAAGATGGTGCGCAGCGAGAAACTGCTGGCCCTGGGACGGCTGACCGCGGATATCGCCCACGAGATCCGCAACCCGCTCTCTGCCCTGGGCGGGCTCAACAGGCGTATGCTCAAGACCCTGCCGCCCGAGAGCAGGGAGCGCAAGTATGCGGAGACCATCGCCCGCGAGGTGAACCGGCTCGAGGCCATCCTCCGGGATATCATCGCCCTCACCATGGTGGGAGAAAACCTGCAGCGCGGCGATATCAACAAGGTGATCGGCGAGGCGCTGGACTATGCGCGTGCCATCTGCATGGAGGACGATCGGGTCCGGATCGTGGAGGAGTATACCCCGGATCTGCCCCGGGTCTACCTGGAGCCGGACCAGTTGCGCCAGGTCATGGGACAGCTGGTCTGCAATGCCGTGGATGCCATGGCCGGCGAAGGGGTCATCACGGTCAGGACCGGCACCGAGTTCAGGAACGAGATCCTGTGGGTGACCGTCTCGGTGCACGATACAGGGCCCGGCATCCCGGAGGAGCAGATGGAGCGGCTGTTTGAGCCCTTCTTCTCCACCAAGCGGACCGGCCAGGTGACCGGCCTGGGGCTTGCCATCGTGCACAAGATCATGGAGGATCACCGGGGATTCATCCGGGTGGAGAGCGGCAAGGGGAAGGGAACCCTGTTCATTCTCTATTTTCCCTACCAGCCCGAAGAAGAGGACGGCAAGAAGCCCTGCTGGGAGTACCTGCACTGCGGCATCGAGTCCGATCCCTCGCGCGACTGCCCGGCCTATCCCTATTTCGGTCGCATCTGCTGGGCCATCGCCGGCACGCTCTGCGAGGGCAAGGTGATGGGCACCTTTGCCGAAAAGACCCATAACTGCCGCCAGTGTCCCGTCTTCCAGGAGATGTGGCGCGAGTGCAGGCAGGATGGCGGGGAGCCGGGGTGCCCCCGCCTGGTGGGCCAGCGGACAGGCCGGACAGCAGGGGATGCCACTCCGGCCCCCGCCCGGGCCGCGGACCGGACCAGGGGCAGCGAAAGAACAGAACAGCCGGCCGCCGCGACCGGGAAAACGGCCGGACAACAGGAGGATCATGAGTAAAAAGATCGAACAGGAGATCAGGAAACGGCGTACCTTCGGGATCATCAGCCATCCTGACGCCGGCAAGACCACCCTGACCGAGAAGCTGCTGCTTTTTGGCGGCGCCATCCAGATGGCCGGGGCGGTCAAGTCGCGCAAGACCGCCAACCACGCCATGAGCGACTGGATGGCCATAGAGAAGGATCGCGGTATCTCGGTCACCACCTCGGTGATGAAGTTCCTGTACCGTGATTTCGAGATCAACCTGCTGGACACACCCGGCCACAGGGATTTTTCCGAAGACACCTACCGGGTACTGACCGCCGTGGACAGCGCCCTGATGGTCATTGACTCCGGCAAGGGGGTGGAGACCCAGACCCGCAAGCTGATGGAGGTCTGCCGGATGCGCGACACGCCGATCATCACCTTTATCAACAAGCTGGACCGGGACGGCATGGATCCCCTCGACATCCTGGCGGACATAGAGGACAGCCTGCAGATCGAGTGCGCGCCCCTCTCCTGGCCCATCGGCATGGGCAAGCGGTTCAAGGGGGTCTACGATCTCCGCCAGCGGCAGATCACCCTGTTTACCCCCAGCCGCGATACCCGGCCCGAGGACTGCGTGCTGGTCCGTGACCTGGAGGACCCGCTGCTGGACCGGATGCTGGGCGCGGAGGCGGCCGATGCCCTGCGTGAAGACATCGAGCTGCTGGAGGGGGCCGCCAACCCCTTTTCCCGCGGGGACTACCTCAGGGCCGTCCAGACGCCGGTCTTCTTCGGCAGCGCCATCAACAATTTCGGGGTGCGCGAACTGCTGGACTCCTTTGTCGAACTCTCTCCGCCGCCGGGACCACGGCCCACCACCACCCGGCTGGTGCGGCCCGAGGAGGAGAGCTTTTCAGGCTTCACTTTCAAGATCCAGGCCAACATGAACCCGGCGCACCGGGACCGGATCGCCTTTTTCCGCATCTGTTCCGGCCGCTTCCGGCGGGGCATGAAGGTGCGCCACCACCGGCTGGGCAAGGAAGTGGCGCTCGGCAACGCCACGGTCTTCATGGCCCGCAACCGCACCAACGTGGACGAGGCCTATGCCGGCGATATCATCGGCATCCACAACCACGGCACCATCAGGATCGGGGATACGTTCACGGAAAAGGAGCCCCTGAAGTTCACCGGCATTCCCAGCTTTGCGCCCGAGCACTTCCGCAGGGTGGTGCTCAATGATCCGCTCAGGACCAAGCAGTTGCACAAGGGGCTGATGCAGATGGCGGAGGAGGGGGCGGTACAGCTCTTCAGGCCGCTCATGGGCAGTGACTACATCCTGGGCGCCGTGGGCGTGCTGCAGTTCGATGTCACCATGGCACGGCTCAAGGCGGAGTACGGGGTGGACGCGGTCTACCGGGACATCAATTATGCCACCGCCCGCTGGATCACCTGCGACGACCCGGTCCTGCTCAAGGAATTCAGGCTCAAGAACCAGGCCGACCTGGCCGTGGACGCGGAGGGACACCTGGCGATCCTGGCCGATGGCGAGTGGCGGCTCTCCCGGATCATGGAACTCTCGCCGGGGATCGGGTTCCACAAGACCAGGGAATAGGAGCGGCTTCAGTTCGGCGTGCTGTCGCTGTGAAAGCCGGCGCTCTGCACCCGGTTGCGGCCGTTGTTCTTGGCCTGGTACAGGGCCTGGTCGGCAGCGGCGATGAGATCCTCGGGCTGGGAGCCCCGTTCCGGAACCGTGGTGGCGACGCCGACGCTGATGGTGACGTGGTCGGTGATCTTCGAGTTTTCGTGCGGGATCTTGCGCGCCTCGACATTGGCCCGCATATCCTCGGCCACGGCCAGGGCGCCCTTGACCCCGGTCTCCGGCAGGATGGCGACAAACTCCTCGCCGCCGTAGCGGGCCACCATGTCCGTCTCCCGTTGCACCGATTTTTCCAGGATTCCCGCCACCTGCCGCAGGCAGTCATCGCCGCCCTGGTGACCGTAGGTGTCGTTGAACAGCTTGAAGAAATCGATGTCCATCATGATGATGGAGATGGAGGAACCATGCCGGATGGCGCGCTGCCATTCCTTGCGCAGTAACTGGTCAAAGCGGCGGCGGTTGGGCACGCCGGTCAGGCCGTCCAGGGAAGAGAGCCGCTCCAGTACCTTGTTGGCCTCGGCCAGTTTGCGCTGGCTCCGGCGCAGGGCCTCGAAGGCCTCGTCCCGCTGTTTCTGGCTGATGTAGGCCCGGGAGTGGTAGCGGATACGGGCAATCAGCTCGATGCGGTCAGGGAGCTTGACCAGGTAGTCGTTGGCGCCCAGCTCAAAGGCCTTGCTCTTGATCTCGGGTTCTTCCTTGGTGGAGAGCACGATGATGGGCACCTGGGCCGTCACCGGGTTGGCGCGGAAGAACTTGACCATGGTCAGCCCGTCCAGCTCCGGCATGACCAGGTCCTGCAGGATGATGGTCGGCTCGAGGCTGGTGGCCATGTCAATGGCCCTGGTGGGGTTCTGGCAGTAGTGAAAGTCGAGTTCCTCGCTCTCCAGGGCCCGGCGGACCGCCTCGGCGATCATCTGCTGGTCGTCCACCAGCAGGACCGTGATCCGGTAGTCCTGGATCTCGTGAAGCGTGGTATCTAGATCTTGCAAATCATCAGTCATGGTTGCATCTTCCCCTTGGCGGGTTCAGTACCTCAAGAATTCTCGTGCCGATGGCGTCCAGCGGCAGTACTTCGCAGACCGCCCCCACTTCCACCGCTGCCTTGGGCATGCCGTAGACAACGCAGCTGTCGCGATCCTGGGCAATGGAATAGTGGCTGTTTTTTCGCAGGGCAAGCAGTCCCTCGGCACCATCCCTGCCCATGCCGGTGAGAATGACGCCGATACAGTTGCCGTGCCAGTGCCGGGCCACGCTGGTGAAAAAGACATCGGCCGAGGGATGGTAGAAGTTGTCCTTGGGCTCGGCCGAGTAGGTCAGGTTGTTGCTTGGCGTCATGACGACATGGTCGGAGGTGGCGGGGATCAGGACCGTTCCCGGTCGTGGCCTCTCACCGTTCTCCAGGACCTTGACCCGTATGGCGACCTGGGTATCGAGCCATTCGGCCAGGCCGCCGGCAAACTGCTTGTCCATGTGCTGGACCACCACCACCGCCGCCGGCAGGTCGGCCGGCAGCCGCCCGAGGATCCTGAGCAGGGCCTGGGGGCCGCCCGTGGAGCTGCCGATGGCCACCAGCCACTGTTTTCCCGAACCCCGTCCCAGGCCGGCCGGGGTGCCGGCGGCAGAGAGATTTCGCGTATTGTCGGGGAGCCCCGAGATCCTGGCGATCCGGTCGATCTTCAGCAGCAGGTCGCGGGCACCGTTCCTGTCGCCGCCCAGGACCGGGGTGGCGACCACGTCCAGGGCGCCGGCCCCCATGGCCTCGAAGACCTTGCCCGAGTTGCCCGAGACGCTGGCCGTGACCACCAGGATGTTGCAGGGGCTGTCCCGCATGATCCGGCGTGTCGCCTCGACACCGTCCATCACCGGCATCACCAGGTCCATGAGGATCAGGTCGGGCGGGTCTTCCGCGGCCCTTGCCACGGCCACGGCGCCGTTCTCCGCGGTCCAGATGACCTGGTGGTCCGACGGGAGCAGCGCCCTTCGCAGTGCCTCCACCGCCATGGGCATGTCGTTGACGATTCCTATCTTCACAGGTTCTCCGTGTCTGCTGGGCCGCCGCAGCGGTGGGCGGCCTTCACTGGCTCGTGCTGGGGAGTCAGTCCGGGTCCGGGCCTCCGATCAGTTCCTCCACCGCCCTGACCAGGGTTTCGTCCTGGAAACTGCCCTTGGTCAGGTAATAGTCGGCCCCGGCCTCGAGCCCCCTGTTGCGGTCTTCCTGCCGATCCTTGTAGGAGACGATGATGATCGGCAGCATCTGGAATTCCTTGTTGCCCCGGATCGTGGTCACCAGTTCGATGCCGTCCATGCGCGGCATGTCGACGTCGGTGATGAGCAGGTCGAACGGTTCCTTGCGCAGGGTGTTCCAGCCATCCTGGCCGTCCACCGCCACCCGGACATCGTAGCCCCTTGCAGTGAGCATCTTCCGCTCCACCTCGCGGACGGTGATGGAGTCGTCGACCACCAGGATCCGCTTCAGCCTGCCGCCGGAGACCTGTTCCTCCTGCTCGATACGCTGGACACGGTTGCCGGAGATCAGGTGGTCGATGGAACGGACCATGTCCTCCACGTCGATGATCAGCACCGGTGTGCCGTCCTCGAGGATGGCGGCGGCATTGAC
>WFUT01000024.1 GCA_015484845.1 Desulfobulbaceae bacterium
TGTTGACGAAAGAATCCTTCATGTTTCATAGCAGACATTCTTGACAAAAAAACATGTTTTCCATGGGAATCTTATGTGTTGCGTGCAAAAAAGTCAAGACAACAGCCCGGTCCATGTCCGGAAACGCAGTACTGTGCAACGGGTAATACATCTTTCCGGTCTTGGTCGGAACCGGAAAATGGGGTATTCACTTCGCTTTCGTCGTTGTATAGTGACCTTCTCACAAAGAATTTCCGGCCTGTTTCTCCAGGTTATTTCGGGCAAGAGGTTTCCTGCAGCCGCACCAGCAGTTCTTCCGGCCGTTTCCGTTCCATCGTGCCCGCTCCGGAAAAGAAATCCCGGACCTTGATGGCCCATTTCTTTTGGAGAGCAGGCCTTGGGAGAGCAGGCCTCGGGAGAGCGGGCCTTGGGAGAGCGGGCCTTGCGAGGAGACGATGAAAATGAAAAGAAGCGGAAAGTCACCCATCCCCGAACTGCTGGCCCCGGCGGGCAGCTTCGAGAAACTGGTCACCGCCATCCACTATGGCGCCGATGCCGTCTACCTGGGCGGCAGGCGCTACAGCCTGCGGGCCAGGGCCGCCAACTTCGATGCCGACGGCATCCGCAGGGCCGTGGACCATGCCCATGCCCGCGGCGTCCGGGTCTACGTGACCGTGAATATCTTTGCCCATAACGAGGACCTGGAGGGGCTTGCGGACTACCTGCTTTTCCTGCGCCAAAGCGCGGTCGACGGCCTGATCATCGCCGATCCCGGCATCCTGGCCACGGCCCGCGACGTGGTGCCCGGGCTTGCCGTTCATCTCTCCACCCAGGCCAATGTCACCAATCTGGCCAGCGCCCGTTTCTGGGCCTCGCAGGGCGTGCACCGGTTGAACCTGGCCCGGGAGCTTGGCCTTCAGGAGATCCGGCGCATCCGCCGGGCCACGGATATCGAGCTGGAGGTCTTTGTCCACGGTGCGCTCTGCATCTCCTACTCCGGGCGCTGCATGCTCAGCGCCTACCTCACCGGCCGCGACGCCAACCGGGGGGACTGCGCCCAGCCCTGCCGCTACTCGTACCGCCTGGTCGAGGAGAAGCGGCCGGGCCACTATTTTCCGGTGGTGGAGGACGAGCGGGGCACCTATATCTTCAATTCCCGTGACCTCTGTCTCCTGGAGCGGCTGCCGGAACTGGTGGCCGCGGGCGTGGACTCGGTCAAGATCGAGGGACGGATGAAATCCATGGCCTACGTCGGCAGCGTGGTGCGGCTCTACCGGGCCGCCCTGGACTGGATAGGCGAGCGGATTTCCGCCGGGTCCGATCCGGCGGGAATCGTTCTGCCACAGTCTTTTCGACGGGAAATGAACAAGATCGGCACCAGGGGGCAGACAGAAAATTTTTTTGCCGGCCGCCCTTCATCCGGGGACATGATCTATGGTACTATGAGAGCAGAGCAAACCTGGGTGCCGGTGGGTTTTGTCACCGGCACCGATCCCCTGGTCATCGAGACACGCAATCCCCTGGAGCCGGGTGAGACGGTGGAATACCTGGGCCGCGGCCCGGAGCCCGCGGTCTGCACCGTGACCGCGATGGAGACAGAGGATGGCGCGCCTGTGCTTCGGGCAAACCCGGGAACCCGGATCGTCCTGCATACCGATCCTGTCCTGGAACGGCCGGAGATAAACAGCATCCTGCGAAAACAACGTATCAGCCATGACACCGGTCTTTGATGTTCCGTTCCTGCCCGAGGCGCAATATGTCGAGTTCCTGGCCGAATGTGCCGACGAGCTGGACTCTGTCCACTTTGCCCTTGCCTTATCCCGCAGTCTCGACCACCGCGTCCGCTTCGGCGACGCCGGCATTGACAGCAACCTGGTCTCCCTTCTCGGCCGCCTGCGCGGCCCGCGCCGCTACCTGCTCCTCAACAGCCGTTTCTGCTCCCCGGATACCCTGCTGGACAGGGAGGGCCTGCAGGGGCTGGTCCGGTCCATGCGCGGGCTGCTGGAGGGCGGCGTGCTCGACGGCATCGTCTACAGCGACCACTACCTCCTGCAGCGTCTCGCCGACCTGGCGCCGGACCTGGCCGGGGTCCTGGAGGCGGTGCCCAGCGTCAACTGCATGCTGAACTCCTTTGCCAGGATCGAGGCCCAGCTCTCCTGGATCCGGGGCACGGGATTCAGGCCCCCGGCCAGGATCGTCCTGGACCGCTCCCTGAACAGGGACCTGGACCGGCTGGCCGGCGTGGCCCGCCAGTGCCGGCAGCGCTGGCCCGACATCAGGATCGGCGTCCTGGCCAACGAGGGCTGCCTGCACCACTGCCCCTACAAGTTTTCCCACGACGCCTACATCTCCCTGGCCAACCTGCAGGGCCGGGACCGCACCTTCACCCTCAACCGGGAACTGGGCTGCCTGCGGGTCCTTGGCGAGCAGCCGCACAGGATCCTGCAGTCGCCCTTTATCCGGCCCGAGGACCTGGAGCTCTACCTCTGCCACGTGGACACGGTCAAGCTCTGCGGCCGTTCCCTGGGCGCCCCTTTCCTCACCCGCCTGCTCACCGCCTATATCAGGCGCCGGTATGACGGCAACCTGCTCGATCTCCTCGACTCCGTGCACTGGCTCGCCGAGCGGATCCACATCGACAACAGCGCCCTGTCCTTTGATTTCGCCTCCATGCTCTCGGGCTGCGACAACCGCTGTGACCGCTGTGGCTTCTGCCGGGAACTCTTCGAGTCCATCAGTTGCCCGCAGCCGGTCTCCCTGCGCGACGACCGGGCGGCTGTTGATTGACAGCCAGGCCGCGGCCGGGTACATAGGGGGCTGGCCCGGGCCGGTGTCTCGGCCCGGGCACCGTACCCGGCAGCAGACCTGCATGCCGGTTATATTGCCGCAGGCGCAGGCTGATCTGTTTTCCGAATCCTGTTTTCTGAAGGGAGGCGTCCATGGAGTCGTTCGAGGAACTGCTGGAGGTATCCACCCGGATACATGGCCACATCTGCGCCGGCCAGGTGATCGGCGTGCGGATGTCCATGCTCGGCCTGGAGAGGATCGGTATCGACGATCCCAGGGGCCGGGACCGCAAGAAGCTCTACGTGCTGGTGGAGATCGACCGCTGCGCCACCGACGCCATCCAGTCGGTCACCGGCTGCAGCCTGGGCAAACGCTCCCTGCGCTGGATGGACTTCGGTATCATGGCCGCCACCTTTGTCAACCTGGAGACAGGCCGGGCCGTGCGGATCACGGCCCGCGAGGAATCGAGGGAGCTGTCGAAGAAGTACTGTCCCGAGATCGGCGACAAGTACAGGCGCCAGCTCGAGGCCTACCGGATCATGCCCGAGGACGAGCTCTTTTCCGTGCAGGAGGTGCGGGTCGAGATCCCGGACTGCGACCTGCCGGGGCCGCCGAAACGGCGCGTGCAGTGTGCGCAGTGCGGTGACTGGGTCCAGGACTGCCGGGAGGTGGAGGAGGAGGGCAGGACCCTCTGCCGGGCCTGCGCCGGCCAGCGGTATTACCGGCCGCTCTGATTGCCGTCCCCTGTGCCGCAATCGGCGCCCGGGTTGCGGCCCCGGCCGGCGAGGGCGGCGAGCAGGTCCAGGTTGGTGCGCCGCAGCCGCTTGAGGTAGCGGGGAAAGTTCAGGCCGTATCGCTGCTGCAGGGGCAGGATGTTTTTGCGTACCCGGCGCAGCCGTTTTTTCGGGATCCGGCAGGGAAAGGCCAGGAGGATGACATTGCTCCGTTTCCTGACCTTCAGCCGGAGGACCCGGCCCGCACAGGCGGCGCTCAGCGCCCGGCGGGCGAGGAGAAAGCGGCACCGGTCGCCGCTCCAGAGGTTGACCGCCATGACGCCGTCGTCTGTCAGGCAGCGCAGCGTCTGGCTGTGGAAGGCGGGATCATAGAGGGGCGGGGCCATGCAGTCGGGCCCGAAGATATCCACGAAGACGACGTGGTAGGGCGCTGCGCCGCCCGCGGCGGAACGGGCCACGAAGTCGGCCGCGTCCCGGTGCAGGATGCGCAGGTTCTCCTGTTCCGGCAGCCGGAAGTAGGCGCGGGCGGTGCGGATGACCTCTGCCGATCTCTCCACCACGTCGATGCGGGCCTCCGGGTGGTGATGGAGGAGAAAGCGGACCAGCGAGCCGCCGCCCAGGCCGAGGATCAGGAACCGTTCCGGCCGCGGGTGCAGGAGCAGGGCCGTCATCATCCAGCGGGTATAGGCAAGCTGGAGCCGGTGCGGGGCCAGGGTGTCCATGCAGCTCTGCCTGGCGCCGGTGCCGAAACGCAGGCAGCGGACATGTTCCTCCTCGACCACCACCACCGGGTGCTCACTCCCCTGTTCCGCAAAGATGATCTGTTCCATGGCGGTCGTCAGTACAGGGGGAACAGCCGCGATCCCGACCCGTTGCCGGGCAGGTCGTTGCCGGGTCTTCTCTTCCTGGTCGCCGGGCCCGGGGGCGCCGGCAGGGGCATGGGCCACTGGCGGGTGCCGCAAAAAAAGGCCGCGGGCTGAAAACGGGTCAGCGCCGCGGCCTCCTGGATATCTTCATGCCCGATGAAGATCAGCAGCCACCGATGCCTCAGCCGCCTTTCTTGGCCGGCGCGGCGGCCTGGTTCTCGGCCTCGATTGCCGAGCCCATGATCGAACCGCGGCTGACCTTGACCCGGACACCGTCGGCGATCTCCAGGGTGACCACGCTGTCGGTCAGGCCGGTGATCTTGCCGTACAGGCCGCCGTTGGTGATGACCCTGTCGCCTTTTTTCAGGTTGTTGATAAAGTTCTGCAGTTCCCGCGCCTTCTTCTGCTGGGGCCGGATAAGGAGAAAGTAGAAGATGACGAAGATGAGAATGAGCGGGATGAACGAGGCGAACCCGCCTGCGGGTCCGGCAGCCGGGGCGGCGGCCTGGGCGTATGCAATTCCTGCCATGGATATGTTCCTCCGGATACGTGCTTGTTGAATGAAACGGGAAATCCCGGGATACCTGTCGGCCGGGTACTGTGATCAGCGGCCGCTGTCGGCGGCAGCATCGTTTACGGCGGGGTTTCCCGCCGGGCGTAAAACTCCCTGCGAAAGTCGCCGAACCTGTCCTCGGCAATGGCGTCGCGCATGGCGGCCATCAGTGCACAGTAGTAGTGCAGGTTATGGATACTGTTCAACTGGCTGGCCAGGATCTCCCGGCTCTGGAACAGGTGCCGCAGGTAGGCGCGGGAAAAATGTCGGCATGTGTAGCAGGAGCAGTCCTCGTCCACAGGCCGGGGGTCTTCCCGGTAACGCGCATTTTTTATAACAAGTCTGCCCCGTGAAGTAAAGAGCATTCCATTCCGCGCGTTTCTGGTCGGCATCACGCAGTCGAACATATCCACACCGTGGTACACCCCTTCCACCAGGTCCTCCGGCGTGCCCACGCCCATCAGGTAGACGGGGTGATCGGCGGGCAGGTGCGGCACCGTGGCCTCCAGCATCTCCAGCATCAGCTCCTTGGGTTCCCCCACCGACAGCCCGCCCAGGGCATAGCCGTCAAAGCCGGTCTCCACCAGCTCAGCTGCCGCTTGCCGCCGCAGGTCCGGGTACATGCCGCCCTGGACAATGCCGAACAGCAGTTGCCCGGTCCCGGAGAGGGCCTTTTTGCAGCGCGCGGCCCAGCGCCCGGTCAGGGCGGTGGCCCGGGCCGCCTCGTCGCGGCCGGCCGGGTAGGGGATGCAGGTGTCCAGGACCATCATGATGTCCGAGCCCAGGGCCTCCTGGACATGGACCGCGTCCTCGGGCGAGAGAAAGAGGCGGGAGCCGTCGAGGTGGGAGCGGAACTCGGCGCCCTGCTCCGTGATCCGGGCCAGCTCGCGCAGGCTGAAGATCTGGAAGCCGCCGGAGTCGGTGAGGATGGGCCGCTGCCAGTGCATGAATGCGTGCAGGCCGCCCAGGGACCTGATCAGCTCGTGGCCGGGCCGGATGAAGAGGTGGTAGGTGTTGCCGAGGATGATCTGGGCCCCCAGGGCCTCGAGTTCCTCGGGCAGCACGCCCTTGACCGTGGCCTGGGTGCCCACCGGCATGAAGACCGGGGTGCTGATCGTGCCGTGCAGGGTGGTGATTTCGCCGCAGCGCGCCGCGCAGGTGGAGGATTGGTGCAGGAGTCTGAATGGTGTCATGGTCCGGTTCTATATCCCGGCCGGACCGTTAATGCAAGAGCTCTCTGCAGCGGCGGTCGAGATCGCGCCGCTGTTCCCCGAGGGAGCGGAGCAGGTGGAACTGGACCAGGGCGCGGTGCAGGTTGTGGCCGGGCCGGTCAACGGCGAAATAGCGGTTGCCCTGCAGGTGGTCGGTGAAGAAGCGCAGGCCGAGCTCGAAGGTGATCACCTGCACCGCGGTGGGCAGCAGGGCCCGGTCCGCGGCCCCGGGCAGGTTCCCGGCCACCTGCGCGTACCCGGCAAGGACCGCGGAAAACAGGTCGGCGTCGAACCGGGTCCGGTCCGGGTCGTCGGGGTCCTCGCCCTGGCGGTTGCAGCAGGAGCGCAGGCAGTCGCCGAGATCATGCAGGAGCAGGCCGGGCGCCACGGTATCAAGGTCGATCAGGCTGACGACGCGGTCACAACCGGGGGCAAAGAGGAAGTTGGCCACCTTGGGATCACCGTGGATGACCTGGCGGCGCAGGCCGGATCCGTCCCGGTGCAGGGCCGTGGCCAGGGAGCGGTGGCTCGCGATGCAGGCGGCGCAGAAGCGCTCTTCGTCGGTGGCGGCCGCGGTCCGGGCGACGGCCCGGTCGTAGGCGGCCAGGTAGGCGGGGGTGACGTGGAAGCCGGGCAGGGGGGTGCCGAGCAGGGACGGGTCCAGGTCGGCCAGCAGGAGGTGAAAGCAGCCCAGGGTCCTGCCGATGGCCGTGGCCTGGGCCCTGTTGTCCACGGTCCTGCGGGTGCCCCCGGCATCGATGTGGTCCACCATCCGCCAGATGCCGCCGTCGGCATCCGGCAGCCGGTCGGCGCCGTTTTCGGCCCGCAGGACGCGGAGCACTTCCAGGCCGGTGATGTGCAGGTCCTCCAGCCGCCTGCGCAGGTGGCTGCTCACCAGGTGCAGGTTGTCCATGACCAGGCCGGGATCGGGAAAGACGGCCGGGTTGAGACGCTGCAGCACGCGGCGGCTGCCGTCCTTGAGAAGCACGAGCCAGGTATGGTTCACGTTGCCGGCGGCCAGGGGGGTAATGGCGGCGATGGTGTCGGCCCTGACAAAGAAGGCCGCTGCCTGGCGGGGGGCTCTCACTCGTCGCTCCGGTAGCGGTGGTACTTGTCGGCCCGGCCCCGGGCGAGTTCTGCCGGGTATCTCTGCTCGTTGATCCCGAGCTTCCGCCGGGCGGCCTCCAGGAGGTCGATATCCATGCGGTCGGCGAGGCGGAGGAGGTAGATGAGGACATCGGCCATCTCCAGGGAGACGGCACGGCAACGGTCGGCATCCAGGTGGCGGCTCTCTTCCTGGCTGAGCCACTGGAAATGTTCCACCAGCTCGCCGGCCTCGACGATGAGGGCCATGGCCAGGTTCTTGGGACTGTGGAACTGCTCCCAGTCGCGCTCGTCGGCAAAGCGGCGGATGGCAAGGGTCAGCTCGGCAAGGGAATCGGACACGGCAGGCACACGGTGGAGAGGATTCTTCTGAAAATGGCGCAAGGGCTGCTGCCCGGTTTCCCGGCTTATTGTAGCCGAGACCCGGCAACCCGGCGCAGCCGTCCTGGTGCAGGAGAAGGCCGCATCCCCCGGGGAGGGGATGCGGCCGGTGCATGCCGCAACTGGTCCTGCGGGACATCCTGCGGGACAGGAAGGCGCGGCGTGCCACCGCCGGGCAGTGGCACGGGGCCGCGGCTATTCAGCCCTCAGAACCACGTACTGGCTGAAGTCGCCCGCCCGGACACGGAGCAGGACTTCCTTCGGGTTCTTGGACCTCTTGAGGGCCTTTTCCAGGTCCTGCAGGTTGCGGACCCGCTGCTTGTTGACCTCCTCGATGAGCTGGCCGGCCTGCATGCCCACCCTTTCGGCCGGGCTGCCCGGCGCGACCTCGGTCACCAGGACGCCCTGGCCCACCTTGTAGCCGAAATGGTCGGCAAGTTCGGGGGTCAGGTCCTGCAGGCTGAGGCCCATCTTGGCCAGGGGGTTGCCGGGTGCGGCCATGCCGACCCTGCTGCTGAAGTCGGACGGCTGCTGGCCGATGGTGACCTGCACCTCCCTCTTGCGGCCGTCCCGGATCAGGCCCATGGTGACCTTGGTGCCGGGGGTGGTCATGGCGACCTTGTTGCGCAGGTCGGCGACATTGGTCAGCTTGGAGCCGTTGTAGGTCACCAGGACATCACCCTGGCGCAGGCCTGCCTTGGCAGCGGGCGAGTTGGGGCTGACCTGGGAGACCAGGGCGCCCTCGGGCCGGTCAAGGCCAAAGGAGTGGGCCAGGTCCTCGTCCAGGTCCTGGATGACCACGCCGAGCCAGCCGCGGGTCACCTTGCCATACTTGCGGAGCTGCTGCTCGATGTTCTTGGCCATGTTGATGGGAATGGCGAAGCCGATGCCCATGTAGCCGCCACTGCGCGAAAAGATGGCGGTGTTGATGCCGATGACCTGGCCGTAGATGTTGAGCAGCGGGCCGCCGGAATTGCCGGGGTTGATGGCGGCGTCGGTCTGGATGAAGTTCTCGTAGTCATTGATGCCCATCCGGTTGCGGCCCTTGGCGCTGACCACGCCCACGGTCACGGTCTCGTTGAGCTCGAACGGGCTGCCGATGGCGATCACCCATTCACCCACCTGTATCTTGTCGGAATCACCCAGCGGCAGCACGGGCAGGTTCCTGGCATCGATCTTGATGACCGCCACGTCCGACTGGGGATCCGTGCCGATAACCTTGGCCTTGAACTCCCGCTTGTCGTTGAGCCGCACCGTGATCTTGTCGGCGTTTTCCACCACGTGGTTGTTGGTCATGATGTAGCCGTCCGGCGAGATGATGAAGCCCGAGCCCGCGGCCCACTGCTTGAACTGGCGGGGCTGCTGGCGCGGGTTCATGCGCGGATGGCGGAACTGGGGCCCGAAAAAGCGCTGGAAAAAGGGATCGCTGAAAAAGTCGAAGGGATTGGCCGGCGCGTTGCCTCCTCCCTTGACGGATTTTTCCACCGCCACGTGGACAACGGCCGGTTCGGCCTTTTTCACGATCGAGGCAAAGGCCTTGGCGGTCCGGGCCAGGAGCTGGATGTTGGCGTTATCATCTGCGAAGACGCTGGTGGCGGCAAGGCTGGTAATGAGGAACACCAGCGCGGTCAGGGCAGGTAGAACGGGATTGCGTCGTTGTGGAATCATGTCGGATCTCCCTCGGTTGGCAGCACGGACCCCGCCGCCGTCCAGGCGGCTGGCGCCGGCGGCGCCGGCAGGTCGGGCGCTGGATTGAATTCTGCTGTCATACAATTATACCTGGAGCCGGGTTCGTCAAGGTGGGAATCGAAAAGGTCGGCAGCGGCCACGGGCGCCACCGGCGGCCGGCCACGGCTTTCCCGGCCTCAGCGGAGCCGGGAGCAGGGATCAGCCGAAGGGCCCTTGAGCCGGAAGAAGAACCCGAGCCCCTTCCTGACCCGGTCGGAAAAGATCTTGCCGGACAGGACCGAGCCCGCCACCCGCTTGTTGATCTCGCTGAGCGTGGGATAGGGATGGACGATACCGGCCAGGGTGGACAGCCTGACCCGGCCGCCCAGGACCACCGCCCACTGGCTGATCAGCTCGCCGGCGCGGGGACCGGCGATCTGGACGCCGATGACCTTTTCCCGGTGGTCGAGGAGCATCTTCAGGCGGCCGGTATCGCTGCCCTCGGCCACGGCCCGGTCGTTGTCGGCAAACTCCTCGCTCCAGGTGGTGTAGTCGATGCCGGCCTCGGTGGCCCGTTTCTCGTTCATGCCGATGGAGGCCAGTTCCGGGTCGGTGTAGGTGCACCACGGCATCCAGGTGTAGTCGGCCTTTCGCGGCAGGTGGAAGATGGCGTTGCTGACCACGATACCGCCCTCGTAGCCGGCGGCATGGGTGAACTGGTAGCGGCCGGTGACGTCGCCGGCGGCATAGATATGGCGGTGGTTGGTGCGCATGCGGCTGTCGACGCCGATGCCGCGGCCATCGTGTTCCAGGCCGATCGTGTCCAGCCCCAGGGTGCCGGTGTTGGGGATCCGTCCCTGGGCCAGGAGAACCGCCTCTGCCTCCAGGGTGGACCGGCCGCCGTTTTTGTCCTCGATGGTGATCCGTGGCCGGCCGTTCGGCTCGCCTGCGTCGATCACGGTGGCGTTGAGGTGGAAGCGCACCCCCTCTCCGGCCAGCTCTGCCATGACCAGGTCCGCCATGTCGCGGTCTTCCTTGCTCAGGATCTGGCCGGAACGCTGGACCACATCGACCCTGGTCCCCAGGCGGCGGAAGGCCTGCGCCATCTCCATGGCAATGGGGCCGGCGCCGAGGATGATCATGGAGGCGGGCAGGGCGGGCAGGGTGAAGAGATCGCGGTTGGTGAGGCAGGTGATCTGCTCGAGGAAGGACTGCCGCGGCGGCGCCGGCGAAGAGCCGGTGGCGATGACCCAGGTGCGGGCGGAGAGACGTTCGCCGTCCAGCAGGACGCTGTGCTCGTCGGCGAATTCGGGGCGGCCGAAGCGGACCTCGGCCCCCAGCCGGCAGAACCGCTCCACCGAGTCATGTTCCTGGATGCGGGTGATGACCTCCCGGATGCGGGCCGCGACCCTGCTGAAATCCACCGGCCCCATCTCCACCGCCGGCAGGCCGTAGCAATCGGACCGGCTGATGGCATGGCAGAGGCGGGCGGTCCGGATCAGGGTCTTGCTGGGCACGCAGCCGGCGTGCAGACAGTCGCCGCCCAGGGCGGGCTCCTTTTCGATGAGCAGGGTGCGGGCCCCGAGCCGTGCCGCGCCGGCGGTGATGGTCAGGCCGGCCGCGCCGCCGCCGATGATGCCGATGTCATAGTCATGGGATGCCACGCTCTGTCTCCTCTTCTTCGCCGTCATAGACGGCGTAACGGTTCTTGCCGGAATTCTTGGCATGGTACATGGCGCGGTCAGCATGGTGCATGAGCTGCTTGAACTCGTCGCCATGGTCGGGATAGATGGCAATGCCGAGGCTGGCCGACGGCCGCAGCCGCGCCTCGCCCAGGTCCACCGGCTGGTGGAGGGTGGCGAGGATCCGCTTTGCCACGTTCCGGACGTCGTCGGTGGTGCGGATGTCCTCGAGCAGGATGGTCAGCTCGTCGCCGCCGATGCGGGCCAGGTCGCCGTCGGTGCGGACCACGGTATCGGTGAGGCGGAGGCAGTTGGTCAGGCGGTGGGCGATCTCCTCCAGCAGCCGGTCGCCGCTCTCGTGGCCGTAGCGGTCGTTGACCTGCTTGAAGTTGTCCAGGTCGAGCAGGAGCAGGGCCACCCGCGAGCCGTGCCGCCGGCCGCGTTCCAGGGCCTTGATGGCCGTCTCCCTGAACCAGCGGCGGTTGGCCAGGCCGGTGAGGGGGTCGAAGTAGGCCATCTGCTGGAGGCGTTCCAGGAGATGCTGGTTGGCGTTTCTCGTCTCCAGGGTCTGCTGCAGGTTGAGGTGGTAGGTCCGGGCGATGATGACGAGAATGACGCTGTAGGTGACAGCGACCAGGAAGAACTGGAGGTGCAGGCGTTCGACCACGAACAGGGACCAGTAGAAGAGCGCCAGCAGGATGGGGAAGGAAAAGCTGTAATAGACAGGCGGGCAGATGGAGTTGGTCGGCATGGCGGCAATGGGCATGCCCACCAGGACGATGAGGATGAAGAGCTGCAGGTAGACGGGCAGGCCGGGATGGTAGAAGAGCAGGAGTGAACCCCAGGTGATGCCGGCGGCCAGGGCGCCCGCGGCATAGAGGCGGGTGAAGAAGCGGTGCCGCTCCTGTTTCCTGTCCGACAGGCGCCAGTAGAGGTAGAGCCCGGCCCGGAGGAGGGTGACGACGGTGAACAAGACACCCCAGATAATCAGGGCGGCCGGGGCAGCGTATCCCCGCAGGGCGCTCAGCATGACGCAGGCGATGACCTGGGCGGTGAGGATGGTGGGAAAGCCGTACCGGTACAGGAGCCAGGTGAGCTGGGCCCCGGTGTCCGAGCCGCACATGGTGGCCAGTTGGTGCTGGATCTCTTTGTCGGCTATGGGCAGTTTCATGACGTTCTGGTTGCGCGTCTGCGCCTGAAGAGGTTCAGCAGTTTCTTCGTTACCAGGGGCAGCAGGCCGAGCAGGGCAAAGGCAAGCAGCAGGGAGGGAGAGAGGATCCCGGCCAGGCTGTCCACCCGGGCCAGTTCCCGGCCGGCATTGACGTAGACCACGGTTGCCGGCAGCATGCCGAGCTGGGAAACCCAGTAGTAGGTGCGCAGCCGGATCGGGGTCAGGCCCATGGCCAGGTTGATGACAAAAAAGGGAAAGACCGGCACCAGGCGCAGGGAGAAGAGATAGAAACCGCCCTCCTCCCGCATGCCCCTGTTGATCCTGGCCAGCCGGTCGCCGAATCGTTTCTGCACCCAGTCGCGGAGCAGGTAGCGGGCCGCGGCGCAGGCCAGGGTGGCGCCGATGCTGGAGGCGAACGAGACCACGATGGTGCCGGTGACCAGGCCGAAGATGGCGCCGCCGGCCAGGGTCATGACCGCGGCGCCGGGCAGGGACAGGGCCGTGACCACGATATAGACCAGCATGTAGGCGCCGATGACGGCCACGGGCCGGGCCGCGTACAGCCCGGCAAGCAGCTGTTGCTGCTGCCGGATGAAGGCCAGGCTCAGGTAGCGGTCAAGGCCGAGCAGGCGGAAGAGAAGGACCAGGAGCAGGATCAGGGCGGCAATGATGAGCTTCTTGGCCAGGTTCCTGTTCATGGATTCTCCCGCAGGGCCGCAATACCGCAGGATGCCGCCCCGGCCAGGGCGACATCGGGATCCAGGACCACCCATACCGGGATACGGCCCAGCATCTCGTGGTAGACACCCTGGCTGAAGATGGCCATGAACCGCTCCGGGTCCAGGAGCGGCAGGACCCGCGGCGCCATGCCGCCGCCGATGTGGACCCCGGCCAGGGCCAGGGTCTTGAGGGCCAGGTTGGCCGCCTCGCCGGCCAGGATGTCGAGAAACAGCCGCACGGTGGCCACGGCGATGGCGCAGTCGCGGCCGTCCCCTGCCGCCGCCACCGCAGCGGCGACCAGGACCGGCGTCGGGTCGGCCGCGGCCCGCAGTTCATCCTCCAGCCAGGAGGGGGTGGCCTCGTGCTGCCGGAGAAAGTCGAACAGGGAGGGCAGGGCCCGGCCCGAGCAGACGTCTTCCACGCTGACGTGGCCCCGGCGCTGCTGCATGAAGCGCAGCAGCTCAAGCTGCAGTTCGTCGCGCGGCGCAAAGGCGGCATGGCCCCCTTCCGAGGCGCGCGGCAGCAACCGGCCCTGGTCGCGCACCACCCAGGCCTCGCCCAGGCCGGTGCCCGGCGCCAGGATGCAGCCGGTGGCCCCGGGATCCGGCCGGCCCGGGTTGATGGTCCACAGGGAGGCGTCGTCCAGGAGCAGGGCGCCCATGGCCGTGGCCACCAGGTCATTGACCAGCAGGACGCGGTCAAGGGCGAAACGACGGGCCAGGGCGGGGCCGTCGATCTGCCAGTCCAGGTTGGTCAGTTGCACCCGGTTGCCGAACACCGGCCCGGCGACCCCGAGGCAGGCCGCGGCCGGCCGGAGATCGGTGCCGGTGAGAAAGCGGTCGATGAGGGTGGCGACGCCGTCCGCGCCGCGGTTGGCATACGTCTCCCGGCGCAGGGGGGGACCGGGCCAGGCGTCACGGCTGAAGAGGGCCAGGCTGGTCTTGGTGCCGCCGATATCTCCGGCCAGGATGATGGTGTCGTTCATGCCTCGCGTCTCCGGCGAACCTGCCAATGGGGCAGGATTGAAGATGGCTGGTTCCCTGTCACGTATTGAGCTGCGTCTCCAGTTGCGTGGCCCTGTGCAGGTAGTCGCGGATCGTTGCCACGTAGGTGGAATGGCTCCATGTCAGCGGGCTGACCGACAGGGGCTCGCCGGTGCGGGGATGCACCTGCTCGGCCATCACGCCCGACTCCAGGCTGTGATCGGCGGCCCAGGAGAGCAGTTCCAGGGCCGGGGCCAGCTCGTCGGCCGTGGTGGCCGTGGCGATATACCACTGGGCCAGCCACAGGGTGCAGATGAACCAGGGATTGCCCGGGACCTGGTCCGGCTCGTCGTTGGCCCGCTGGTAGGCGTCGTCCTCGTAGCGGGCCAGGCCGCCGATGGCGGTCCTGACCCGGAGGGCGGAGCGCAGCCGGTCCATGGTCAGCCTGACGCGGGGATCGTCGGCGGCCAGCATGCCGAAGTACCAGAGGCCGACCAGGGAGGAGTCCATGACCGGGTCGGGTTCGTGGCTGCCATCACGTACCACCAGGCTGCGGACATGGCACTGGCGGTGATCGTCCCAGAAGAGGTCCTCGGCGGCCGTCCGCATCCTGGCGGCGACCTTGCGGTAGCGCAGGCAGTAGGAGTTTTCGCCAAAGGCCTCGGCAAAGTTGGCCGCCGCCTGCAGACCGGCCCAGACCGAGGCCACGGTCCAGGCGTGGATCCCGTGCCGTTCCTCCCACAGGTCCCAGGAGGGCAGGGGCAGGCCGGTGTCGCGGTCGATGTAGCTGCAGATCCACTGGGCGGCCCTGACCACCAGGCCGCGGTAGTGGCGCTTGACGAACTCGATGTCGCGGAAGCGGTCAAAGTGGCGCCACAGGGCCCAGAGCACCAGGGCGGTCTCGTCCTCCTGGATGGGAAGCTGCTGCTGGCCGTCCGCGTACCAGGTATGCCAGGAGGAGGCCAGGGAACCGTCCGGGGTGTACTTGTGGAGCAGGAACCCCTTGCGGGTGATCACCCGGTGACAGAAGTCAAAGAAGCGGCGGGTGATCTCGGAGTAGCCGGCATCGATGAGGCTTGCCGCCACCAGGGCGCCGTCGCGGGGCCACATGTAGGAGTAGGTGTCGCGGTTGAAGAAGGCGGTGTCAAAGTCGTTGCCGGCCAGGATGGCGCCGTGGTTGTCGATCTGGGTCCGGACGATGAGCAGGCTGCGGTGGTAGAGGGTGGCCAGTTCCGGGGGCAGGCGCTCAAAAGATTCCTGCTCCTTGGTCGCCCAGAGGCGCCAGTAGGCCGCGGTCCGCTCCAGGTGGACCACCGGGCCCTTGCGCAGCACGTTGCGGTGGATGCGGGTGACGTCGTCGTAACAGGAGCCCACGCACATCACGTACCAGCCCATGGCCTGGCCTCCTGCCCCGGTCTGCAGGTGCAGGGCGGCCACCGAGTCGATGCTGCCCTGGGCAACGGGATTTCCGGACAGCTCGCCATCCTCGGCGTCACGCCAGGACCCCTCCAGCTCGCGCATGTCCTTGATGCCCACGGCCCACTGGTCAAGGCCGTCCTGCCAGTGGTCGGGCCAGCCGCGGATGAGGCTGATCAGGAACCAGTGCCTGCCCTTGTAATGGAACAGGGCCCGCTGCTCCGGGGCAAAGTAGGCCGAATCGCCCACCGTGGTCCCGCCGATGGACAGGTCGTGGCAGAAGAAGAGGCGGATCTCCCTGGGCCGGTCGGCGTGGTTTTCCACCGTGCACTGGCGGATGAGCAGGTCCTCGTGGAAATCGACGGCGTCGCGCAGGTGCAGGGTGATGGCCATCTCGTCGTTGCGCAGGCTGGACTCGGTGACCAGGGTGTTGTTGCCATAGGCGAGACGGCGCTGCCACTGGTTGTCATCCAGCCAGCTGAACCGCTCTTCACTCCAGACGCCGAGGCGGCAGACACGGCCGCGGGTGTGGTTTTCCTGGCCGACAAAAGGCCAGTAGATGTCGCGAATCTGCCCCGTGTGATCGAAGTTGATGAGAAGAGAGCCATTGCCGATGGGCAGGTCCCGGGGCATGAAGATCCTCCTGTCGGGCTGGTGACCGGCGGACGGCGGCAGGTCAGGGGGGCAGGATGACGCAGAATCGTATACCTCCACTATACGCCCGAACATCCCGGAAAACAAGAAAAAAGCCCGTGCTGCGGCAGGGAGGGCGGCGGTGGTTGCGGGCCCGGCCCCTGTCGCCGGAGATCCACAGGAAAAAGGCCATGGTTTCAATGAGAAGAGCGGTTCCCGGCCCGGCGATGTCAGGCCGGGACGACAACCGGGGGGAGCCTGCAGGGGGTGTGCGTTATATCCTTGCGGAATTCAAGAGATTATTTTTGTGGCACGGCATGTGCTAAGTGAGGGGCAGTTGCTGTTACTGCAGGTGAAGGACGGCCGCGGCAGGGAGCCGGGGCCGACTTTCCAGGCCGGTGTGCGCCTGGCGGAAAAAGCTGCCTGGCCCTGCCGGTTCATCTTCATTACGACCACAGGAGGTACCACAATGTACAGAGTAATCCCCGCCCTGCTGCTTTCCCTCATCGCCGTGACCGCGTTTGCCGCTGCTCCGGCCTTTGACAAGATCGATGCCAACAAGGACGGCTCCCTGTCAGTGAAGGAGGCAGCAATGGCCGGCATCAGCAAGAAGATGTTTGCCAGCGCCGATCTCGACCATAACCAGAAGCTGAGCATGGACGAGTACAAGGCCCTGATGGCGCAGTTCAAGTAGGCCGCGCCTGAGCCGGACTGCCCCGTGGGGAGGTGCAGGTCAACTTCTTCTCTCTCTCCTCTCCTCTGTATTCTCCCCGCGGGCAGGCTGTGCTTTTTCAGTCCTCCTCCTCGACGTGGCAGGCATCCTGCTCACAGACCGCCTCGCAGGTGTGGCAGCCGTGGCATTCCTCCTGGTTGACCGGCTCCGCCTTGCCGTCCCTGAGTTCATAGACCTCGCCGGGGCATGATTCGACGCATTCGCCGCAGCCCCTGCATTTTTCCCTGTCCACGGTAACCTTCCACATACCGTTCTCCCTTGCTGTCTGTTGCCCCGCCGGCCCCGTCCCCCTGCACGGGCGGGAGCTGTTTCAGTTCTCCCGCACCATGCGGATATCCCAGGCCTCGGGCCGGTTGTCGTTACCGGGATCGCTGACGATGCGGAACTCGAAGATATGGTTGGGATCCCGGAAGTAGTGGTCGCCGTCCAGGGTGGACTTGGAGAGGTGGAAGAAGACCGTGTCCGGCCGCAGCACGCCCTGCTCCAGGTGAAAGAAGCGGAAAAAACCGAAACCGCGGTCCGGGTAGAAGTTGATCACCGTGCCCCGCTGCCAGTTTTCCGCCTGCTGCTGGCCATTGCCGGTTCCCTGGATGGGCAGCAGCCCGGGCACCAGGTAGCCGGAGAGGAAGGAGTCCGCCGATTCCCGCAGCTCGTGGCTGACGTTGCGGAAACCAATCACTTCCACCCGGCAGCCCATGTTCTGCAGGGCAATGACCAGGCGGATGAAGTCGCCGTCGCCGGTGAGCAGGATGACCCGGTCCAGGTTGCGGGCCTGGAGCAGGGCGTCGATGGCCAGGTCCATGTCGGCGTTGGCCTTGGTGGTGACGTTGCCGTCCTCGTCACGGAAGCGGCGCACGTACTTTTTGATGATCTTGAAGCCGCACTGGCGCAGGATGTTGTGGTAGGTGTAGACCTTGTTCCTGTACTCGGCATCGCGCTTGGTCCGTTCCCGGTCCTCGGCCAGGTAGCAGTTGGCCCGGAGCATGACCGAGCTGCCGCCGCCGGCAAGCTCCACCAGCACATCGTAGCGCATGCCGTAGCCGCCGCTCATCTTGATGTTTTCGGCGTCAACGTAGATCCCGGTCTTGAGCATGATCACTCCCACTCGATGGTGGCCGGCGGCTTGGACGAGATGTCATAGACCACCCGGTTGACCCCGCGCACCTCGTTGATGATCCGGTTGGAGATGGTGCCGAGGATCTCCCAGGGCAGGCGCGACCAGTCCGCGGTCATGGCGTCGCGGCTGTCCACGCAG
This sequence comes from Desulfobulbaceae bacterium, assembly GCA_015484845.1. GTDB lineage: Bacteria > Desulfobacterota > Desulfobulbia > Desulfobulbales > Desulfobulbaceae > DRKI01. The sequence continues at coordinate 17,877 of WFUT01000024.1, forward strand.
CGGATGGCGATCACGTTCTCGTAGGTGCGGCTGTCGCCCATGACGCCAACGGTCTGGGTGGGAAGCAGGACGGCAAAGGACTGCCAGACCTTGCGGTACCAGCCCGAGGCCTTCATCTCCTCGAGCACGATCACGTCGGCCTGGCGCAGGATGTGGAGCCGTTCGGCGGTGACCTCGCCCATGATCCGGATGGCCAGGCCCGGCCCGGGAAAGGGCTGGCGAAAGATGGCCTCCTCGGGCAGGCCGAGCTCCAGTCCCAGCTCCCGCACCTCGTCCTTGAACAGCTCCCGCAGCGGCTCGATCAGGTCGAGCTGCATCCGTTCCGGCAGGCCGCCCACGTTATGGTGCGACTTGATGGGCGCCTTGCCCCGGAAGACCACCGACTCGATGACGTCCGGGTACAGGGTCCCCTGGGCCAGGAACTTCACGTCCCCCAGCTTCCTGGCCTCTTCCTCGAAGATCTTGATAAAGCCGTAGCCGATCCGCTTCCGTTTCTCCTCCGGGTTGGTGATCCCGGCCAGTTGATCCAGGAAATAGCCGGTGGCATCGACGTCGATCACCCGCAGGTCGGTCTTTTCCCGGAAAAAGCGCAGCACGCTCTCGGATTCGCCGGTCCGCATCAGGCCGTTGTTGACATAGATGCAGGTCAACTGGTCGCCGATGGCCCGGTGGACCAGGGCCGCGGTGACCGAGGAGTCGACACCGCCGGACAGGGCGCAGATCACCTGGTCGCTGCCCGCCCTGTCCCGGATCTCGTCCACCGTGGTGTCGATGAACGACTGCATGGTCCAGGTGGGGTGACAGCCGCAGAGGCCGAAGATGAAGTTGCGCAGGATATCGGTGCCGATGAGGGTGTGGGCCACCTCGGGATGGAACTGGACCGCGACAAAGGGCTTGTCGGTGTGGCGCAGGGCCGCGTAGGGCGAGTGGGCGCTGGTGGCGGTGGCCACAAAGCCCGGCGCCGGTTCCTCGATGCGGTCGCCGTGGCTCATCCAGACCTGGTAGGTGGTGGGCGCGGTCTCCATGCCGGCAAAGATGCCGGCCGTGTAGGCGATGGAGAGGTTCGCCTTGCCGAACTCCCGTTTCACCGCCTTTTCCACACGGCCGCCGAGCTGCTGCGTCATGAGCTGGGCCCCGTAGCAGATGCCGAGGATGGGGATGCCGAGCTCGAAGATGCCCGGATCGGAGATGGGCGCGTCCTCGTCGTAGACACTGGCCGGGCCGCCGGAGAGGACGATGCCCGAGGGCTGCATGGCCTTGAGCCGGTCGAGTTCCAGGTTGTAGGGGTGGATCTCGGAGTAGACCTTCTGCTCGCGGATGCGGCGGGCGATGAGCTGGGTGGTCTGGGAGCCGAAATCGAGGATAATGATCTTTTCAGTGTGCGTGGACATGGGAATTGGGTTGCCTGGGTTGTGGGGAAAAGGGGTGCTGCCTCAATGCTGCGGTTACGGGTCTTACAGCCCCTCGGTCCGGTAGTTGGGGGCCTCCTTGGTGATGATCACGTCGTGGACATGGGACTCGCGCAGTCCGGCCGGCGAGATGCGGACGAACCTGGCCCGCTTGTGCAGTTCCTCGATGGTGGCGGCGCCGACATAGCCCATGCCCGAGCGCAGGCCGCCTAGCAGCTGGTAGATCATCTCGGAGATGGGACCGCGGTAGGGGACCTTGCCCTCGATGCCCTCGGGCACCAGCTTGGACCGTTCACTGTCACGGTTCTGGAAGTAGCGGTCGCTGGACCCCTTCTTCATGGCGCCCAGGGAACCCATGCCGCGGTAGCCCTTGTACTTGCGGCCCTGGAAGAGGAAGGTCTCGCCCGGTGTTTCGTCGGTGCCGGCAAAGAGAGAGCCCACCATAACGGTGTGGGCGCCGATGCCGATGGCCTTGCAGATGTCGCCGGAGAACTTGATGCCGCCGTCGGCGATGATGGGGATGCCGTTCTTGGCCGCCTGCTCGGTGCACTGCTGCAGGGCGGTGAGCTGGGGAACGCCGACCCCGGCCACGATGCGGGTGGTGCAGATGGAGCCGGGTCCCACCCCCACCTTGACCGCGTTGGCCCCGGCCTGGATCAGGGCCGCGGTCCCCTCGGCAGTGGCCACGTTGCCGGCAATGACCTGCAGATCCGGGAAGGTCTGCCTGATCTCCTCCACCGCCTTGAGGATACCGGCGGAATGGCCGTGCGCCGAGTCGAGGACCACCACGTCCACGCCGGCGTCGACCAGGGCCTGGGTCCGGGGCAGCATGTCCGGGCCGACCCCGACCGCGGCGCCGGCGAGGAGGCGGCCGATCTCGTCCTTGGCCGCGTTGGGGTATTTCTTGATCTTCTCGATGTCCTTGATGGTGATCAGCCCCTTGAGCGCCCCTTCCCGGTCCACCACCAGCAGTTTCTCGATCCGGTGCTCGTGGAGCAGGGCCTTGCAGTGTTCCAGGTCGATGCCCTCGGGCACCGTGACCAGGTCCTTGCTGGTCATGACATCGCTCACCCGCAGGCTGTCGTCCGAGACAAAGCGCAGGTCGCGGTTGGTGACGATCCCCACCAGCTTGTCGCCGCGCAGGACAGGCAGGCCGGAGATCTTGTAGGTGCGCATGATGGCCTGGACCTCGGCCACGCTCTGTTTCTCGGTCACCGTGACCGGGTCGATGATCATGCCGGACTCTGACTTCTTCACCCGCTCCACCTCGGTGGCCTGGCTCTCGATGGACATGTTCTTGTGGATGATGCCGATGCCCCCTTCCCGGGCCATGGCAATGGCGGTCCGGTGCTCGGTGACCGTGTCCATGGCGGCGCTGACCAGCGGCGCGTTGAGGTGGATGGCATCGGTAAGCCGGGTCTTGAGCGAGACCTCGGAGGGGAGGACCTCGGAGGCGGAAGGGACCAGCAGTACGTCATCAAAAGTATACGCGGGGGGTATATCCTGCGGGAACATTGGGATCTCCTTAGATGTATGAAGAGGCAACTTGCTGTGGCAGTGCGGAATTACCAGGATCGCCGGGGTGGCGGGATAGTAAGGATTCTTATGGGGCAGTGTAGCACGTTATGGGGCAAAAGAAAACAGGCCGCCGGGAAAAAGCAGGCATCCCTTGTCAGGACCGTCGCTTGGGGGTATTCTGTTGGTTTTGATACGGTCCGCCCGTCGGTTCCCTGTCCCCCCTGGTACGTGCACATGGCAAAGATTCTGGAAATCAACCCCTATAATCCCCAACCGCGCCTGATCCGGCAGGTCGTGGATGTCCTGAAAAAGGGCGGCGTCATCGCCTATCCCACGGACACCATGTATGGCATCGGCTGTGACATCTTCAACAGCAAGGCTGTCAAGCGCATCTACCAGATCAAGCAGAGGCACAAGCAGAAGCCGTTCAGCTTCATGTGCTCCAGCCTGAAGGACATCAGCCGCTACGGCCACGTGGGCAACCTGGCCTACCGGCTGATGCGCAAGAACCTGCCCGGGCCCTATACTTTTGTCCTGCCGGGGACCAAGCTGGTGCCGCGGATCATGATGACCAGGCAGAAGACCGTGGGGATCCGGGTGCCGGACCATCCCATCTGCCTTGCCCTGGTCGAGGAGCACGGCAACCCGATCCTGACCACCAGCGCCCAGCCCGAGGGGGACGGGGAGGCCGTGATCGACGGCATCGACGTGGCCCGGGTCTTTGGCAACCGGATCGACCTGGTCATCGACGGCGGCGAGGTCTATCCCGATCCATCCACCGTCGTCTCCCTGGTCACGGACCAGCCGGAGATCCTCCGCCACGGCAAGGGCGACAGCAGCCTGTTTCTCTAGTGTCTCCCGCAGGCACAACAGCCTGGGACCGGCAGCGGCAGAGCCCTGTTCTCTCATCCATCCAGACAGGGGCGCGAACCGGGTTCTCTCCCTGTCGTCTGCTACCTACATCCTGCATTCGAAAATGAAGAAAAAATTTTTTTTGCCGTATCAGCGGATTATACGAACGTAATCGTTTTTTTCGACTCACTGACCGGGTGAAGGGTTTTTTTCTTCATTTTCTCGCCCTTCGGATTGGCAATTTTACCGAATCTGCTTCGTTATCAAGGGCTTGAAGTATTCTTATACGTCTGCGCCCTTGATGCCTCGCATCTCCGGCAAAATTGCCAATTGCAGGATTTAGGTGCTATAAAAAAAGGCCGGTGACTTGATAAGACAAGCACCGGCCTGAAAAAAAGACTCTCCTGCCTATTCGTCTTCAATCAGCACTTCCTTGAGGGACTTGCTCATGGTGAAATGAAGGGTTTTCCGGGCAGGGATATTCATCATCTTGCCGGTCTTGGGGTTCTTGGTCGTGCGCGGCTTCCGGGTACGCACGGAAAAGCTGCCAAAGCCCCTGATCTCCACCCGCCTCTGCTCCGCCAGGGCGGCAGAGATCTCCTCGAGTATGATATCAACGGCCTGGGCAATATCCTGCTTGTAATAATCGCCGAGCTGGCTGGCGACTTCGTTGACAAGTTCACGCTTGAGCATGATTGTTTCCTTTTGTTGTCTCCTCGCACCTCTCTGCATGGTGGAGGCACCACCGATACAGGTGCGGAAAAGATAGGGAAAAGAGGCGGTCCCCGGCCGGGAAGGCCGGAGACCGCCTCCGTATCGGTAACGCGCCGTCCGGGGAAAGGCCTACTTGCCTTCGCCCTCGCCGTTGTCGGATTTTGTCTCGCCGGAGGCGGCGGCCTTGAGCAGGTCGCCGAAGGTGGACGGGCCGGAACTCTGCCGCTGGGCATATTCCTCCACTGCGGCGCCGCCACTTTCCTCTTTCTCCTGCAGCGCCTTGACCGAGAGTCCGATCTTGCGGTCATCGGCGGAGACATTGATGATCATGGCCTTGAGGGGCTCGCCGACAGTGAACATGCCCACCGGGGTCTTGATCTTCTCGCGGCTGATCTCCGAGACGTGGACCAGTCCCTCGATCCCCTCCTCGAGCTGGACAAAGACACCGAAGTCGGTGACGTTGGTGATCTTGCCCTCGACGATGGTGCCGGAGGGATAGTTGTTGGCCGCGGCCTGCCAGGGATCGGGCTCGAGCTGCTTGACACCCAGGGAGAAGCGCTCGTTCTCCTTGTCGATCTTGAGGACCACGGCCTGGATGGTCTCGCCCTTGGAGTACTTCTCCGAGGGATGCTTGATCCGTTCGGTCCAGGAGAGATCCGAGACATGGATCAGGCCGTCGATGCCCTCCTCGATACCGATGAAGATACCGAAGTCGGTGATGTTCTTGATCTTGCCCTCGATGACCGAGCCGACGGGGTAGTTCTCCTCGACCACGTCCCAGGGGTTGGGCAGCAGCTGCTTCATGCCCAGCGAGATCCGCTTGGTCTCGGCCTCCACCTTGAGGACCTGGACCTCGATCTGCTCGCCCACGGAGACGATCTTGGACGGGTGGCGGGGCTTCTTTGACCAGCTCATCTCGGAGATGTGGACCAGCCCCTCGACGCCCTCTTCCAGCTCGACAAAGACGCCGTAATCGGTGATAGAGACCACCTTGCCGGTGATCCTGGAACCGGCCGGGTACTTCTCGGGCACCAGTTCCCAGGGATCGGGCTTGAGCTGCTTGACACCCAGGGAGACGCGGTCGGTCTCGCGGTCGTACTTGAGGATCTTGACCTCGATCTCCTCGCCCACCGAGTAGAGCTTGGAGGGATGGGAGACCCGGCCCCAGGAGAGGTCGGTGATATGACAGAGGCCGTCCATGCCGCCCAGGTCGATGAACAGGCCGTAGTCGGTGATGTTGGTGATGGCGCCGCGGATGGTCTGTCCCTCCTGCAGGGTGGAGCGCATCTGCTCGCGCAGCTTGTTGCGCTGCTCCTCCAGGATGGCCCGGCGGGAGATGACGACATTGTTGCGCTTGCGGTTGAACTTGAGGATCTTGAACTCGAAGGTCTTGCCGATGAGGCTGTCCAGGTCCTTGACCGGCCGCAGGTCGATCTGGGAATAGGGCAGGAAGGCGGGTACGCCGATGTCCACCGACATGCCGCCCTTGACCCGGTTCTCGATCCTTCCCTCGATGGTGCCGTCCTCTTCCTGGATCTTGGCGATCTTTTCCCAGACCTTGATGGCAATGGCTTTTTCCCGCGACAACAGCAGGCCGCCCTCTTCCTTTCTCTTTTCGATGAAGACCTCGAACTGGTCACCTATCTGGATCTCCCGGTCCGGGTCCTCGTGGCGAAATTCGGAGAGAGGGATGTAGCTTTCCGCCTTGTCGCCCACATCGATGAGAACGGCATCATCGGTCTTGTCCACCACCGTGCCGATGGCGACTTCTCCCACATTGATGACGGTGTTGTTGTCTTCCTGCTCGAAGAGTTCAGCGAAACTGATGTCCTCGGTGCCGTTTTCTTCTGCCGCGGTTGCGGGCTGAGTTCCATTGTCAGTCATGGGTTGGTGTTCCTCTGTGGGCCGGCACCTGCCAGCCTTTTGAGATTATTGAATAAAATTTATAAAGAGATCCTGCCCCCCGTGGACAGGGCTATAAAAACCCTTCTTTACCAGAGTTGTTTCATAAAAACAACTGTTTCGTCGTGAAAAACAGGCTTTTTTTGTTCCGGGGATTTCCGCTTCTGCGACAAGGAAAACAGCGGCAACGGGGTCAGCGGCACCCCCTGTCCGGGGGCAGGGCCATCCGGATGAAGGGGCTGCCGGGGTTTTCTCCCGGTCGCCCATCGGCGACCATGCGGAGCGGGAACAGTGCCGGGAAGGGAGGCGGGTGTCAGCGTTTTCCCTGGGCGCCGAGCTCGTCCAGGAGGGGACCGAACAGCTCCTCGTAGGCGGGGATCGCCTTGCGAAGGATGACATCGAAGTACTCGATGTCCCCCTCGCCCACCACCAGGTTGGCGCTGGCGGCCAGGGCCTCCAGGTCGTAGAGGGTGTGGAATTCGGGACCGATGAGGATGTAGAAGATATAGCGGCGCCGTTCCATGGTCATCTGCCGCATGTAGCGATGAAAGGCCGACGTGTCGAGGGAGGCCTCCAGCCGGCTGTGGAACACGACACAGGCGAAGTTGACGAAACGCATCCGTTCGATGGCCTCGTCGGCCGTGTCCGCGGTCATGACCTGGTAGCCCACCGATTCCATGGCCTCCCGGATCTTCTGCCGCACCGGTGAATCGGTGAACAGGACCAGGGCCATGGGCACGTCTTCCACTTTTTCTTCGCCCTGGAAGCGGCCGGTCTTCAGCCAGTCCAGGTCCGGCGGCTCCGGCGGCCGGACGCCGGCGGACGGGCTGGCAGGGGGATCGTTGCGGCCGAGCCTGATCGTCTTTTTGCAGTGCGGGCAGCGGAGGGTGAGCTGTTTGCCGGGTTCCAGGGCAGCCAGGGCCTTTTTCAGCCGCGCCATCTGGGCCTCGCTGAGACGGAGAGGTTTCTTGCAGTGGGGGCAGTTCTTGATCATGGTGTAGCTCCGAAAACGTGGCAGTGAACGGCGACCGGCGCGCCGGTCGCGGTGCCGGGAATCAGGACCATCCGCCGTAGGGATCGACCTGTTCTTCCTCCTCCATGGTGAGGCCGTCGATGTCCGAGGTCTTTTCGCCGCGGGCCGACTTGATGGTGTCCAGGCCGCGCTTGATCTCGCTGCGGTGCGAGGAGTAGGAGATGGCCGATTCCTCGGTGATCAGGCCCTGTTCGTAGAGCTCGAGCAGGTGCTGGTCAAAGGTGCGCATGTTGTGGGCCGATCCCTCCTTGAGCACGTTGTAGAAGGTCTTGTCCTCGGTCTCGCCGTTGATGATCAGGTCCTTGATCCGCAGGCTGGTGCAGAGGATCTCCATGGCCGCCACCCGGCCGCCGCCGATCCTGGGCAGGAGCCGCTGGCTGACGATCCAGCGGATGGTGTCCACCAGCCGGTTGCGGATCTGCGGCTGCTCGTCCTGCTCGAACATGCCCAGGATCCGGTTGATGGTCTGGCCGGCGTCGATGGTGTGCAGGGTGGAGAAGACCACGTGCCCGGTCTCGGCCGCGGTGAGCGCGATCTCCAGTGTCTCCCGGTCGCGGATCTCGCCGACCAGGATCACCTTGGGCGCCTGCCGCAGCGCGGCCCGCAGGCCATTGGCAAAGGTGTCGAAGTCATCACCCATCTCCCGCTGGTTGAAGGTGGCCTTCTTGTGGGGATGGACATACTCGATGGGATCCTCCAGGGTGACGATGTGCACGGCCCGTTCCTCGTTGATCCGGTTGAGGATGGCGGCCATGGAGGTGGTCTTGCCGGTGCCGGTGGCGCCGGTGAACAGGATGAGGCCGTTGACTTCCCGGGCCATCATCTTGAACTGGGGGGGGAACTGGAAGCTGGATATGGAGGGGATCCTGGTCTCCAGTTTCCTGAGTACCGTGGTATAGTAGCCCTTCTGGGAAAAGATGTTGACCCGGAAACGGACCCGGTCGTCGAGGGAGTAGGGGAGGTCGCAGGAGCCCTTGCTGACCAGGTCGCGCAGCAGACGGCGGTTGC
>WFUT01000025.1 GCA_015484845.1 Desulfobulbaceae bacterium
AGGCGACATAGCCCGCGGCCACGCTCCAGGATCCGCTGGCGCCGCCGCCGCCGAACTGGCCGCCGCCACCGGAGAAGCCGGAGGAGGAAGAACTTCCCGTTGTCCTGACCCCACTGGTGACATGGCCCCCGTGGCGCCTGAACCAGGCATCGACCTGCGGCGCCAGGCCAAAGGCCACCAGGTAGGGAAACCAGGAATCCTCCAGGTCCGGGTGCTCATTTTTCAGCTCGTTCCTGAAATATCTCCGCGCCGCGGCGAGCTGCCGCCGGAGGCGGACACCTTCCACGCTTTCCCGGGTCCTGGCCATGTTGAGCACATTGTTGACCATGGCCAGGCAGAAGAAAAAAAGCGAGAGGAGCAGGAGCACACAGCCCCGGGCCGGGGCGGCAAGAACAAAGGAGAACAGGGTGAGCGACAGGAGCAGGGGCGCCAGGAAAAGGACGATCCTCCATGGCAGGAGATCCACGGCCCGCCTGTAGTTCAGGGCCAGGATCAGGGCGACCACGAATCCGGCCAGGAGGAGGAACAGCATCATGATGCCGGGCACAAACTCGTCCGTGTGGAGGACGCTGTTGACAAAGAACAGGAAAAAACCCGCCGCCCCGAGCAGGGCCGTGGGCACCCAGATCCACTCAAGTCTCTCGAGATGGCCGTCGGTCAGCTCGGTTGCCTTTTTCCTGAGCGGCTCCCTGATCCGCTCCACCGGGTTGAAGGTCGCGGACCCGGACTTCCGGTAATAGGACCGGATGGTCTCGGTATCGGTATGGTCCCGGCCGTCGACGAACAGTTCATCAATCAGTTTCCGTTCATAGCCGGACAGGCTGCCGCGGGGGACCAGCAGGGTCAGGTGGAGGACGGGCGTTCCCCTGACCAGGGGGATCTCGCGGCCAAAGAGGTGATAGACCTTCTCTTCCACCCGGCTCTCCAGCTTGCCCTCCTGGATGAGGCGGGCCAGGATGGCCGAGACCTCGCTGGAACCGGTCTCCTTGTCCCAGGTGGCGCCCACCACCTCGGGCAGCATGGAGAAGAGATGCTCTTCGAGCCAGGCGCGGTCAATGGTCTGCGGCGGCGGCAGGGGCTGGAACCGCTGCTGCCGCCGTTCATGGCCAAGGAAGAGGACAAGACGGGCCAGAAAAAACAACCAGACACCGGCCAGGAGAAGAAAGCGGAACCATGCCGGCGCAGTGCGGGTGCCGGCAAAAAAACCGCTGGCCCGGGCAACAGGTACAGGCGCAGGCGGCCTGGAGTAGCCCACCTGCCCGGGGGAGGAGCCGGTATAGTCCAGGAACCGGGTCAGGACCGCGCCCCTGCCCGGCGGGATATCGTGGGCCTGGAGGTGGATCCGGTGTCCGGCCCTGCTCTGCCAGACCGGGTCCAGCTCCAGGTCCAGGGTGAAGTTGCGCACCACGCCGGGCCGGTCCGGGAAACAGAAATCATGGCTCAGGAGGAAGCGGCCCCGCCGGGGAACAAGGACGTTCTGGATCGTATAGTCGAGGACATAGGTGATATGGGTGTTGGTAAACGGCGGCTCGGAGGGCAGGCGGCTGCGCCAGCGCAGGACATTTTTCCCGGCCCAGGCCCAGTGGTCCCTGCGCGCCAGGTTACCGTGGACCAGGGGGATATCGCGGCCCGTGGCCGGATCGCGGCGATAGATCCCCTTGAACCGGAGATACTGTCCCGGCCGGATATTGAACCGTCGCTCGCCGCCATTCCAGGAGCCGGTGAAGACCATGCGCTGGATCTCGCGTACATGCAGCGTTCCCCGCTCATCAAGCCTGGCCCGGACCGTGATGTCCTGCCAGTGCAGGGAACGCGCCTGCACGGACACCGCCGCGCAGAGCAGAACCGACAGAAGCGCTGAGAACAGGAACCGTTGCATGATCTCCTCCTGTGCAGGTGTTGCCTGGGGGAAAGGTGATATCCGCGGCCACATGGTGTCCGCGCCGAACCGGCACCGGAACCACTGCCCGCACCTTGATTGTAACGCGGCGCGGTACCTGATCCCAAAAAAGAAATGTATTTTTTCCTTGCCAGGCCGGCAAAAAGCATTTATTAATAATAATCATTAACAACCACAGCCCCTTCAGCCCTACGGAGGAGAGATATCATGTGCCTGGAAGTGAGAAAGACCTGCCGGTGCGGCAGACAGACGGCCCAGTTCCATATGCGGGACAATGTCATGACCGCGGAGGTCATCGAAGAACTCTACTGCCCGGAGTGTTCCGGACCGGAGACGATTGACCCGGAGACCATGCTCCATGACAACGGCTGGGTCATCAAGTATGACATGGACCTGGCCCGGTTCCTGGCCGTGTCCAAGCTGATGGTGGACCCGGAAAGCGTGCGGCCCGGTTTCATCTTCGATTCCGGCTATGCCTGCTGGCTGGAGATGTATCCCGGCGAAAAGGAGGATATCCTGGAAGAGCGGAAGGAGATAATGGCCCTGCAGAAAGAGGACCCGACCCGCTACCTGAAGGAGATCAGTTCCTGGAACATCGCCCGCATCGAGCGGCTCAAGGCCGACGGCTGGCGCAAGGCCCAGGCGGCCTAGCGCCGATGGTGCAGCAACAGGGGGAGGAGTGCCGGCCGGCGGCGCCTCCCCCACCACCTTCCCGGACCCGGCGCGCCCCCTACCGGCCGATCCATTTTTTCTCCAGCTCCCGGTCGATCCCCCTGGCCCTGACCGCGGCAATACCCCGGTTGAGCAGGTCGAGCACCCGGCTATTGCCCTTGCGGACCACGACCCCGTACCGCTCCGCCTTGCCGGTCCTGAGCAATGTGGCGACCTTGAGGGTGTCGCGGTACTTGAACAGGGCATAGTTGGCAGCGACCGGATCGTCACAGACCACGGCATCGATGCGGCCCATGTTGAGGTCCTCCATGGCCAGGCCGATCTTCTCGTAGGGCCTGGCGATCACCCCGTCGGCCGCCCTGATGACCGAGAAACCCGTGGTGCCGGCCTGGGCGCCCACCTTCCTGCCCCCGAGATCGGCCAGGTCGTGAACATGGGATTTCTTCGGCACGACCAGCGCCTGGTGGACCGTGAAGTAGGGCTCGCTGAAATCCATCTCTTTTTTTCGTTCCCCGGTGATGGAGACAGACGAACAGACCGCGTCGTACCTGCCCGCGGCCAGGCCGGCAAAGATCTCCTCCCAGGCAACGTTCCTGAAGACCGGCGTAAACCCCGCCTCCCTGCCGGCGGCCCGCATGAAATCGACGGAATAACCGGCGATCTGCCCGTCGGCATTGACAAACTCCATGGGCGGCCAGGTGGCGTCGGTGGCAAAGACGATGGTGATTCCGGCCCGGGCGCTCCCGCAGAGAGCACAGAGGGCGACCAGCATGACCGCGGTTCTCTTCAACATGGCGTTCTCCTCGCAGTGTTTTTCAGACCTCTCACTCAACCGCTCTCCTTTTCCCGGGCTCGGGCACAGGAGCGGCCCATATCTTTTTCTTGACGTATCAGCATGAAAAAAGGTAGGTTATCGGACGTACATGTTCCATTTCCAGATCCGGCATGCGCAGAGTATGGCAGTGCCCCTGCCATGCAGCACCGGACATGATTTTCAGACTACTTTTCATGCCCTGCGGGCACAACAATAATCTAAACAGCAGGATGACGGACCAGGGGCCGGCCGGCCCCGCCGACGGCTGCCGGGGTGACGTCCGCCTGCCACCTGCTGTTTGCCGATGATGAGGATATCTCTGTCATGAAGCCAATGACCAGCCTGTTTGCCGCAGTCCTCCTGACCGCCTCCCTGGCCCTTCTCGGCGGCTGTGGCCCCAAGCCCGTTGCTCCCTACTCGACCAAGGCCAACACCAATATGCCCGAGGGGAAATCCCTGGAAAACGGCGGCCAGGGCACCATCACCGAAGAGGTGGGCCCCAGCGAGGAGTCCCTTGACGCCTCCGGACCCGGCGGAGGCCAGGCCCTGGGCAGCCTCAATGTCAACAGTGACCAGAACAGCGAGGAATACAAGAAGTTGCATGGCCGTTCCTCGGTGGAGATGCAGCCCGTCTATTTTGATTTCGACCAGGCCTCGATCCGCACCGACCAGGCCAGCCGCCTGGAACATAATGCCGATTACCTGAATGCCCATCCCGGCACCAAGGTGGTCATCGAGGGCAACTGCGACGAACGCGGCACCAATGAATACAACCTGGCCCTCGGCGAACGGCGGGCCCTCAATGCAAAGAACTATCTCGTCGACCTGGGGGTGAGCCCGGACAGGATCCGCACCATCAGCTACGGCGAGGAACGGCCGCTCTTCACCGGCCATGATGAATTCTCCTGGGCGCAGAACCGCCGCGACGACTTTGTCCTCGAGTAGCCGCCTGCCGGCCTCCGGGCGCCACCGCATCCCCGTGACACCGCTGCGCGGTGTCACGTAGGGACCGCTATCCAGTTGCACGCTTGTTGTGTGGCCTGGACCCGAAAAACCCGGGCCCAGCCGTGCTGCCTTCCCCCTCTCCTGCCCCGTTTCACTTTATCCCCCTGAAGTACCGCTTTCCCATGCCGCCTGGTCCTCTTTTTTCCAGGAAGAGAGAATTTTTCTGTTGACATAATAATAGTTACCATGTACTTTTAACAAAAAATTACACATGGTAACAATTTACAGATCATGGACAAACAACTCCGCATGACCCACCAGCGCGAGGTCATCCTCAGCGAGCTCGGAAAATGCCATACCCATCCCACGGCGGATGAGCTGTATGAGCGGGTCAAGAAAAAGCTGCCGCGTATCAGCCTGGCCACGGTGTATCGCAATCTCGAGATACTCTCCGAGGCGGGACTGATCCGCAAGCTCGAGGTCAGTGGACGGCAGAAGCGGTTTGACTGGGACCTTCGCCAGCACGACCACATCTACTGCGTCCGCTGCCACCGGGTCGACAACATCGACCTGGAAGGGAAAAAACAACTGAGCCTCCCTGCCCATGAAAGCAGGGGGTACAAGGTATCGGGCTGCAGGATCGAATTCTTCGGTCTCTGTCCCGGGTGCAGAAAAATCCAACAAAAAACAAGGAAAGGAGAAGAAAAAATGGGTTGCAAGACATGTGGAACCGGACTCAGCGACAAGCAACGCGAGGTTCTCGAGGCGCTTGCCAAGTGCAAGGACGCCTGCGGCAGCAAGGACATCGCCGCTGCCACCAGCCTGGAACCGAAACAGGTCAGCTGCCAGATCACGGCGCTGAAAAAGAAGGGCTACGTGGCCAGTCCGGCCCGCTGCAAATACGAGATCACCAGTGAGGGCAAGGCCGCACTGTCCTGATACCCGAACCGTGATCAACCAGCATGGCTGGCGCCAATTTTCAGGTCACGATCACAACCAACCGTGAACACCGGGGCCCGGGGAGAACGGATCCCCTCCATGCCGCCGCGGCTGGAAGCCGAGCCGGCTCCTGTTCCCTGGCCCCTGTTTTTTATACTTCTACTCAAGGAGATATACCATGAGCACACTCGTTGCCAAGCAGGCCCCTGATTTTACCGCCACCGCCGTCATGGGCGACAACTCCATGAAGGAGGACTTCAAGCTCTCCGACTACCATGGCAAGTACGTGGTCCTCTTTTTCTATCCCCTGGACTTCACCTTTGTCTGTCCGTCCGAGATCATCGCCTTTGACCGGGCCCTGGACAAGTTCAAGGAGAAGAACTGCGAGGTGATCGGCGTCTCCATCGATTCCCAGTTTACCCACTGGGCATGGAAGAACACCCCGGTGGACAAGGGAGGCATCGGCAATATCCAGTATCCCCTGGTCGCTGATCTTGATAAAAGCATCTCCCGCAGGTATGGTGTATTACTGGATATCGGCATCGCCCTGCGCGGCACCTTCCTCATCGACCGGGAAGGGATCATCCGCCACGAGGTGATCAACGACCTGCCCCTGGGCCGCAATGTCGATGAAACCCTGCGCATGCTTGATGCGCTGCAGTTCCACGAGCAGCATGGTGACGTCTGCCCCGCCAACTGGAAGCAGGGAGAAGAGGCCATGAAGCCCACTGCCGAGGGCGTGGCCGACTACCTGGCCAGGCACTCCGGCTGATGCAGTTCCGGGTACCCGGCCCTGTGCGCCGGGTACCCCCCACCACCCTTTCATTGATACAAGGAGGCTCGAGAGACCATGACCAAGAAAAACCAAGTCTACAAGTGCGCGCTTTGCGGAAACATCGTTGAGGTTCTGCACACCGGCGCCGGCGAGCTTGTCTGCTGCGGTCAGCCCATGGACCTGATGGCGGAAAATACCGTTGACGCGGCCCAGGAAAAGCATGTGCCGGTCATCGAAAAGGTGGACAACGGCTACAGGGTCGCTGTCGGCTCCGTGGCCCATCCCATGGAAGAGAAACACTGGATCGAGTGGATCGAGCTGGTGGCCGACGGCATCGTGTACCGGCAGGATCTCAAGCCCGGTGACGCGCCGGAGGCGACCTTCTGCATCGATGCCGGCACGGTCTCTGCCCGGGCCTACTGTAACCTGCACGGTCACTGGAAGAGCTGATCATGGCCCGACCGGAAGAGATGTACCAGTGCCAGACGGTCAACTGCGGCTATATCTACGATCCTGACAAGGGTGACCGCAAGGGCAAGATCAAGAAGGGAACCCCGTTTGCCGAGCTTCCCGACGACTGGCGCTGTCCGGTCTGCGGCGCGACCAGGGCGGCCTTCAGGCCCCTGGCCGGACCGGGGTCGGTGCAGGAAGAAAACAGCCAGAGCCGGACCTCTCCACAACCAAGCAAAAGTGAGCAAGGAGCAATGAAAAAGTACAAATGTCTCATCTGTGGTTACGAGTATGACCCCGAGCTGGGCGATCCCGCCGGCGGCATCGATCCGGGCACGTCCTTCGACGACCTGCCCGACGACTGGACCTGTCCGGTCTGCGGCGCAGGCAAGGAGGAGTTCGAGGAGATCTGATCGGCCCGCTTCCCCCGGCGCGGGATGGCACCGGGGGCCTTGCACTTTTCGTTCGCCGCAGTGCGGCGCGACCTGCGCCATGCCGGCCGGGCCGTGCTGCGGCAGGCGAAAAAAACCACTGTCCCGGACCTGCCACACGAACCTCTGCCCAGGACCGGCCGCCGCCGGCCGCCAACGCGATACCATGAACCAGGCACACGAAAAGACCGTCTTCTTTGCCTTCCGGGGTGACGCCATGTGTTTCATCCATGTCCTGCTCAACGGGCTGGACATGGCGGAGAAGGGCATGGAGGGCAGGATCGTCATCGAGGGCGAGGCCGTCAGGCTGGTTCCGGCCATGGCGGCCAGGGACCACTTTCTCCACCAGCTCTTCAGCCGCGCCCGCGAGCAGGGTCTCATCGTCGGCGCCTGCCGCGCCTGCTCCACCAAGCTGGAGGTGGCCGATGCGGTCAGGCGGACAGGGATCGAGCTGATCGGTGACATGGCCGGTCACCCGGCCATGGCGCCGTGGCTTGCCCGGGGCTACCGCATCCTCACCTTCTGACCAGCCGGTATGGAACCGTTACGGACGGCCGTGGCCGGTCCGGAACGCCAGGATATCTTTTTACTTTTCACCAGGAGGACCGAACAGTGCAACCAGTTGAACTTGCAAAAAACGTCTACTGGGTCGGGGCCGTTGACTGGCTCACCCGTGATTTTCATGGCTATTCCACCTATCGTGGCACCACCTACAACGCCTACCTGATCATTGACGAGAAAATCACCCTCATCGACACGGTGAAGCGGCCCTATCACGGCGAGCTGATGCACCGCATCCGCAACATCGTTGATCCGAAAAAGATCGATTACATCGTGGTCAATCACGTCGAGATGGACCACTCGGGCAGCCTGCCCCGGGTGATGGAGGAGATCGAACCGGAAAAGGTGATCTGCTCCAAGATGGGCCACAAGGCCCTGCTCAAGCATTTTCACCACGAGGAGTGGCCCTATCACGTGGTCTCGCCGGGCGAGGAGATCAGCCTGGGGGAAAAGACCCTCAACTTCCTCGAGACCAGGATGCTGCACTGGCCCGATTCCATGTTCACCTACCTCAAGGAGGACCAGATCCTGTTCTCCAGCGATGCCTTTGGCGAACACCTGGCCACCAGCGAGCGGTTCGATGACGAGGTCAACCAGGACGTGCTCATGTACGAGGCGACCAAGTACTATGCCAACATCCTCACCCTCTACTCGCCCCTGGTCAAGAAACTGATCGCCAAGGTCCAGGAGATGAACCTGCCCATCAGGATGATCGCCCCGGACCACGGTGTTGTCTGGCGGTCCGATCCCGGCAAGATCATCGAGGCCTACTCCCGCTGGTGCCGCAACGAGGGCAAGGGCTACGCCCTGGTCATCTACGACACCATGTGGCACTCCACGGAGATGATGGCCAAGGCCGTTGCCGACGGCCTGCTGGACGAGGGTATCAGTTACAAGCTGCTCGACCTGTCGGTCAACCACCGCAGCGACGTCATGACCGACGTGCTCGAGGCCAGCGCCATCGTCCTGGGCTGCCCCACCCTCAACAAC
Organism: Desulfobulbaceae bacterium; assembly: GCA_015484845.1. GTDB lineage: Bacteria > Desulfobacterota > Desulfobulbia > Desulfobulbales > Desulfobulbaceae > DRKI01. Next base: position 8,478 of record WFUT01000025.1, read on the forward strand.
GGCATGCTGCCGCGTATGGCCGGTTTCCTGATGTACATGCGCGGCCTGCGGCCCACCAACAAGGTGGGCGCCGCCTTTGGTTCCTATGGCTGGTCCGGCGAGGCGGTCAAGCTGATGAACCAGGCCATGAAGGAGATGAAGTTCACCATCTGTCACGAGGGACTGCGCGTCCAGTACGTGCCCGAGCACGCCCAGCTCAAGGAGTGCGTGGAGCTCGGTCGCCACGTCGGCAGGACCATGAAGGATTTCCTGGCCGGAAAAGAGATCGAGTCCGTGATCTGAACCAATGACCTGACAAGAACGCCAAGGAGAATTGCATGAAAATAGTCGTAGACAAGAATGTTGTCGAATTTCATCCCGAGAGCAAGCAGGAGACCGCCGACATGGAGGTCCTCTGGCGGATCGTGGTGGACTGCGTCAACGCCTCCAAGAAGATGGAGCCCATCGGCGAATACATCCCCATCAAGTCCAACGTGGCCCGGTTCGTCATCGAGGACGTGCCCGGCGGCCTGACCCATTACAGCAATGACAAGGTGGAGGAGGAGTGCACGGTCATCTGCACCATCTGTAACAAGTACGCCCACCTCAAGCCCGGTGACGCCGTGCCCAACTGCTGTGGCCGCGAGATGGAACACGTGGACTGACAACCGGCGCTCCGCTTTGCCGAGGTAAAGCGAGCCCAAAGAAAGGCCGACAGGCATCGACAGCCGATGGCCGCACACAGAGGCCCCTGCCCCAGGCAGGGGCCTTTTTTTGTCCGGCGGAAAATCTGCCCATGTACCACCCTGTGTACCACCTGCCAGGCTGTATCCCCCACCCCGCCGCAACCTGCGAAATAATTTTTTTTCTTTCCCTCCCGGATATCGCTGTTCCGCTTCCCTCCGTCATCCTGGGCCATGTATCAAAAAAACTGATGCAATCGCCAGTAAAAATCGACTTTTTTTCCAGGAAAGATTTCTGTAGCGTGTTGATCACCAACCAGCCGTATTGATGCACTTTGGCCAGGTCACACATTCCGGGCCCGGAAGCGGCATGACGGAAAAATGGGAAGAAATGCCTCCACGCCCCATGAAGGCCAGGAACGAAACAACAGATAACATCTTGATATAAAAGACGTAATGAAAAAACAATGCGTGCGCATTCTACCCGGGACAGAACAATTTCATAAGTATTATTGAAAACAAAACAGGATGGCAAGGGACAGGATCGGCAAGGGCACCGGTCAGGAGGTCCCGAGCCGGCCCCTGGTTTCCGATGCAACCCTCAACAGGGAGGTGAACCCATGAAAAAATCGATATACAGCATGTGTGGAATGTGTACGGTCCGCTGTCACATCCGGGCCGAGGTGGAAGACAACCGGGTCACCTGGATGGAGGGGAACCAGCACATCCTCGGTGGTGCCCTCTGTCCCCGCGGTGCCGCCGGCATCGCCCTGCGCGATGACACCGAGCGGCCCCAGGGGCCGCTCATCCGCGAGGGAGCGCGCGGCGAGGGCAAGTGGCGCCAGGTCTCCTGGGAGGAGGCCCTGGACCACGTGGCGGGAAAACTGGGGGCGATCAAGGAAAAGTACGGCCCGCAGTCCATCGTGGTCTCCTCGCGGGGCGGCCCATGGCAGGGGCTGTACAAGACCTTTGTGCATGCCATTGGCAGTCCCAACTACACCAACCATGACAGTACCTGCGGCCGCAACACCCACCACGCCAGCCTCTCTGTCAACGGCGTGGCCCGCAAGGGGCTGCAGTACGATTACAAGAACGCGCGCCACCTGGTCCTGTTCGGCCGCAACCTCTTTGCCGCCCTGCTCCTCACCGAGACCCGGGCGGTCATGGAGATGCTGCAGAAGGGGGGCCGGCTCACCTATGTCGACGTCCGGGTCACCGAGACCTCCAGCAAGGCGACCCGCTTCTTCCATGTCCGGCCCGGCACCGACTATGCCCTGGCCCTGGCCATGGTTCACCAGGTGATCAGGGAAAACGCCTACGACGCCGCGTTCGTTGACAAGTACGTCAAGGATTTCAGTGCGCTGTGCACCTTTGTCGAACCCTACACCCCGGCCTGGGCCGCCAAGGAGTGTGGTGTCGATGAAGACTCGATCATCAACTTTGTCCGCGAGATCAACGAAGACCGTCCCAAGGTCATCTTCCATCCCGGCTGGAACCTGTCCCGCTACAACGACTCCTTTTATGCCTCCCGCATGCTCCACATCCTCAATGGCCTGATGGGCAATGTCGAGATGGAAGGTGGCCTGTTTTTCCCCAAGGGTCCGGGTGACTGCGGCGTCAAGTCGATCCGCACCGTGGACTGCAAGAAGCCCGACATCGAGCGGGCCGACGGCTGCGGCACCACCTATCCCCAGTTCGAGAAAGGACCGGGCCTGGCCCACCTGCTCTTTCCGGCCATGAAGACCGGCAAGCCCTACCCGGTCAAGGCCTGGATGGCCGTGCGCCACGATCCCTTCACCTGCATGCCGGACCCGGAACAGCAGAAGGAGTACTTTGACCACTGCGACCTGCTGGTCTCCATCGACACCCACTACTCTGAGTTCGGCTGGTATGCGGACGTGATCCTGCCCGAGTCCATGTTCCTGGAGCGGGACAATCACATCATCGTCCAGAAGGGCCTCAAGCCACGGCTGGCCGTGCGCCGCAAGATCGTGGAGCCCCGGTTCGACACCAAGGCGGCCTGGGACATCTTCCGGCAACTGGCCGTGCGCATGGGAGTGGAGGAGTACTTCCCCTACGAGACCATCGAGGAGTTCTGGAAGTGGCAGCTCGAACCCACCGGCTTCACCATGAAAGATTTTGAAGACAAGGGCTTCATCGAGCTCACCGACCGGCCGGTCTTCTATGACCGCGACGAGCTGGAGGGCAGGTTCAAGACCCCGTCCGGCAAGATCGAGATCATCTCCGAGGTCCTGGAAAAGGCCGGCTTGCCCTCGCTCAAGCCCTACCAGAGCCCGGCCGCCCCGCCTGCCGGCAAGTTTCGCCTGGTCTATGGCCGGGTGGCGGTCCATACCCACAGCCACACCCAGAACAACCCGCTGCTCCACCAGATGATGGATGAAAACAACCTCTGGATCAACACGGAGCAGGCCGGGAAGCTCGGCATCAGCGATGGCGACATGGTCGAGGTCACGGCGGCCAATGGCTACCAGGGCAGGCTGCGCGCCTTTGTCACCGATTTCATCCACCCGGAGGCCGTGTTCACGGTCCACGGTTTCGGCCGCCAGGTGCCCCGGCAGACCAGGACCTGCGGACGGGGGGTGAGTGACCAGCGACTGATGGCCGGTCTGCTTGATGTCTGGGACCAGGCCGGGGGCGCGATCAGCCTCTGCGAGTCCTTTGTCACCGTCAAACCGGCACAGTAAGGCACGCTGCACCACAACCCAGCATGGCTGGACCAGCTTTTCGGGTCACAGCCTCAACACACCATAAAAATGCCACCGTCCCTGGCGCTGCGGACAGGCATTTTCGGATAAAACTACAGGGAGATCCGAAATGAGCAAATATTACGTATCGCACGATGTCAGCCGCTGTATCGGCTGCCGGGCCTGTGAGGCACACTGCAAGGTGAAGAACGAGACTCCCGCGGGTTCCAACTACTGCAAGATCATGACCGTGGGCCCCCGGATGAGCAGGGGTATTCCCCGCTTCGACTTTGTCTACCTGGCCTGTTTCCACTGTGAAAAACCCTGGTGCGTGGACGCCTGCCCCACCGGCGCCATGCAGCGCCGCGACAAGGACGGCATCGTCTTTGTCAACGACGATCTCTGCGTGGGCTGCAAGGCCTGCATCACCGCCTGTCCCTGGGGCGTACCCCAGTGGAACAGCACCACCGGCAAGGTGGGCAAGTGCAACCTCTGCATGGACCGCATCGACCAGGGCCTTGCCCCGGCCTGTGTCTCCAAGTGCGTCACCGACGCCCTGACCTTCACCACCGCGGGCGAGGCGTCCGAGGCGCGGCGGCAGCAGTTTGCCGAACAGCTTCTCAGCAAGCAGGAACAGCAGGGATAGACCATGACAGCAGCACCCTCTTTTCCCCCGCAGTACCTGGCCATCCTGATCCTGATCCTGTTCGGCATCGGGTTCGGCGCTGTTACCCTGTACGTCGGCCGCTTCTTCCGCATGAGCCGGCCCTACCACGAGAAACTGGTGGCCTACGAGTCGGGCAACGAGCCCACGGCCGAGCCGAGGATGCGCTTCTCCGTCAAGTTCTACCTGATTGCCATCCTCTTCGTGGTCTTTGACGTGGAGGCGATCTACCTCTATCCATGGGCCGTGACCTATGACCGGCAGGGACTCTTTGCCCTGGTGGAGATGTTCATCTTCATCTTCCTGCTGCTCGCGGGCTACGTCTATGCCTGGAAAAAGGAGACCTTCCAATGGGAGAAATAGCCGGAACCCCGACGGTTGAACTGGAGAACGGCATCCGGATGATCCCGGGCGCCAACGCCCTCCTCGGCCCGCTCAACAAGCTGGTCAACTGGGGCCGCGCCGGCTCCATCTGGCCGGTGACCTTCGGCCTGGCCTGCTGTGCCATCGAGATGATGGATGCCGGCGCCTCCACCAACGACCTGGACCGGTTCGGGGTCATCTTCCGGGCCAGTCCCCGCCAGGCCGACTGCATGGTGGTGGCCGGCACCCTGACCAAGAAGATGGCGCCGGTCCTGCGCCGGGTCTACGACCAGATGCCGGAGCCGCGCTACGTGCTGGCCATGGGAAGCTGCGCCTGCAGTGGCGGCGTGTTCGACACCTACTCCGTAACCCAGGGAGTGGACCAGGTCGTACCGGTCGATGTCTACGTGCCCGGCTGTCCGCCGCGGCCCGAGGCCCTGCTGCAGGGCTTTATCAAGCTGCAGGAAAAGATCATGAAGGAGGAGTTTCGATGGAGCCGATGGCGATAGGCAAACGACTGGCGGAAGAGTTTCCCGGCGAGATCCTCGACACCTGTGTCCACGCGGCCCAGGTCAGCGTCATCGTCCGGCGGCAGCGGATCGTGGAGATGCTGGCCTGGCTGAAGCGGACCGACAAGATCCGGCTCAACCACCTGATGTGCCTCTGCGGGGTCGACAACCGCGACCGGATGCAGCCGCCCCTGCAGCGTTTCGAGGTTGCCTACTCCCTCTACTCCATCACCCATGGCCACGAGTTTCGGCTCCGGGCCCAGGTTCCGGAAGAGGACCCGCGCATCGACTCGGCCACCCCGGTCTGGAAAGGCGCAGCCTGGCCGGAGCGGGAATGCTACGACCTGGTGGGCATCAGCTTCGCCAACCACCCCGACCTGCGCCGGATCCTCCTGCCCGACGACTGGCAGGGCCACCCCCTGCGCAAGGAGTACCCGCTCAAGGGGCACGACGAGTGGAGCGGCTTCACCGACCTGCTGCACAAGGTCGAGGAGCTGCGTCCCTTTGATTTCAACCCAAATCCTGCACTTCGAAAATGAAGAAAAAATTTTCTTTTGCCGTATCAGCGGATTATACGAACGTGATCGTTTTTTTCGACTCACTGATCGGGTGAAGGATTTTTTTTCTTCATTTTCTCGGCCGCAGGCATTGGCAATTTTACCGAATCTGCTTCGTTATCAAGGGCTTGAAGTATTCGTATACGACTGCGCCCTTGATGCCTCGCATCTCCGGCAAAATTGCCAATTGCAGGATTTGGATACAACCCGGGTGGCAACAGGACCCCGGGTCATGAACAGGAGAGGTGATCGATCATGACCAAGCCCCTGCACACCACGCTGGACGTACCGGTGGCCGCCGGAGACGAGGAGGGCTACAGCCTGCGCATGGGTCCGCAGCATCCGGCCACCCACGGTGTCCTGCGGGTGGACCTGGAACTGGACGGCGAGACCATCCTCGAGTGCACGCCGCACGTGGGCTACCTGCACCGCGGCTTTGACAAGCTGGCCGAACATCGCACCTATGCCCAGGGGCTGATCCTCACCGACCGGCTCGACTATGTCGGCGCCATGGCCAACAACGTGGGCTACTGCGTGGCCGTGGAACGGCTGCTCGGCATCGAGGTGCCCCTGCGGGCGCGCTATATCCGGACCATGGTCAGCGAGATGTCGCGCATCTGCAGCCATCTGCTCTGGCTGGCCACCCATGCCCTGGATATCGGCGCCATGACCGTCTTTCTCTACTGCTTCCGCGAGCGCGAGGTCCTGCTCGAGCTGTTCGAGGAGCTGTGCGGCGCCCGCCTCACCTTCTCCTATCCCCGCATCGGCGGGGTGCGCCAGGACGTGACCCACTCCTTTATCAGGCGGCTGCAGGAATTCGCCCGCACCTTTCCCGACTGGATCGAGGACTACGAGACCCTCATCGACACCAACCGGATCTGGCTCAAGCGAACCCGCGGCGTTGGTGTCATCTCCGGTGAAGAGGCGCTCGATCTCGGTATCACCGGGCCTTCGTTGCGCGGCTCCGGCATCCGCTACGATGTCCGCAAGGCCAGGCCCTATGATGCCTACGCCCTGGTGGACTTCGAGGTGCCGGTGGGCAGGGAGGGAGATATCTACGCCCGCTACCGCTGCCGCATGGAAGAGCTGCGCCAGTCGGCCCGGATCATCCTCCAGTGCATCGACCAGCTTCCGCCTGGTCCCATTGTCGGCGACGATGCCCCCGACCTGGTGATGCCGCTGCACGGCCATCCGGGGAAGGAGGCCGATGCCAGCCGCTGGGGCACCGGCCTGGTCCGGCTGCTCAGGGACCGGGCCCTGTTTCCCAGGGGCGAGGTCTATGTCTCGGTGGAGGCGCCCAAGGGCGAGCTGGGCTTCTACTTTGTCAGCGACGGCTCCGGCCGGCCCTACCGGATGCATATCCGCTCGCCCTCCTTCATCCATATCGGGGCCCTGCCCACCATGGCAAAGGGGGCCATGATCGCCGACCTGATCGCCATCATCGGCACCCTGGATGTGGTCCTGGGAGAATGCGACAGGTGACAGATACCCCAACAACACGAATACCAGGGTAAAAAAACCATGCATGTTCTCGTGCTGCTGCTCCAGATCCTTGTTCTCTTTGCCGTTGTCATGCTGCACGTCGCCTATGCGACCTATTTCGAGCGCAAGATCATCGGCCACATGCAGGTCCGGATGGGCCCCATGCGGGTTGGCTGGCATGGTCTGCTGCAGCCCATCGCCGACGGCATCAAGTCCTTTTTCAAGGAAGACATCATCCCGGAACAGGCCGACCGGCCCATCTTCCTGGCCGCGCCCATCATCTGCCTGGTGGCCATGCTGACCTCCCTGGCCGTGCTGCCCTTTGCGCCGGGCTGGGTGCTTGCCGACATCAACATCGGCCTGATCTTCATCCTGGCCATGAGCTCGCTTTCCAGCTATGGCGTCATCCTGGCCGGCTGGGCCTCGAACTCCAAGTACACCTTCCTGGGCGGACTCCGCTCCATGGCCCAGGTCATCAGCTACGAGATCGCCATGGGGTTGAGCCTGGTCGGGGTGATGATGCTCTCCGGGACCCTGAACCTGTCCAAAATCGTCGAGGCGCAGGGAACCTCGTTTGGCGGCATGTACATCTTCCCGCAGATCATCGCCTTCTTCGTCTTCTGCGTGGCCATGCTGGCCGAGACCAACCGGGTGCCCTTTGACCTGCCCGAGGCCGAGACCGAGCTGGTCTCCGGCTATGCCACCGAGTATTCCGGCATGCGCTACGCCATGTTCTTCATGGCCGAGTATATCGGCATGATCGTCATGTCCGCCATTGGCACAATCTGCTTCCTGGGCGGCTGGAACGGTCCGTTCACCGTGCCCGGTGTGCCCTTTTTCTGGTTCGTACTCAAGATCTATCTCTTTCTCTTTGTCTTCATCTGGATCCGGGCCACCCTGCCCCGCTACCGCTACGACCAGTTGATGGAGCTGGGCTGGAAACTGCTCATCCCCCTGGCCCTGGCCAATATCGCCCTGACCGGCATCGTCAAGGCCATCATCGGCTGAACCGCGAGGAATCGCCATGTTCGTCAAGTACAAACCGAAACGCAACCTGCTGCAAACCATCCTCCACACGGAGATCCTCCAGGGCATGGCCCTGACCATGCGGAGGCTCTTTTCCAGGCCCATCACCCGGCAGTATCCGGACGAGGAGATCCCGGTGGCGCTCGGCTTCCGTGGCCAGCACGCCCTGGTCCGCGACCCGGAGACCGGCGGCTCCACCTGTGTCGCCTGCATGCGTTGCGCCACGGTCTGTCCTTCGCGCTGCATCCGCATCCGTTTCCACGATGAGGAATCGCGGCGGGTGGTGGACAGCTACGACATCGAGGCCCTGCGCTGTGTCTACTGCGGCTACTGCGAAGAGGTCTGCCCGGTCAATGCCCTGGTCCTCACCGAGATCTTCGAATACGCGGCCTACAGCAGGGACCCCTTTCACTTTACCCGCGAAGACCTGCTGGCCAACTGGGACCGGTTCGTGGAGGAGCGGCATATCGACAGGGAGACCTATGTCAACCCCTTCTGGCGCCCCAGGGGGATGCCGGAGGGACGACTGCCGGCGGCAAAACGGCTGCCCGTACCATCCGACTGGACCCTGGAGGGCCAGGTGGTGGGTGCAGGCTACGACCAACAATGAAAACAGGCCACTTCTGCTGGCTGCCACCGCAGGGTGGTGTCACGGGGTTGATGCGGTGCCCGGAGTTTGAGGTCAAACCAGGTACGTTGGCTGCTCTTGTTGCACCGCTCCCGCGGTGCAACAGGTCACCAGGCGCTCTGCGCCATTTTCGAAGAATGGACGAGGAAATACAAAAATGCTGATGCTGCTCTTTTTCTGCTACTGCGCCGTGGTGATCATCGGAACGGGTCTTCTTGCGGTGACCCTGCGAAACCCTGTCCACTCGGTTCTCATGGTCCTGATCCTCTTCTTCCACATGGCCATGCTCTATCTCTCGCTTGGCGCCGAATTCCTGGCCGCAGTCCAGGTCATCGTCTATGCCGGTGCCATCCTGGTCCTCTACCTGTTCGTCCTCTTCCTGGTCAGTCTCAAGGAAGAGCTCCGGATGCCGCGCTTTGTCTCCAGCGCCTGGCTCGGCCGCCTCATTGCCGGCGGCCTGGCGGCATGCCTGCTCTACATCCTGCCGGTCTTCAGCACCGGCGCCAGGGGAAACTGGCCAGCGGAGCGGGTCCGGGAAATCACGCCCACCCGGGCCCTGGCCACGGAGATGTATTCCGCCAGCGTGCTTCCCTTCGAGATAGCCGGCCTGATCCTGCTGGTGGCGGTGATCGGGGGACTGCTCCTGGCACGCAGGGAAAAAGATTCATCAAACACGAACGGCTGAACCAACCTACACGGAGGAACTGCTGTGATCCCACTGAGCTGGTACATGGCCCTGGCCGCCATCCTCTTCTCCATCGGGGTGTACGGCTTTCTGACCAGGCGCAATATCATCATCATGTTCCTGTCCGCGGAACTGATGCTCAACGGTGTCAACCTGAACCTGGTCGCCATGAGTTACTACCTGGAATCGATGCGGGGCCAGGTCTTCACCTTCTTCATCATCACCGTTGCCGCCGCCGAGGCGGCCATAGGGCTCGGCATCGCCATCTGCCTCTACCGCAACCGCCGGACCGTCTACGTGGATGAAGTCAATCAGTTGAAAGGATGATCATCATGCCCAGCTATCTTCTGCTCATACCGTTTCTGCCCCTGGCATCCTTTGTCATCACCCTGCTCCTTGGTCGCAGGATGGGCAGCCGGTGCCACTGGCTGCCGATCATCACGGTCCTGGTCTCCCTTGTCTGCGCCATCAAGGCGTTTTTCGAGGTCCTGCACGGCAACATCGTCAACCAGGACCTCTACACCTGGATCAGTTCCGGTTCACTCAAGGTCTCGGTGGGATTCCTGGTGGACCAGCTGACCGCGGTGATGCTCATCGTGGTCACCTCCATCAGTTCGCTGGTCCACATCTACTCGGTGGGCTACATGAAGGGCGAGGAGGGCTACTACCGTTTCTTCAGCTACCTCAGCCTGTTCACCTTTTCCATGCTCATGCTGGTGCTGGGCAACAACTTTCTCCAGCTCTTCTTCGGCTGGGAGGCGGTGGGACTGTCCTCCTACCTGCTGATCGGGTTCTACTATGAAAAGGTTTCGGCCGCCGATGCCGGCAAAAAGGCCTTTATCGTCAACCGGATCGGTGACTTCGGCTTCATTCTCGGCCTGTTCCTGGTCTTTGTCACCTTCGGTACCCTCCATTATGAGCCCATCTTCGCCAATGCCGAACAGGCAGTGGGCCAGAGCTTTGCCATCTTCGGCATGCACTTCGACCTGCCCACGGCCATGGCCCTGCTGCTCATGTGCGGCGCCCTGGGCAAGTCGGCCCAGATCCCGCTCCATGTCTGGCTGCCCGATGCCATGGAAGGACCGACGCCGGTCAGCGCCCTGATCCACGCCGCCACCATGGTCACGGCCGGTGTCTTCCTGATCGCCCGCTGCAACCCGCTCTTCGAGCTTTCCTCCCTTGCAATGAACGTGGTCACCGTGATCGGGGCCGTCACCTGCCTGTTTGCCGCCACCATCGCCCTGGTCCAGACCGATATCAAGCGGGTGGTCGCCTACTCGACCCTGAGCCAGCTTGCCTACATGTTCATGGCCTGCGGTGTGGGCGCCTACTCGGCCGGCATCTTCCACCTCTTCACCCATGCCTTTTTCAAGGCCCTGCTCTTCCTGGGCTGCGGCTCCATCATCCTGGCCATGCACCACGAGCAGGAGGTCGGCTCCATGGGCGGGCTCAGGAAGTACATGCCGATAACCTATGTCACCTTCCTGATCGCCACCCTCTCCATCTCCGGCGTGCCGGGCCTGGCCGGCTTCTACTCCAAGGACGAGATCCTGGCCATGGCCTTTGCCTCGCACGTGGCAACCGGCAAGTTTGCCTGGTTCATCGGCACCCTGGTCGCCTTCCTGACGGCCCTCTACTCGTTCCGGCTCTTCTTCCTCATCTTCCACGGCAAATTCCGGGGCACCGCCGAGCAGAAGGCGCACCTCCGGGAATCGCCCCCCGTGGTCACCGTACCGCTGCTGCTGCTGGCCGTGGGCGCGGTGGGCGCCGGATGGTTCGGCGTACCCGAGATCCTTGGCGGCGACAACCACTGGTCCCACTTCCTCGGCCCGGTCCTGGGGCACCCGGAGGTGCATCTCGGCTATCTCACTGAATCGCTGTTGATGTCCGTCTCGGTCCTGGCCGGGGTCGGGGGCATCCTGCTCGCCTGGTACATGTACATCGACCAGCCCGCCCTGCCCGCCGAGCTGGCGGCCCGGTTTCCCCGGGTCTACCGGCTCCTGCACAACAAGTACTACGTGGACGAATTCTATATCCGCTTCCTGGTGGAGCCGATCAAGGAATTCAGCAGGGTCCTGGACCGAATCGTGGATACCAACATCATCGAGCTGGTGGTCAACGGCGTGCCGCGCCTCATCGGTGCCCTGGCCGCCAAAGCACGGAAACTCCAGGACGGGCTCCTGCCCCATTACCTGACCTGGATGGGTGGAAGCGCACTCTTCCTCTTTGTCTGGATGTTCACCCGATAAGACCGGTTTCCGTGGCCGGCTGAAGGCACAACCCCGTAACCCCGAGGTACAAACGAGAGCAACCATGTCCATTCCACTTCTCAGCACCCTGATCTTTTTTCCCGTTGTCGGCGGCCTGAGCCTGCTGCTGGTGGACCGGAAACAGACCGGTCTCATCCGGATGATGGCGCTGATCATCGCCCTCATGGAGATGCTGATCAGCCTGCCGCTCTTCTTCCTGTTCGACAAGACCACGCACCGCATGCAGTTCACCGAGCTGCACGCCTGGATCCCGGCCCTGAACATCAACTACTCGCTGGGCATCGACGGTATCAGCATCCTCTTCATCCTGCTCACCGGCCTGGTCACCGTGCTCTCCATCCTGGTCTCCTGGGAGGCCATCCAGGACAAGGTCAAGGAGTTCTTCATCGCCCTGATGGTACTGGAGGGGATGATCATGGGGGTCTTCTGCGCCCTGGATTTCTTCCTGTTCTATATCTTCTGGGAGGCCATGCTGATCCCCATGTTCCTGATCATCGGCATCTGGGGCGGCCCGAAACGCATCTATGCCACGGTCAAGTTCTTTCTCTACACCCTGGTCGGCAGCCTGCTGATGCTGGTGGGCATCATCACCCTCTATTACCATGGCGGCCATACCTTCGACATCCGTGAGCTGGCCCGGCATTCCTACTCGCCCGGCCTGCAGATGCTGCTGTTCTGGGCCATGTTCGCCGCCTTTGCCGTCAAGGTCCCCATGTGGCCGGTGCACACCTGGCTGCCCGACGCCCATACCGAGGCACCGGCGGCCGGCTCGGTTATCCTGGCCGCGGTGCTGATCAAGATGGGGGCCTACGGCTTTCTGCGCTTCTCCATGCCCATCCTGCCCGACGCCACCCGGGCCATGATGGTACCCATGATCGTGCTCTCCCTGATCGCCATCGTCTATGGCGGTGTGATCTGCCTGGCCCAGACCGATCTCAAGCGGCTCATCGCCTACAGCTCGGTCAGCCACATGGGCTTCATCACCCTGGGTATCTACGGCCTCAACACCCAGGGCATCGAGGGCGGTATCCTGCAGATGATCAACCACGGTATCGTCACCGGCGCCCTGTTTCTCTGCATCGGCATGGTCTACGAACGGACCCATACCCGCGCCATTGCCGACTACGGCGGCCTGGCCTCCACCATGCCGGTCTTTGCCGGCTTCTTCATGCTCTTTACCATGGCGGCGGTTGGGTTGCCGGCCACCAACGGCTTTATCGGCGAATTTCTCATCCTGCTTGGCAGCTTCATCAACCGGCCATGGGCAGCGTTCTTTGCCGCCACCGGCCTGGTTATCGGCGCCTGGTACATGCTCTGGCTCTACCAGCGGATCTTCTTCAACCCGGTCAATGCCAGGGTCCGGGGACTGCCGGAGCTGAACCTGCGCGAGGTGGCGACCCTGCTGCCCATGGTGGTCCTGATCTTCTGGATCGGCCTCTACCCGGACAGCCTGCTCAGTTTCATGCACGTCTCCGTGGCCCATCTCCTGGATCAGGTGCATGGCGGAGCTGATGCCGCACAGCAGGTTGCCGCAGTCCTGGCAAAATAACTCCAAACCCGAAAAACCGAACCGAAAACCCTTTACCCGGAACCGAAATCCATGAATGCTATCACCTGGGCAACCTTTGAACCGCTCCTGCCGGAGATGCTGCTGGTCTGTACCGGGCTGGTCCTGATCGGCCTGGACCTCTTTGCGGAAAAGACGCGGGAAGTCCTTCCCTGGCTCACCGTGCTGGGTTGTGTCACCGTGCTGGGCATGGTGCTCGGCGAGCGTAACGTGTCCGCATTCGGCGGCATGTTCCTCACCGACTCCTATGGTGTCTTTTTCAAGGTCATCAGCCTGCTGTCGGTGATCATGGCCACCCTGATGGGGGAACACTACCGGAGGGTCCATGGCCTGCGCCATGGTGAATACTATGCGCTCATGGTCTTTGCCGCCACCGGCATGCTGATCATGGCCTCGGCAGGCGACCTGATGGTCCTCTACCTGGGCCTGGAACTGATGGCGCTTTCGGTCTACTGCCTGGTGGGCATGAACAAGCGCGAGGCCGTCAGTGCCGAGGCGGCCATCAAGTACTTTCTCATGGGCGTCTTTGCCTCGGCCATCATGCTCTTTGGCATGTCCCTGGTCTATGGCCTGACCGGATCCACATCCATTGCCGAGATAGCCCGTTTCACGGCCAGGACCGGCCTGGCCGAAAACCCGGCCCTGCTCGCCGCCCTTGGCCTCATGATCGCGGCCTTCTGCTTCAAGGTGGCGGTGGCGCCCTTTCACTTCTGGACGCCGGACGTCTACGAAGGAGCACCGACCATGGTCACCGCCTTCATGTCCGTGGGACCCAAGGCGGCCGGATTCGCTGTCTTCGGCCGGGTGCTGGTCTCGGGCTTTCCCGAGCTGCAGCCGCACTGGGGCAGCCTGCTGGCCATACTCGCCCTCCTGACCATGGCGGTCGGCAATATCACCGCCCTGGTCCAGACCTCCATCAAGCGGATGCTGGCCTATTCCGCCATTGCCCATGCCGGCTATTCCCTGCTCGGCGTGCTTGCCGGCACGGCCGACGGCCTGTCCGCCACCATGAGTTATCTTCTCATCTACGGGTTCATGAACATGGGCGCCTTTGCAATCCTGGTGTTGCTCTCCTCCCGGGGCGCCCATCATGAATCCCTGGATGACTACCGGGGCCTGGCCAAAAATCATCCCCTGGCCGCGGTCCTGATGCTGATCTTCATGTTCTCCCTCACCGGGATCCCGCCGACGGCCGGGTTCATCGGCAAGTTCTACCTGCTCCGGGCCGCGCTGGGCGCGGGCTATACCGGAACGGTCATCGGTGCCGTCATCTTCAGCGCCATCTCCGCATACTTCTACCTGCGGGTGGTGCGCAACATGTACATGAGCGAACCGGAAGGCGAGCTCGATTTCAGCTATTCTCCGGGTATTTCAGCCGTACTCGGGTTAGCACTGCTGGGGGTTGTCGGACTCGGTCTGCTCCCCGGCACCATAATTGGCCGCGCTGCCAGTGCTCTGCTCGGCCAATAAGTGGTATTGACCGCGGTCTTGCCAGCCGCGGTCGGACCACGCTTTCTCCTTCGTACCGACGGTCGGCCCCTGTGGCCGGCCGTCACTTTTTTCTGGGGAACTGGTTTGGGAGTTGGAGATTGGAGGATTTCCGGCAGGAATGCAGGGCACGGGCAGAGACGCGGAGCCGCGCCTGTGACCAGCCTGCCGGCACGGGTGGCCCTCTCTTGCCCTGGCTGGATTACTTCTGCCGGATGTGGGAGAGGATCAGGTCCACGACCTGGTCCAGGTCGAGGTTGGTGGTATCGATGTGGATGGCGTCAGGGGCGGCCCGCAGGGGGGCGATGGTCCGCTGGCGGTCGTCGCGGTCGCGCTGGATGATCTGGGCCAGGATCTCCTCTTTATCCACCTCCTGGCCGCGCTGCCTGAGCTGCTCGGCCCGGCGGCGGGCCCGCTCCCCGGGCGCGGCGTCGAGAAAGAACTTCCAGGCCGCCCGCGGGAAGACCACGGTGCCGGTATCCCGGCCCTCGGCAACGATCCTGCCGGCGGCCCCCATCTCCTGCTGCATGCGGGTCAGTCGTTGCCGCACCACGCCCAGGGCCGAGACCCTGGAGGCGGCCATGGCCATCTCCGGGGTGCGGATCTCGCGGCTCACGTCCCGGCCATCCACCAGGACCCGGACATCGTCTCCTTCCCTTTCCGGGGGCAGCAGCCGGATATCGAGATCATTGAGAAGGCGCGCCACACCCTGCTCGTCATCGGGAGAGACGCCCTCCTGCAGGCACTTCCAGGCCACGGCCCGGTACATGGCGCCGGTGTCCAGGTAGGTATAGCCCAGGCGGGCGGCCACGGCCCTGGAGACCGTGGACTTGCCCACCCCGGACGGGCCGTCGATGGTGACGATCTGCTGTGGTGAGGCCATGATCCTCAGTCCTCGCGGTAGCCGAGTTCTGCCAGGCAGTCGGCCAGGGCACCGACAAAACGGCTGTTTTCCTCCTCCGTGCCCACGGTGATGCGGATGAACTCCGGGTAACCGTAGGCCTTCATGGAGCGGACAATGACCCCCTTGTGCAGCATGGCCTCGTACAGCCTGGTGGCATCGCCGCGCACGTCGATGAGAAAGAAGTTGGTGTGCGAGGGATAGGCAACACAGCCCAGCCGCTCCACCTCGGCGCTGAGCCACTGCCGCCCCTGGCGGGTCTTCTCCAGGGTGTGCCGGTAGTGCGCCAGGTCACGGACAGCAGCCAGGGCCCCCACCTGGCCGGGCAGGTTGATGTTGAAGGGCTGCCGGACCCGGTGCAGGAGATCGGCGATCTGCCGGTGCATGAGGCCAAATCCCACCCGCAGGCCGGCCAGGCCAAAGGCCTTGGAAAAGGTGCGCAGGGCGACCACGGCCGGGATGCCGTCCGGCCTGCGGATACAGGCCTTGACATCGATCCGCTCGTTCGGGTCCACGAAATCGACATAGGCCTCGTCGAGCACCACGATCACGCTCTCGGGCAGGGCGGCGAGAAAATCGTCGAAATCCTGCCTGGCGATCAGGGTACCGCAGGGATTGTTGGGATTGTCGAGGAAGATCAACCGGGTCCTGTCGGTTACCGCGTCCCGGATGGCGGCCAGGTCGTGGTACATCTCCCTGAGGGGGATGACCACGTTTCTGCCGCCGCGCACCTGGACAAACTTCTGGTACATGAGAAAGGAGGGGTGGCTGGTGATCACCTCGTCACCTGCCCGGACAAAGGCCTTGACCAGGAACTCGATCACCTCGTTGGAGCCGTTGCCGAGAACGATCTCGGCCATGTCCATGTCCAGCCACTCGGCCAGGGCCTCGGTCAGGTAGTGGCTGGAGCCGTCCGGGTAGCGGTGCAGGCCGGTGAGGACCCCGGCTATGGCCTCCACCGCGGCCGGGGACGGCCCCCAGGCGTTCTCGTTGGAGGCCAGCTTGATGGAATCGGTGATGCCATACTCCCGTTCCAGCTCCTCCAGCGGCTTGCCGGGCGGATAGGGGACAATGGCGGCGATGTTTTCCGGGATGCGCAGTTTCATGGTCTCGGGGTGGCTGAGGGCAGGATCAGGCCAGCTCCGGCTTTGTGCCGACAACTCCGGCCCGCTGCTCCAGGTTGTGGGCCGCGCGCAGCAGCACCTCTTCGTTGAAATGGGCCGCCTGCATCTGCATGCCGATGGGCAGGCCGTCGGAGCTGAAGCCGCAGGGCACCGAGATGGCCGGAATGCCGGCCAGGTTGGCCGAGATGGTCAGGATGTCCGAAAGATACATGGCCAGCGGGTCATCGCTCTTCTCTCCGATCTTCCAGGCCGGGGTCGGGCAGACCGGCGAGACCAGCAGGTCACAGCGTGCAAAGGCCTGCCTGAAGTCGTCCGTGATCAGGGTGCGGACCTGGGAGGCCTTCTTGTAATAGGCGTCATAGTACCCGGCCGACAGGGCATAGGTGCCGATCAGGATCCGCCGTTTCACCTCGTCGCCGAATCCCCGCGAGCGGCTGGCGCGGTACATGTCGATGAGGGTCCGGGCGTCCTGGTCGCGGAAGCCGTAGCGGACACCGTCGTAACGGGCCAGGTTGGAGCTGGCCTCGGCCGGGGCGATGAGATAGTAGACCGCGACACAGTACCGGGTATGGGGCAGGGAGACCTCGACGATCTCGGCGCCTGCCTCGCGCAGCATGTCGATGCCCCGGCGCACGGACCTCTCCACCTCGGGATCCAGCCCGTCGCCGAAGTACTCGGCCGGGATCCCGATCCTGATCCCCTCCATGCCGTCCACCAGGGCCCTGGTGTAATCGGGCACCTCCCGGTTGATGGAGGTGGAATCGCGGTGATCATAGCCGGCGATGACGTTCATCATCAGGGCGCAGTCGGCAACGTCCCGGGTCATGGGGCCCACCTGGTCCAGGGAGGAGGCAAAGGCCACCAGGCCGTAGCGGGAGACGCGGCCATAGGTGGGCTTCATGCCCACGATACCGCACAGGGAGGCGGGCTGGCGGATGGAGCCGCCGGTGTCGGAGCCCAGCGAGGCAAAACACTCGTCCGCGGCCACGGCCGCTGCCGAGCCGCCGCTGGAACCGCCGGTGACATAGCCCTCCTTCCAGGGATTGACCGGCACCTGGAAGGCGCAGTTTTCACTGGTGGAACCCATGGCGAACTCGTCCATGGCCACCTTGCCCAGGATGACGGCGCCTGCCTGGTTGAGCCTTTCGATCACCGTGGCGTCGTAGGGCGGGGTGAAGTTCTCCAGCATCCTGGATCCGCAGGTGGTGGGCATGGTCCGGGTGCAGAGCACGTCCTTAACCGAGAGCGGAATACCGAGCAGGTCCCCTGCCCTGCCCTGTTCGCGCAGCCGGTCGGCCTCCTCGGCCCGGGCCAGGGCCCCTTCCCGGTCCAGGTGCAGGTAGGCCCGGATCCTGTCTTCCACCTGGTTGATGCGGAACAGCACCGCCTCGGTCAACTGGAGGGAGGTGATCTCGCCCCGGGCCAGTTTTTCCCGTGCCTGGGTCAGGGTCAGACTGTATATCTCCATTGCATGATCCTCAACTGATGATCTTCGGGACCACGAAGGCCTCGCCGTTGTCCGCCGGCGCATTGGCCAGGGCCTTTTCCCGGGCCAGGGACGGACGGACCTCGTCCTCGCGAAAGGCGTTGGTCACCCGCTGGCTGTGCGTCGTCTCCCCGACGCCGGTGGTGTCGACCTCGTCCAGCTTGGCCACGTAGTTGAGGATGGTGTCGAGCTGACCGGTCATCCGCTCTGCCTCCTCCGGTGTCAGGTCGAGACGGGCCAGCCGGGCCACGTGTTCCACTTCTTCCCGTGTTATCTTCATTTCCTGCTACCTCTTGTCGCTTTTCCCCTTCCCTCCAGCCGCAACCGGCCGGGCACAGGGCGGCCCGCCTGGCCGGGATATCCCTGTCGCCGCCGGGGCCTCGAGCTGTCGAAGCCGACAGGGCAGGCCCGCGGGACCGGTGGACCGTGAGAAGGAAACAGAAACAGGGACCAGGCATTGCCGCCATTGGCGGCGAACCACAGGTCCGCTGCCTGCTGATCGATAATCTAGGCTGGTTTATACAGTGAACTGGCAGAAAGAACAACCCCGGCGAACACCTCCACCAGTTCCGGGTCGAACTGGCTGCCGGAGCAGCGGCGGAGTTCGCCCACCGCCTCTGCCGTGGAAAGGTTGCGCCGGTAATTGCGGCGGGAGGTCATGGCGTCGAAACTGTCAGCCACGGTGATGATGCGGGTGAGGGTGTCGAGATCAGAGCCACCGATACCGTCGGGATAGCCGGTTCCATCCAGTTTCTCGTGGTGGTGCCGGATGATGCTCCGTTCCCGTTCCAGGAAGGTGAGCGGTTCGATGATCGAGGCGCCCACCTCGGGATGCTTCTTGATCAGCTCCCACTCCTCGGCAGTGAGCTTGCCCGGTTTCTGGATACAGGAGAGATCAATGACCAGCTTGCCGATGTCATGGAACTGGGAGGCCCGCCTGAGCACCACCTGCTCCTCTTCGGGGAGATCGATGGCCTCGCCGAGCAGCATGGAGTACTCGGTGACCCGGCGGGTATGGCCGGCGGTGTACTCGTCCTTTTCTTCCATGGCGGTCTGCAGGCTGGACATGATCTGGACCGTGGCCTTTTCCAGGTAATCGCTGTAGCGTTCCAGGAGCAGGTTCTTTTCCGCCAGTTCCCTGGTCTTGTCCAGGACCTCCTCCTCCAGGTTGGCCTTGTAGAGCCGCTCCTGGCGGATAAAGGTCCGTTTTTCGATGGCCCGCTCAACCTTGACCCGGAAGAGATCGATATCCTCGATGGGCTTGGTCATGAAGTCATAGGCCCCGAGATTGATGGCCTTGACCGCGTAGTCCATGGAACCGGCGCCGGTGAGAAAAAGGACCGGGATATCCAGGGCAGTGTTGTTCAGGTGCGCCAGGGTCTCGAAGCCGTCCATGTCGGGCATGTTGATATCCAGGACAATGACATCGAAATCATCGTTGACCCGCTCGATGACCTCCCGTCCGGACTCCACCGCCACGACATCGTAGTTGAACATGGTAAGGATCTTCTGCACCGCGGTGCGCACCAGATCATCATCATCGGCTATGAGGATTTTTGAACCCATCTCTTGCAACTTGGTGAGAAAACTGAATAATCCGGTATCACCAATACCCGTCGATCCGGCGGGGTTACGCCAGTGATCCGGATGGCCGGTGGCCGACTCTACCTACAGTCTCTCACACAACCCGGAAATATTGCAAAATAAAAATCAGATATCCCAGTAATTTTTCACCACGCCCACGGCCTGGTCGAGCGAGGCGAGTTGAAGAGATGATCTATTCGATTCTCCGAGTTTTTTCTCATATTTTCCGTCCAGGTATTGCGGATAGCTTTCGCTGAGCCGTTCGCCGCAGAGCTCGGTCAGGACGGCCAGGGCACCCTCCTTCATTCCCTGCAGGTTATAGCCCCCCTCCAGGGTGACAAGCAGCCGTCCGTCGCAGACCTCGGCGGCCAGGTCCACCAGGACCCTTGTCATGTAGGCGAACCCGGCCGGCGTCACCTTCATCGCTCCCAGCGGGTCGCCGTCGTAGATATCAAAGCCGCAGGAGACAAGGACCAGCTCCGGCCTGTACTCCCTGGCCATGGGCAGGATCAGCTCGTTGAAGATGCAGGCGTACTCCATATCTCCCTGCCCGCCGGTCAGCGGTACATTGACCGTGTAGCCCTCGCCCGGCCCGGCCCCGGTCTCCAGGACCGCCCCGGTGCCGGGATAGTAGGGATACTGGTGGGTGGAACAGTAGAGAACCGAGTCGAAATTATAAAAACTGTGCTGGGTACCATTGCCGTGGTGGAGATCCCAGTCCATGATCATGACCCGTTTGTAGCCCAGTTCCTTCACTGCCCACCATGCGGCGATGGCCACGTTGTTGAACAGGCAGAAGCCCATGGAGCGGTCGCGCTCGGCATGGTGACCCGGCGGCCGCACCAGGCAGAAGGCGTTGTCGATCTCCCCCTGGTCCAGCCGGTTGACCGCATCGACCAGGGCGCCCGCCGCCAGGCAGGCCGCGGCATAGGATTCCTCCGAGGTCGCGGTGTCGGCGTCAAGGAAATCATGGGCATGGCCGGCTGTTGCCGCCACCTTCTCGATGAGGGCCCGGGAGTGGTTGAGGGCGATGATCTCGGTTGAGGCCGGTTCAAAGCCGGGATAGAGGAAGCGGGAACCCGTGTCCTCCCGGTCCAGTTCCCGGTAGATAACCTGCAGCCGTTCCGGCGATTCCGGATGGTCGTAGCCGGGCCGGTGTTCAAGAAAGAGCTGGTTTCTGTACACTGCTGTCCTGCGCATGGTCTCTTATCTCCTGCACCTGTAAATGGTTTTTTCCGTTATGACCCGGTCCATCTTCTGGTCATGGGGCTCCAAGGGGACCCGGTCCACTACCTGGAGGTCATAGGCCAGGGCCATGCGGAGAGCCGCCGGTGTCTGCCGGGAGAGGAAACGGTCATAATAGCCGCCACCATAGCCCAGGCGCCCGCCCCGGCGATCAAAGACCGATCCCGGCACGATGACCACATCCACCGTTGCCGGATCGATCCGGTTTTCCCCGGCCCATGAGGGCGGGGGTTCCGGGATGCCGCAGTAGCCGGGCCGGAGCTGGGTATCAGGATCGGTTATCTTCACCGCCAGCAGGGAGGAGGTCTCCACCACGGTCAGGGGAACAGAGACCGTCTTGCCGGCCGCCAGGCACTGGTCGATAAAGTCCCGCGTCCGGACCTCGCTGCGGAAACTGACATAGACGAACAGGTGCGCCGCCGCGCCAATCTCCTCCATGCCGAGCAGCTCCCTGATGATTGCCCTGCTCCTGCTTTCCTGCTCGGCGGACGACAACCGGTCCCGGCGGGCAAGAATCGTTTTTCTCAATTCACCACGTTCCATGAACTCGTGTCCCGGCTTCGGATTCCGGTCTCAAAAAAAAGGCGGTACCCGGCAAGGGTACCGCCTGTACGCACGTCTCCATTCGCCCTGGATCACATGGGCACGATCAGCTTGTTGCTTTCCTCGTTCCAGGTAACGATCACGTACCACAGGACCATGAAGGCCAGGATCAGCACCAGGGCGGGACCGTATCCCATCACGTCGGGAAGATAGACATACTTGCCGAGCACGCCGTCGGCCTCGAAATCCTGGTCCCTGAACCAGGCGACCATGAGCGAGTTGGAAAGACCGAAGAAGAGGACCACCATCCACAGCTTGATCTGTCCCTCGCCGACGCGCCAGAGGCTGCCCGATCCACAGCCGCCGGCGAACAGGGCGCCGACACCGAAGAGGAAGCCACCGACAACGCCGCCCCAGCCGAAGGTGCCGCGGACATAGTTCATGGGCGCCAGGACCGGGTCGCCGTCGGCGCGCACGGCAACGCCGTACTTGAGGACAGCCGCGCCCACGGCCAGGATGGCGATGGACAGGGCCACGGACTTGGCCAGGGTGCAGTCGCCGGTCATGTGCGGTTCACGGAAACCCTGGATCATACACCAGCGGCCGCGGTGCATGGAATAGCCGAGGCCGGCGGAGATGAGCAGGATACCGGGGAGGGAGTTGATATAGTCGGCGTAGTCGTCGCCGTTGAAGTTGGCATAGGCATAGGCGCCCCAGATCATGACCGCAAGGGCGATGAGGCCCAGGATGACCTGGACAACCGGGGGAAACTCGATGGTCTTGGCACCGCCGGAACCCCAGGTTATATACTCCATCTCCTTGTAGAGCAGCCACAGTCCGACCACCGCTCCCAACACCAGGCCGATCCACATGGTGAAGCCGTTGGCGGCCAGGTTGCCCAGGGCATTGTACATGCCGCCGATGTTACAGCCGCCGGCCAGCGCGGCGCCGATGCCCATGAGGATACCGGCGATGATGGCCTTGACATACTCGCGAAATGGCGGAAACCGCAGGGCGAACTGGCCGCCGAGGCAGGCGGAAAGAAAGGCGCCGCCCACGAATCCCAGGCCGATGACCGAGCCGGAATTGTACCAGATCGACTTGGTCAGGACCTTGGCGCCGTCATCGTTGATGAAGCCGACAACCTCCTTCATGTCCGAATCCCGGTACCAGCCGGCCGCGTACAGGATCCAGTCACCCCAGTTGCGGATTGCGCCGACAGCACCCCACGGCCGCCACCAGGCCATGATGAGAATACTGAAGAGGGCAACCACTATTCCTGTAGTCGTGGCATCCCATTCGGTCTGGCAGAAAACCTTGTACAGTCTCTTGAACTTGCCTCCAAATCCTTCATCACTCATACATTCCCCCTCCGTTGACGTTGCATACTCCTTTTGATCTTCAATGGCCCGTCGGCAGTGATCCTCGGCACTCCCCGCGGAGCCGTCTTTTCCTGGCAAAGGCCTTTCCGCAGGATCGCGAATGCACGAACCCGGCCGCCGGCAGGAGCCTTCAGCCTGATGATCCGCAGGCAGCAGGGCAGCCGATCCCTGGCTGGAACATCATATCGCGGTCAAGAACACGCCTCTTTTCACGGTATTCTTTACCGTTGCCCTCTTTTTTTGTCAAGGATTGTTGCGGGCATGGGGGCTGACAGCCGCTGTTTTTAATTTTTTTTACTTGTCAATCCGAGATGTTATACACATGAAAGCCCTTGAATTGTCATTCATTTTACCCTTGACAGACCAGGTGCTATTCGGTATAGGAAGTTTTGCATCACTCGAATTTCATGAAGAAACTGGAGAGTGGTGGCGATTCATGAAGACAAGGCTGTGTTTTCATGAGCATTTCTATTTATCTTTATCAAGGTAGGGAGGATAACATGAGCGACTACAAACAGGCACCCGAGGGAATCCAGGAAAATGCATATCTCGATGCCAAGGGACTGAGCTGCCCCATGCCGCTGCTGCGGACCAAGAAGGAGATGGGCAAGCTGAAGTCCGGCGAGATTCTCAAGGTCGACGGCACTGATCCGGGATCCCGTAACGATATCCCCGGCTGGTGTGAGCGCGCCGGTCACGAGTACCTCGGTGAAAAAGAAGAGTCCGGTTACATCAGCTTCTACATCAAGAAGGGCTGATTGCCAGCGCTGATCCGCAACCGGACGGCAGGTATCTTTCCTGCCCCACGTTACGTACCACTCTTTTTTCACACTGGAGGATAGAATGGCAAAAAGTATAGGGATCTTTGTTACATCCCCGCAGAACATGAGACATGTCATGGGGGTCACCAAGGCCGCGGTGGCCAAGGGCGCCAAGGTCAAGGTCTTCTTCACCTGGACGGCAACCCATCTCACCAAGTGTGCCAACTTTGTCGATCTCTGCGCTCTGGACAACGTCGATGTCTCCATCTGCGCCGACAGCTACAAGAAGGTGGGATACGACGTAAAGGACATCCCCAAGGGACTCGACGAGAAGAAGATGGCCACCCAGGCCCAGCATGGCGCCATCATCGAAGACTACGACTGCTACTTGACCCTGTAGGAAGGAGGAAGGAATGTCTCATAAAGTCTGCTTTATGTATCCCAGCGAGAACTACATCCTTGACGGGATCAGATCCGCCCTGGGCCTGTCCGTGGAAAACATGTACTCATACGGTGTGGTCATGTACAACGAGCTTGGCGAGCTCAGCGACTATGACAAGGAAAACATCGAATGGATGCGGGACATGGAGGGTGAGGTCTACACCATGAACGAGGCCAATGTCGAGAAGCATGGCCTGCCGAAAATCACTCTTGAGGAACTGGGACAGAAGCTCCGTGAGATGGATATCATTATTCCCTACGGCATAATGAGATCGGACAAGACCTGAGAGCAAACTGTAACGGTACGAGGATACCTTGAAAAACCGGGACAGCCGTTCATGAACCTGCGGAGAACCGATCTTTCAGGGTGGCCATAATTCAAAGGAGTGAGTGAAATGAAAATCCTGCATGTATATCGTTCCGAGCCCAATGATGACGTCCAGAAGCTGGTCGAAATCGTATCGGAGGGACGTGAGACCGAGTCATTTGACCTCAATGTTGAATCTCCGGACTATGACAAGCTCGTTGAAATGGTCTGGGAGGCCGATCAGACCATCTGCTGGTGGTAGACGTATCACACAACGGTCCGACCGCAAACCCTTGCTTCCCGGCAAGGGTTTTTTTTATCCCTAAATCCTGCACTTCGAAAATGAAGAAAAAAATTTTCCTTTGCCGTATCAGCGGATTATACGAACGTGATCGTTTTTTTCGACTCACTGATCGGGTGAAGGATTTTTTTCTTCATTTTCTCGCCCTTCGGGATTGGCAATTTTACCGAA
>WFUT01000026.1 GCA_015484845.1 Desulfobulbaceae bacterium
CTGCCCCGGTCCCAGTACTTGCCCACCAGGCCGGCAATGCCAAGGGGCGCGAAACCGGCGACCCGGATCCGCTCCACCCTGGGCAAGGTTTTGGCAAGCTGCTGGATCCCCTGTTCATAGCGACGGTACTCCCCCTCGTCCGCCGGCAGCCAGCCCTTGAAGTCCCAGTCCAGGACATCACGGAGGCGATGTTCGGCTGTGCGCAGCTCGATGATCGGCACGTCACGCCACTGCTCCGGCAGGCCGCTGGGCGCCACCCGGTCATCCCGGTGGCCCAGGTAGATGACGACCTCCCCGGCCACGTCCGCGCCCGCCTCCCTGACCAGCGTGTTCAGGAGCGCAAACAGGGCCCCGCGATCACCAAGGCGCAGGTAATGCGGCTCATGGGGCCGCACCAGGTCAGCGAGCCGCGAGGTCACCTCCCTGTCCTCAGAATCCAGCACCGGGATGACGTGTTTGCCCATCTCCCTGCCCCACTGCATCTCCTTTTCCACCCACTCCGACCGGCCAGAGTGCTCACTGAGGAACAGGGTGATGGCGGCGATGTTGTCCCGTTGCAGGGCCTCCTGGATGGTGGCGTCCAGGGAGTGGCCGGCATGGGGCAGCATGTTCTGGCTGTCGAGCCAGGGGGAGATGCCCAGCAGGGCACCGCGGGCCAGGAACCCGCGCACCCGGTCTGCATCCTCGTGGCTGTAGCTGACAAAGGTCCTGATGATGCCGCTCATGATCGGTTTCTCCCAGGTCTCGGCAAGTTGGCTGTTGTCCTCCACCTCCATGACACCGTAGCCGACCGCGGTCCTGGCGCCAATACCCAGTTCGCGCAGGGCCTCGGCCAGCAGGGCGCCGGTGCGGGCCAGGTCGTCCGCGGCCGTTTCCCGGCCCAGGGGCAGGATGCGGAAGACCAGTTCCGTACCCCTGGCCAGGGCCAGGTGGGTGATGGGCACGGGTGACTCGATATCCATGCAGGTGGGAAACTCGTTTTTTGTATATCTTCTCTTGTCGGGATCTGCGCCGTAATAGTCGCGGTGGTGGTTGCAGATCACGTCGCAGGTCAGTTCCGGCCACGCGGCCGGATAGGCGGGCAGAAAGATCACCCGGCCGCCGCCCCCTTCCGTGGTCTCCGGGCCGAGCAGCTCTTCCACATGCCGTTCCCTGCCCAGGACCCTGGCCCAGGCCCGGCAGAGCCCCTTGACCGAGGAGCCGGGCAGAAAGGGCACGCCGCAGCCATGGTCAAAGACAAAGCCATTCTCCGAAGGATGGTCGATGCCCAGGCCAGAGGCCAGCGGCGAAAGGCAGGTCGCTGCCAGTTCCAGGCCGTTGCGCGCCCGGACAAGCCCGGAGAGATGCTCATGGCGGGCCGCCAGCATCCCGGCAAAGGATGCGTCCCGGCCGGTATGACCGAACTGGAGGCAGAAGGCATCGAGCACCCGGCCCAGTGGTTTTTCCAGGTCAAGGCCGCTCTCCTGCCAGCAGGGGAAAAACCGTTCGTACAACAGGCCCGGATGCAGGGCCGTGGTGGCAAGAATCTTGTCACGGAGCTCTTTTCGGTATGGTAGGAGGGCAATATCAGGCATGGTGTCTCACGGGTAATGAAAAGGTTACGTCGGCACTGGAACCAACCAGCAGCTCCCTTCCGTTCCGGGCAAGAGCTGGGGTCTTCATGGCCAGAGGGCCGCGGCCAGCAGCTTGGCCTGCTCCATGAGGCGCGATGCCTCCTGCTGGGCAGCCTCGTACTCGAGCCGGCCCGCCTCGACGCAGTGGTGGAGCAGCGCCCTTATGCCCGTCGTGCCCTGCTTCTCCTGGCCGGCAAAGACCATGGTGTTTTCCAGGAGCCATTCGGCGAGCAGGTCGGCAATCATAGCGTCCACGGTCCTGTCCCTGCCGCTGTCGGGTGATGCGGCCAACCGGGCCGCGACAACGGCCAATCCCGAGCTGCGCAGGGCCACGGGCATCCCCTTGAGCCGTACCTTCAGGTTCTCGCCGGTCTGCGGGCCAATGTCCTGGAACCGCTTGTAGAGAAAATGCATCCGCTGGCGTTCCCGGTCCCTTGCTTCACCGTCCTTCATCACGCACTCCCTTGCCGCCGGTCAGCCGCGCCACTGTTGTTCAGCTCGAGGTTGTCACTCACTATCGCCACGTGGGCCACCCGCAGGTTCCACCAGCACCAGCCATTGCCCACGGTCTCGTTGCCGCCGAGCTGGACCACCCCCAGGTCCGGCTCCCTGCGGGACCGCACCTGCTCGACAAACTCCGCCACCATGTCCCTGCCGCTGCCGGGCCGGTTGAGGACAAAGGAGGCAAACAGGGTGTCAGGGGCCACGCTCTCCTCGTACCAGAGATTGTCATTGGTCTTGTCGTCTTTCAGCTTGATCCGGGCCTGGACCGGCAAACCCCGCTCGACCAGGCGCTGAAACTCCAGGTCCGGCACGATGACCAGGCTCTCGACAAAACGGTGGACCGTGCCATCCTGTTCCGCTGCCCCGGGCAGCAGGGTGGCAAGCTGTTTCGCCAGTTGGATCACGTCCTCGCGGCCCGCGTCCACCTCGCCGGAGGTGAACGCCATGTCCTCGAC
>WFUT01000027.1 GCA_015484845.1 Desulfobulbaceae bacterium
GTGAAGGATTTTTTTCTTCATTTTCTCGCCCTTCGGGATTGGCAATTTTACCGAATCTGCTTCGTTATCAAGGGCTTGAAGTATTCGTATACGTCTGCACCCTTGATGCCTCGCATCTCCGGCAAAATTGCCAATTGCAGGATTTAGGTTACATATATGCGTAGCCGACCGGTGAGGCGGCCTGTTTTCCGGCAATAATGGCGTTGGCGATGGTGTCATAGAGCTGCTGCGCGCCCCGGTATCCCAGGTGCAGGATGCGCTGGCCGCCGATCCGGTCGTGGATGGGGAACCCGACCCGGATGAGCGGTATGTCCAGTTGCCGGGCCAGGGGATAGCCCTTGGAATGGCCGATGACCAGGTCCGGCTCGAGTTGCGCGGCCAGTTCGCTGATCTCGAAGAAGTCCATGCCCTCGTGGACCTGCGGTGGCTCGGGCAGGATATCGCCGCTCACCGCGGCAATGGCCTCGGCAAGGCGGCCCGAGGTCCCGCCCGAGGCGCAGAGCACGGGCCGGATGCCGGTCTCGGCCAGGAAACTGCACAGGCCGACCACCAGGTCCTCTTCGCCGTAGATGATGGCCCGTTTGCCGAACAGGTACTTGTGGCCGTCCACGTAACTATCCACCAGGCGGCCCCGTTCACTTTCATGGCAGGCCGGCACCGGCCGGCCGCTCAGGCCGGTAAGCAGGCCGAAGAACCGGTCGCTCTCTCTCAGGCCCATGGGCAGGCCGAGACGGTGGGTGTCGATGCCGAACTTCCGGGCCAGGATGCTGCCGCCGCTTTCCTTTGCGTCCAGGGTCCGCCCGAACTCGATGGTGGCCCGGGAACGTCCCATGGCCCGGATCCCTGCCAGCGGGGTGCCGCCGTCAGGGATCTTTTTGTATTCGCGCAGGGCCGGGCCGTCCATGGTCTCGGAGAGATCGGGCAGCATGGTGCAGTCCAGGCCGAAGTCGGCCATGATCTCCTTGAGATACCGGTAGTCGGCAGAGGAGACAAACCCGGGCAGCAGGTTGACCGTGCCGGTGCGGGGGCCGCCCTGTGCCATCTGCCGGATCACCTCGCCCACTGCGCCGTGGAAGCCCTCCATGTGGCTGCCGGCGTAACTGGGCGTGGAGACGTGCACCAGCTCCGGCAACCCCACCGAACCCTCGGTATCGCGTCGATACTCCTCCAGGTACATGGCCACGTCGTCACCAATGGTCTCGGTGAGGCAGGTGGTGGCGATGCCGATCATCTGCGGCCGGTACTTTTCCGCCACGTTGGTCAGTCCCAGCTTGAGGTTGGGGCCGCCGCCATAGACGGCGTGCTTTTCGGACAGCGATGACGAGGCGATATCAATGGGCTCGTTGTAATGGCTGATGATGTAGCGCCGCATGTAGGTGGCGCAGCCCTGGGAGCCGTGCAGGTAGGGCACGGTTCCCTCCATGCCCCTGAAGGCCAGGCAGGCGCCCAGCGGCCGGCAGAGCTTGCAACCATTGGTGGTGGAGATGAAATCAGGTGTTTTCCTGCCCATGCAATGGCCTCCGTTTGTCTGTAGGTTCATCCCGCGCAGGGGGTGTCTTCGCGGCCCGGCACGAAGCGCCAGACCGGGCTCATCACCGACGAGTAGACCTCGCGGGCAAAGTTGAGCATGCCGGTAAATCCGGCCAGGGCCTCTTTCCGTTCGTGGTTGTGGTCGCAGAAGCCGATCCCCAGCTTGTAGGCGATGGGCCGCTCCTTGACGCCGCCGACAAAGACATCCACCCCCTTTTCCTTGAGAAACGAGGTCAGCTCCAGGGGGTTGGCATCGTCGACGATGATGGTGCCGGGGTCGGTGATGGCGGCCAACTCGGCATAATCCTCCTCGGTGCCGGTCTGGGACCCCACCAGGACCACCTCCATCTCCACCAGGCGAAAGGCCTTGACCAGGGAAAAGGCCTTGAACGAACCGCCCACGTAGATGGCGGCCTTTTTCCCGGCCAGGGCCCGCCGGTATTGTTCTAATTGCGGCAACAGGGCCGCCACCTCCCGGCGCACCAGCTCCCTGGTCCGCTCCATAATGGCCAGGGCCTCCGGGTCATCGGGATATTTTTTCAGGAAGAAGCGGGCAATGTCGTACAGGGCCTCGGACATGTCCTCGATGCCGAAGTAGGAGACCCGCAGGGAGGGGATCTGGTAGCGCTCCTCCATCATGTTGGCGAGCTGCATGGTGGAACCGGAACACTGGACCACGTTCAGGGCCGCGCCATGGGCGCGGCGGATATCGTCGACCCGTCCGTCGCCGGTGATGTTGGCCACCACCTCGAGGCCCATCTCGCGGTAATAGTCGCGGATCATCCAGATCTCGCCGGCCAGGTTGAAGTCGCCCAGGATATTGAGGGAGAATCGCGGGATTCCTGTCGTGTCGCCGGTGCCGATCAGCCGGGCCATGGCGTCGCAGGCGGCCTGGTAGCCGGCCCGCTTGTTGCCCTTGAACCCCTCCGACCTGACCGGGATGACCGGGATGCCGGTCTCCGCCTCCACCTGGCGGCAGACCGCGTCCAGGTCGTCGCCGATGATGCCGACGATGCAGGTGGAGTAGACAAAGGCGGCCCTGGGCCCGTGGCGTTCGATCAGTTCCAGCAGGGCCCGGCGCAGCTTCTTTTCGCCGCCAAAGATCACGTCCATCTCCTGCAGGTCGGTGGAAAAGGAGAGCCGGTGCAGGGCCGGGCCCGAGGAGAGCGCCCCCCGGATGTCCCAGGTATAGACGGCGCAGCCGATGGGACCGTGCACCAGGTGCAGGGCATCGGCAATGGGATAAAGCACGACGCGGGAGCCGCAGAAGACGCAGGCCCGCTGGCTGACCGCGCCGGCCAGTGAATCGGCATTGCAGCGGATGGCAAAGGGCTGTGCCCCCTTGCGGTGAATGTGGTTC
>WFUT01000028.1 GCA_015484845.1 Desulfobulbaceae bacterium
GGACCAGGTTCTTGATATGGACATAGCTGTCCTCGCTCAAGCGGGTAAAGACAAGGCCCATGCCCTGGTCATCATGGCGGCAGACCGCGGCCTCCACGGTGAAGTCAACCTGGCTGGCGCTGCTGCTCAGCCGGACGGTTACCTGGCAGGGGGTGTGGACGGGCAGCCGCTGCCCGGCCTGCACGTACATGCCCTTCAGGCTGATGTCTCGGGCATCGACGGTGGCCCTCACCTCCTCGTCCCCGGCCTGGAGCAGGACCCGGCTCTCGAACCGGACCCGCCTGGCCCCGCGCCGTTCAATTTCCGCCATCACCGCCTCCGTTGGCACGGCCGTTCCCGGCCAGGGCAAAGCGTGTGGCAGGCTCCTGCACCACGTAGGCGCCGTCGCGCACCGTGACCTCGGGCACGGTGTGACTTCGTTCAAAGGCGAGGTAGCCGGGCTGCAGGCTTTTCCAGAAGTCGAACCAGGGGGAACTCCGGAACCTGGCCAGGTTCTCGTCGGTGAGCGGAAAGGGAAAGACATGGACGCTGAATTGCTCCTGGCCGGCGGCCAGGGCCGAGTAGGCCAGGAGGTAGATCTCCTCCATGCCCAGGTTGCCCATGGCGAAACAGCCCCGGGAGGAGCACTCGCCATGCACCATGATGGAGCTGCCGGTCCGGTTCCTTTGCCGGTCAAACTCGTTGGGATAGCCGATGTTGAAGGCCAGGTGGTAGCTGGAGTCCGGGTTCATGCGGCTGGCCGGGACCGAGTAGAATCCCTCCGGGCTCTGCCAGTCGCCCTCGTGGAGCTTGGGCCCGGGAAAGCCGGAGTAGCAGCAGATGGGGTAGGTCTTGAACAGGGTGAACCTGCTTCCCTTCCGCATCCAGACCTCGAGCGTGGCCGGGATCTTGAAGATACGGATGAAGATGGGCGCGCCCAGGTGCAGGCCGTGGGCGGCCAGCTCCCGTTCCAGCCGGGGCCGCGTCTTCTCCATCAGGGTCTCTGCCCGGCGGGACAGGGGCGGTGCGGCCCACGCCGGCCCGGCCAGCAGCGGCAGGAGCAGGGAGCAGCAGATGAGAACAGGCGTCAGTCGTCTCCAAGGATGGTGCATACGATATTCCTGCTGGTCCGGGGACCGTCGAATTCACAGAAAAAGATGTTCTGCCAGCGGGAGAGTCCCAGCCGGCCGTCCATGAGGGGGATGGTCTCCGATGGGCCCACCAGGCCGGCCTTGAGGTGGGCGTCGCCGTTGCCGTCCTGTCGGTCGTGCAGCCAGACGCCCCTGGGTATGAGCTTGCGCAGGAGGTGGACCACGTCGGTCTGCACCGAGTCGTCCCAGTTTTCCTGGATCATGATCGCCCCGGTCGCCCCCTGGGCATAGAGGGCGACCAGGCCGTTTTTCACCGTGCCTGCGGCCACCACCTCCTCGACCCGGGCGGTGATGTCGACCAGGGTCTCCCGCTGGTCAGTGGCAATGGTGATGATCCGGCGCATATCCTCTCCCCTGTCAGGCCGCCTCTTTTGCCGCCTGGGCCTTGGCATAGGCCGAGGCGGCGCACTCGTTCTTGCCCAGGTCGAGGACCTCCTGCTGCTCCTCGTCCACCTGCTCCAGGTTGGCATTGACCATGCGGATGGTGGCATACTCCTCGGGCTGGGGGCGCATGTTGGCCCGGATGAAGCCGATAAAGTCGTCCAGGTTGTCGATGGCATAGATGTCGCGGTTGCGCTCGATGGCCTCGCCCAGGGTGCAGGCGAAGATCAGCCGGTCGTCGGCCTCGTCCCAGCTCAGGAAATGACCGGGCAGGACGATCAGGTCATGGTCCAGTTCCTGGACCATGCGCATGGAATCAAAGAGCAACCCGGCCCACTCCACGGCCTTGCCGCCCAGGTCGGGCCGGCCGATGGACTTGATAAAGACCATGTCGCCGGAGAGCATGTACTTTTCGTCCACGATAAACGAGGTCGATCCGGGCGTATGGCCGGGCGTGAACAGGACCCGCACCGCGGGCGCGCCACTGGCAAAGGTGTGGATCTCGCCGTCCTTGAGGGGAATGTAGTTGTTTTTCGACCCCTTGAAGTCATTGTCGTTGGCCAGGAACTGGGCCCCGGTCTTCTCGGCGATCATGCGGCTGCCGGCGATATAATCGGCCTGGAGATGGGTCTCGAAGGTCTTGATGATCGTACATCCCCTGTCCCTGGCAAAGTCGAGATAGAAGTCCACGTTGCGCGACGGGTCAAAGAGCATCATCTCGCCGCCTGCGACCAGGGCGTAGCTGCAGGATGCCTTGCCCGGCCGGATGCACTGGTAGAGCTCGTAGGCCATGCCGGGATTGACCAGCTTGGGCACCAGGAGATTGCCCCATGTCTTGATACCGCCGCTGAGGTACCGCACATCCTCGTATCCGTGTTTTTCCAGGATCTCGGCAACATACTTGGCCGAACCCTCCTTGGCGCAGACGATGCGGATCTTCCGGTCCCTGGGGACGCGGGCCACGGCCTCCTCCTCAATCTCCATGAAATCATAGTAGGAGACATTGATCATGTCAAACGGATAGGGCCCCTCGACCTTGAATCGCTCGAAGTCCTTGGCGTTGCGGACATCAAGGAGCAGGAAGTCCTCCCTGTTTTCCAGCCAGCTGAAAAGATCCTTTGCCTCGTATGCTGTGATAGTCACGTTCTTGCCTCCCTCGTTCGGGTTTCCCTGGATGAGCCTTCAGGAAAACCTCCTTATTTTACATGGTTGGATAGCCGGTAGAAGTGGGTCTGGTGGTTGTCCTGGGAATGACAATCTTTCACTCTCTGTAAAATGTATATCAACGGGAAGGCAATTGTCCAAGGAATAAGCGGAAATCGCGCCGGGCAAGCGGATTTTTCCTGCCCGGCCGCCCGCGGACAGGGCAGAAGGGGCCGCCGGCTCAGGAGCCGCTGTTCCCTTCCAGCGCCGTCAGCCGGTCCCGGGCATGATCGCGGGCGATCAGCATGTAGATGGACGGCAGGACGAACAGGGTGAACAGGGTGCCGATGGCCATGCCGCCCACCAGGACCAGGCCGATGGAGTTCCGGGCCGCGGCGCCGGCGCCGGTAACCAGGGTCAGCGGGAAATGGCCGGCCACGGTGGCGACACTGGTCATCAGGATGGGGCGCAGCCGGATGCGGGCGGCCTGGCGGATGGCGTCGATCTTGGTCAGGCCCTGCTCCTGGAGCCGGTTGGCGAACTCGACGATCAGGATGCCGTTCTTGGCCACCAGGCCAACCAGGGTCACCAGGCCCACCTGGGAGTAGATGTTCATGGTCGTGGTCCAGCCGTGCGTCCAGAAGGGGACATTGGGGTCCGGCATCTTGAGAAAGGTGAAGATGAGGGCGCCGAACATGGCCAGCGGCACGGAACCGGCCAGGATCACGAAGGGATCGCGGAAGCTGTTGAACTGGGCGGCCAGGACCAGGAAGATGAGGATGATGGCCAGGGCGAAGGTGGGCAGAAACCGGTTGCCCTCGGTGCGGAGCTGGCGCGATTCACCTGTATAGTCAAGAACATAGCCCTTGGGAAGGATCCTGGCCGCCTGGTCCTCCAGAAAGCGCAGGGCCTCGTCCAGGGGCCGGATGGCCACGCCGCTGATCTTGACCGCGTTGAGCTGCTGGAACCGGTTCAGGGAACGGGCCACCGTGGAACGGCGGATGGTGGCAATGGTGGAGAGCGGCACCAGGCGGCCGCCGGGCCCGGTGATATAGATATTGCGCAGCTGCTCCGGGTTGAGGCGGTCCATGCGCCGGATCTGCGGGATAACCTTGTAGCTGCGG
Source organism: Desulfobulbaceae bacterium (assembly GCA_015484845.1). Lineage (GTDB taxonomy): Bacteria > Desulfobacterota > Desulfobulbia > Desulfobulbales > Desulfobulbaceae > DRKI01. Next base: position 3,779 of record WFUT01000028.1, read on the forward strand.
CCGGCGATGTCAAAACGGCCGACATAGTTGCCGCCCACCATGGCCGAAAGATCGGCTCCCACCTCGCGCAGGTCAAGGCCCAGGTCGGCGACCCGGTCGCGGTCAATGACAAACTCGGCCTGGGGGCGGTCGATCTTGACATCGATGAGGGGCGGAAAGGCGAACATGCCGCTGCGCGCCGCCGCGGCCTGGATCTTCCTGGCGAACTGGAGGATCTGGTCCTGGGGCGCGGTGGAGGCGATGACGAACTCCACCGGGAACTGGCCGCCGCCGGGCAGGGGCGGCGGTGTGACCGGGAACATGCGGATACCGGGAATCGCGTGCAGCTTGCGTTGCACCTCGGGCAGGATCTGGAAGATCGTCCTCTGCCGCTGGTCCCACGGCCGGGTCACCATGCCGCCGAACCCGGACGAGGGGAAGGTGATCTGGAAGGTAAAATCGGTCTCCGGGATGCTGAGAAAGACCCGGTTGGCCGCGGCGGCAAAATAGCTGGTCTGGTCCAGGGTGGCGTCGGCCGGGGCGTCGAGGATGCCGAAGATCACGCCCTGGTCCTCGGCCGGGGCAAGTTCCCTGGCCGACATCCGGAACATGGGGATGGTGAGGAGACTGATCACGATCCAGACCAGGTAGACCGCGGGCCGTGTGCGCAGGGTGGCATCCAGGCGGCGGCCGTACAGGTTCCGGAAGCGGTCGAAGAGACGGTTGATCCTGCCGCTGAGTCCCCGGTTTTCCTGGGACGGGCTGAGCAGGCGCGAGGACATCATCGGTGACAGGGTCAGGGCGACGATACCCGAGATGGCGACCGCGCCGGCCAGGGTGAAGGCGAATTCGCGGAACAGGGAGCCGGTCAGTCCGCCCTGCAGGCCGATGGGCGCGTAGACCGCGGCCAGGGTGATGGTCATGGCGATGATCGGGCCCACCAGTTCGCGGGCCCCGCGCAGGGCCGCCTCCATGGGCGGCTGTCCTTCGCGCAGGTGCCGCTCCACGTTCTCCACCACCACGATGGCGTCATCCACCACCAGCCCGACGGAGAGAACAATGGCGAGCAGGGTGAGCAGGTTGATGGTAAAGCCGAAGACCTGCATCAGGAACACGGCGCCGATGAGCGACAGGGGGATGGCCACCACCGGGATCAGCACCGAGCGGGGCGAGCCCAGGAACAGGAAGATGACCACCACCACGATGAGCAGGGTGTCACCCAGGGTCTTGAGCACCTCGTGGATGGCGGTGTTGATGTAGTTGGTGGCATCGTAGGCCACCCGGGCCTTCATGCCGGTGGGGAGCTGCCGGCTGATGTCCGCCATCTCGGCCCGCACCCGTTTGACCACGTCCAGCGAGTTGGCATTGGGCAGGGGCCAGATGCCCATGAAGACCGCCGTCTTGCCGGAATAGCGGACCTCGGTGTCGTAGCTTTCGGCGCCGAGCACCACCTTGCCGATATCCTTGATCCGGATGATGGCGTTGTTCTGGCGGCGGATGACCAGGTTCTTGAAGTCCTCCACCGAGTGCAGGTTGGTGTCGGCGGTGAGGTCGACCTGGATCAGCGAACCCTTGGTCCTGCCCGGAGCGGCCAGGTAGTTGTTGGCCGCAAGCGCCCGCCGCACCTCGGCCGGGCTGACGTTGAAGGCCGCCATCCGGTCGGGATCGAGCCAGATGCGCATGGCAAAGGTCCTGGCACCGAGGATGTCGGCGCGCTGGACCCCCTCGATGGCCGAGAGGCGGGGCTGCACCATCCGCACCAGGTAGTCGGTGATCTCGTTCTGCTTGAGGATATCCGAGCTGAAACTGAGATAGGCCGAGGCGAACTTCGAGTCCGCCGATTCGATGTTGATCACCGGGATCTCGGCCTCGGGCGGCAGGTCGCCGCGCACCTGGTCCACCTTGGCACTGATCTCGGCCAGGGCGCGGGTGGCGTCGTAGTTGAGCTTCAGGCGGACATTGATGGTGGAGACGCCCTGGGAGCTCTGGGACTGGATGTAGTCGATGCCGTCGGCGGCGGCAATGGCACGTTCCAGGGGCGTGGTGATGAATCCGCGCACCAGCTCGGCGCTGGCGCCGACATAGACGGTGGTGACCGTGATGGTGGCGTTTTCGCTGCGCGGGTACTGGCGCACATTGAGCGAGCGGATGGCCTGCAGGCCGGCAATGACGATCAGGAAACTGACCACCAGCGAGAGAACCGGCCGACGGATGAAGAGATCGGTGATCGGCATTGGTTTCAACTGTCCGGCGGCTTGGGGTTCAGCTCGAAATGCGGCGACAGGGTGTTGTCCACCTTCACGGCCTGGCCGTTGCGCAGCTTGAAGACCCCGGTGCTTACCACCACCGCCCCCTCGGCAAGACCGGAGCGGACCGCGATGAAGTCACCGCGGGTCCGGCCGAGGCGGACGAACTGCTGGCGCACGGCCAGGTGGCTGCCGCCCCTGCCGTTCTTTTTCTCCACCACGAAGACCGAGTCGCCAAAGGGGGCGTACTGGACCGCGGTGGCCGGGATGGCCAGGACCGGTTCCTGCCGCGGCAGGACCACGGCCACGTTGACATACATGCCGGGCAGGAGACGGGAATCGGGATTGGGGATGCGGGCCCGGACCAGGATATTGCGGGTGGCCGTGTCCACCTCGGGGTTGATGGCGGTGATCCTGCCCTGCGCCGGCTTGTCGCCCAGGCTGTCCGCCCGGATGCGCACGACCAGGCCGGTACGCAGGCGACCCAGGTACTGCTGCGGCAGGTAGAAGTCGACCCGCAGGCTGCGGATGGACTGGAGGGTGACCACGGGCGTGCCCTGGTCCAGCACCTGGCCCAGGTTGACCAGGCGGACGCCCAGGCGGCCGGCAAAGGGAGCCCGGATCTGTTTCTTGTCCATGGTGGCCCGGATGGCATCGGCCTGGGCCTGGGCCTGCCGGTAGCTGGACCGGGCGGTGTCAAAGCCGGCACGGGCCATGGAGTTGCGCTTGAGCAGGTCACGGGCCCGTTCCAGGTTGATCCGGGCCAGGTTCACCGCGGCCTCGGCCGCCCGGAGCTGCGCCTGCTCGGTGCTGGTGTCCAGCCGGACCAGCAGGTCGCCCTGGCGGACCGTGTCACCGGAGTGGAAGTGGATCTCGACCACCTTTCCCGGGATCTCGGCCGCCACGGTGACGCCGCGCTCCGCGCTCAGCGAGCCGGTGGCGGTGAGGGTCGTCTCCCAGGTCTGGCGCTTTGCCACGGCCGTGGTGACCACGGCCGGCGGCGGCACGAACTGCTTGCCATGTTCCACCATCCGCCGGATCTGCAGGAACTTGATCCCGGCCAGAAGGCCGATGACCAGCAGCAGGCCCAGGATGGTGAAGATGATACGTCGGGCCATTGTTCCTCCGGAAAGATGAGACCTGAATCCTGCACTTCGAAAATGAAGAAAAATTTTCAGATTTTTCTGCCTGGCCGCGCCGGCCGGGCCCGGGACCAGCCGCCCTGGCCATGCGCACCTGAGGTCTTACTGCGTGCGGATTCTCCAGGCAAGTCCTTTTCGCACCTTTTCACAGGCAGGAAGTCCGCGCCGGGCCTGTTGTCCGGCCTTGGTGGGCGGGAAGGAGAGGGGGGCAGTCCTTGCGCGGGGAGCGGTTATACCAGGCCATGGCATGCCCTGCCGGCCGGGAAAAGTATTTGGCACCTAAATCCTGCAATTGGCAATTTTGCCGGAGATGCGAGGCATCAAGGGCGCAGACGTATACGAATACTTCAAGCCCTTGATAACGAAGCAGATTCGGTAAAATTGCCAATCCCGAAGGGCGAGAAAATGAAGAAAAAAATCCTTCACC
>WFUT01000029.1 GCA_015484845.1 Desulfobulbaceae bacterium
GGACATGGCGGCCTGTGCCGGAACTGCCGGGACTGCCGATACCCGGCCTGCAATTTCGGCAAGTAACCGCATGCTCACGGGGCCATCGGGCCCCGGACAACCGGACAAGCGCCACCGGCGTCCGACAACACGAGAGGACAGACATGAACATACCCACCGTGGAGGCCATCTGCATCAGCACCAAAAAAGGAATCGTCAAGCGGGAAGTCGGGGAGGCGGTATTCGAGGACGACTGGGGGATCCCCCGGGACGCCCACGCCGGCCGCTGGCATCGGCAGATTTCCCTGCTGGCCGGGGAATCCATCGACCGGGTGCGCGAGTTCCTGCCGACCCTGAAAAACGGCGCCTTTGCCGAAAATATCGTCACCAGAAACATCGACCTGGGCACGGTCCGGGTCGGAGACCGCCTCCGACTGGGCGGAAATATCGTGCTGGAGATCACCCAGATCGGCAAAACATGCCATAACGACGGATGCGCAATCAAAAAGGCCACCGGCGACTGCATCATGCCCAGGGAGGGACTGTTCGCCCGGGTCATCACCGGAGGAACCCTGAAAAAAGGCGACCCGATCCACGTTCTGGGCGGCCCGGTTCCGGTCACTGCGGCCGGCCCCATGATCTGCAGACACGCCAAGTAAAACACCAGGAAACGGAACAATGACACAAACGATCTGTTACTGCCACGGCTACAGCGACGCCGATCTGGAAGAGGACATCCGCCGCCACGGCCGCTCGACGATCCAGGGTCCGGGTGACAGTAAAACCGGTCCCGTGCCGTCGCAGCAGCCTGGCAGTGATTTTTCAGGGGAAAAAATCTCTTTTCAACGGAAGAAAAGCAGGGAGAAAGATGCGAAAAGTAGCGTGGCTGCCAGGGAGCCGGTGAGGACAAGCCGGTTGGCCAGGAGAATGTGGGTGGGGTCGACCGGGACCAGGGAGTCGCCGAGGAAGGGTTTTGCCTGGTAGGTGCCGAAGTACCAGGAGCCGCCGCCGAGTTGGATGCCCAGGGCGCCGGCCATGGCGGCCTCTGGATAGCCGGCGTTGGGGCTGGTGTGGTTTGCGTGGTCGCGGCGCAGGGTTTTCCAGGCCCGGGCAGGATGCGTGCGGAGCAGGAGAGCGGCAAGAACGAGGGCAAGGCCGGAGAGACGGGCCGGGACCAGGTTGACAAGGTCGTCGAACCGGGCCGGGAACCAGCCGAAGCGGAGATACTGTTCGTTCTTGTAGCCGAACATGGAATCCATGGTGTTGACCGCCTTGTACAGCATGGCACTGACAGCGGCTGCCGGGGCCGCACTGTGGCCATGGCCGGCCAGGCCCGCCAGGACGGCACCGACAAAACTCCAGAAAATCGGGGCAATGACGCCGTCTGCCATGTTCTCGGCCACGCTCTCCACGCAGGCCCGGATGATACCTGCCTCGTCCAGGCGCGCCGTGTCGCGGCCCACCAGCATGGCCACCTTTTTCCTGGCAGTTTCGAGACCGGCCGGATCCGGGACGGTCAGGGCCCGGTAAACTGCCCTGGCGTGGTGCAGCAGATCACGGATGGCGATGGTGGTGTAGAGGATGAGGATCGTGCCCGCTGCCAGGGCGGCTTGGCCGAAGAGAGCAAGGATCGCCAGGATGGTGGCACAGCACAGGCCGGTGCTGCCAAGGACGAGAACAGCGGTCAGCATTCCTGTTTTTTTTTCGCTGTTACAACATCTTCTTGCCCTTCCTTCATAAAACACTGCAAGCCTGCCGATCCCCTGCACCGGGTGGGGCAGCCAGCGGGGATCGCCAAAGAGCAGGTCCAGGCCGCAGGCTGCGAGCAGGGCCACGGGATAGGAAAACAATGCATCCATGGCTAGAGGTGGAGCAGGTGCCGGATGGCGTCCATGTCCAGGCTGTGGCGCAGCACGTCGGCCAGCCGATCCAGGGCCGGTTCCAGGTCATAGACCGCGCCCCTGCCCCGGTATTTCTCCAGCCCCTTGCGCTGGCGCAGCCGGTCGATGAACCAGCGGCGGAAGATGTCAGAATCAAAGATGCCGTGCAGGTAGCTGCCCCAGACCAGGCCGCCGCGCTCTTCCAGGCCGCAGGTGGCGCCATCGCTGAACCGGATGAGTTCCCCTCCCCTGCCCCTGCTGACCCCGTGGTGGATCTCGTAGCCGTGCACGGGGCAGCCCGAAGGCAGGTGGATGCCCGAGCGACGGACCAGGGTCTTGTCCGCGGCCAGCTCGGTGACCATGTCCAGGATGCCCAGGCCGCGGTCAAGGCTGCCGGCCGTGCCCTCCAGGCCCAGGGGATCGGCCAGGGTATGGCCCAGCATCTGGAAACCGCCGCAGATGCCGACGATCTCGCAGCCCTGACCGGCCAGGGCGATGATGGCGTCATCCAGGCCCTGCTGCCTCAAGGCCGCCAGGTCGGCGAGCACGTTTTTTGATCCCGGCAGGATGATGGCGTCGGGCCGGCCCAGGTCCCGGGCCGTGCGCACGATGCGCACATGCACGTCCGGCTCGTCGAGAAAGGGTTCGATGTCCGTGAAGTTGGAGATATGGGGCAGGTCGATACAGGCAATTTCCACATGCGGGATATCGGGCCGCCTGCTTTCGTAGAGACCGGCCTTGAAGCTGACCGAATCCTCCTGCGGCAGGCCAAGGTCTTGCAGAAAGGGCACCACGCCCAGGGTGGGCAGGCCGGTGCGCTGCTGCAGATAGTCGTGGGCATCGGCCAGCAGGCTCGCATCGCCCCGGAACCGGTTGACCACGAACCCGGCCAGCAGGTCCTGTTCCCAGTGCGCCATGACCTCCCAGTGGCCGATGAAGGAGGCATAGACACCGCCCCGGTCAATATCCCCCACCAGCAGGGAAGGCGCCCCGGCATGGCGGGCCATGCGCATGTTGACAATATCGTGTGACTTGAGGTTGACCTCGCCCGGGCTGCCCGCACCCTCCAGGATCACGACATCGAACTCGGCCGCCAGGCTGTCATAGGCCCGGCACACCTCCTGCCAGGCGGTCTCCTTGTAGCGGACGTAATCGATCACCTTCATGTTGCCCACGGGCCGGCCGCTGACTATGATCTGGCTGCCCACGTCCGACGAGGGCTTGAGCAGCACCGGGTTCATGCGCACGTCCGGATCGAGCCGGCAGGCCTGGGCCTGGACAACCTGCGCCCTGCCCATCTCGCCGCCGTCCCTGGTTACGTAGGAATTGAGCGACATGTTCTGGGCCTTGAAGGGCGCCACCCGCACCCCGTCCTGGAGCAGGACCCGGCAAAGGCCGGCGACCAGCACGCTCTTGCCGACATCGGATCCGGTGCCCAGGAGCATCAGGGCCGGCGTGGCGGTCCGGGCCGGTCGCCGGACCTTCCGCTCCCCGGGCCGCAGGACCGCGGCCATGGCCTCTGCCAGCCGCCGGTTGTCCCGGCCATTGCGCACGGCAACCCGCAGCCAGCGGTCGTCAAGGCCCAGGTAGTCCTCGCAGGGACGGATGGCGATCCGGTGCTCCAAAAGGAGCCGCTCTGCCAGTTCCGGCGCCTTCACCCTGGCCTGCAGGTGGAGCAACAGGAAGTTGGCCGCAGAGGGAACAACCCGCACATCCCCGATACTTCCGAGCATGTCGGCCAGGGCGGCACGCTCCTCCGCCACCAGTTGCCTGGTGGCATCGAGGTAGTCCGGGTCGTCCAGGCAATGGATGCCCACGGCCTGGGCAAGGCTGTTCACCGACCAGGGAGCGAGCTGTCGCCGCACCCGGTCGCAGAGGGTCGCGCGGGCGGCGAGGAACCCCAGGCGCAGGCCCGGAAAGCCATAGAGCTTGGTGAGCGAACAGAGGACCACCAGGTTGTCGGACCGGCAGGCCAGGCTGGCATAACCGGGGACAAAGCCGGCAAAGGCCTCGTCCACCAGGAAGGTGACCCCCGGCTGCCGGCGGCACAGGGCGAGCAGGGCCTCCCTGTCCACCAGCCTGCCGGTGGGGTTGTTGGGCTGTCCCATGATGACGAGATCGCCGTCCTGCAGTGTCTCCTCCAGCTCGGAAACATGGAGGACAAAGTCCTTGTCCGGTCGCAGGTAGAGCGGCTGCACATCCAGGCCGGCGCGGCTGCAGGCGGTCTGGTAGTCGACATAGGAGGGCACCGGCAGCACGGCCCTGGTTCCCGCCAGGGCCCGCACCGCGGCAAAGAGCAGCTCGGAGGTGCCGTTGCCGGCCAGGATCTCGTCCGGATCGAGCCGGTGACGCGCGGCCAGGGAGCGGACCAGGAGCGAGCAGTCGGGGTCCGGGTAGTGGACCAGGTCGTGGACAGCGCGGCTGATGACGCCACGCAGGCACTCCGGCGGGCCAAGGGGATTGATGTTGGCGCTGAAATCGAGGATATCGCCGGGCCTGCAGCCGCAGCGGGCCGCAAGCTGCCGGATATTGCCGCCATGGCCGCTCATGATCCGCTCCAGAGCGTGCAGGAAAAGGCCAGGACCACGGAGAGCTCGGCCAGTTCGCAGGCCGCGCCCAGGGTGTCGCCGGTGGCGCCGCCGAGCCTGCACTTGAGAAAGAGCGCCAGCACGGCGAGCAGGAGCAGGGTCAATCCGGCCACGGCCAGGCCGGCCGGTCCCGTGACCAGCAGGGCGCAGGCCAGGAAGAACACCACGCCCCATACCCCGACCAGGCGGGAACGGCGGGAATAGAACAGGGTGCCAAGCCCGCCCTCGGGCCGGGCATAGGGAAGCAGTGCCATCATGAACAGGATGGCGCAGCGGCCGGCAACCGGCGCCAGGACCACGGCGGCAAGCAGCCGGTCCAGGTCAAGGGATGCCAGGGCCGTGGTCTTGAGCAGGAGCAGCATGATCAGGGCAATCACACCCATGGCCCCTATCCGGCTGTCGCGCATGATGGCGAGCATCCTGTCGCGGGAGCGGGCGCTGAACAGGCCGTCCGCCGTATCGGCCAGGCCGTCCAGGTGCAGACCGCCGGAAAAGGCGAACAGCAGCGAGGTGACCAGAACCGCGGCCACGGCACGGGGCAGCAGCCACCAGAGCAGCCAGGCCAGGGGCGCGCAGACCAGGCCGATCAACAGCCCCACCAGGGGAAACCAGGGGGTGGAGGCGGCTAGGGAATCGCTGTCCGTGCCCACCTGCCCCGGGATGGGGACAATGGTCAGGAAACGGAGCGCGGCGACAAAGGGCTGCAGCACCAGCCCTACTCCTGGGGAGTCCCGGTGACTCCGGCCTCCTCAAAGGTGGCGACCTCGGTGAGAATGGCCCTGGCGGCCTCGACCAGGTTCATGGCCAGGGCCGCGCCCGTGCCCTCGCCCAGCCGCATGTTCAGGTCCAGGAGCGGTTTGTGGTGCAGCCGCTCGTGCATGGCCGCGTGTCCCGGTTCCATGGAGCGGTGGGCACAGATGATGTAGTCGCGGACAAAGGGCTCGAGCCGGTAGGCGATGAGGGCGCCGGCCGTGGAGATGAACCCGTCCACCAGCACCGGCTTCCGGTGGGAGGCCGCGCCGATGATGAGGCCGGCAATGCCGCCGATCTCGAAGCCGCCCACCCGGGCCAGGACATCCAGGCCGTCGGCCGCATCCGGCTTGTTGATCTCCAGGGCCCGCTCGATCACCTTGATCTTGCGCTCGAGCTGTTCGTCATCGAGCCCAGTGCCGCGCCCGGCCAGCTCGGCAACGGGTTTGCCGGTGAGGACGGCGGCAATGGCGGTGGAGGGCGTGGTATTGCCGATGCCCATGTCGCCGGTGGCAAAGATATCGGTCTCCGGGGCCAGCATGTTGGCCACCTCGATGCCGGCCTCCACGGCCATGACAGCGTGGGTCCGGGTCATGGCCGGGCCGTGGGCCATGTTCTGGGTGCCGGCGGCGATCTTCTTCGAGATGATCCTGCCGGCCGTGGCCAGGTCGTCGAGATCGGCGCTGGTCCCCATGTCCACCACCACCACATCGGCCCCGGCCTGCCGGGCCAGGGCATTGATGCCGGCGCCGCCGCTGACAAAGTTATAGATCATCTGGGCCGTGACCTCGGAGGGATATTTCGAGACTCCCTCAACGGTCACGCCGTGGTCGCCGGCCATGACCACGACCTTCTTACGCGCCACGGGCGGCTTGAGCGACCGGGTCATGCCGGCCAGCTCGATGGCCAGGTCCATCAGGTCGCCCAGGGCCCAGTGCGGCATGGTCAACTGCTCCAGGCGGGCCCTGGCCTTGTCGCGGTACTCGCTGTCCTGTGGGTAGATCTTGCGAAATGTTGCCTCGAGAAAATCTGCCGAATCACCGTTCTTCATTTTTTTTTTGCCATGTAGAAAATATCGGGCGCACCCCGGTCCGGCGCTGCTGCTCATCCTGTTACAGCCCGGTTCCGGGTCTTCATTTTCCCTTCAGTTGCAGGGGAATGCCGCAACTCACCAGGTAGACGGCATCGGCCCGGCTGCCCATGCACTGGTTGCAGCGCCCCACCAGGTCGCGATAGAGCCGTGCCTGCCTGTTGTCCGGCACGACCCCCTGGCCGACCTCGCCCGTGACCATGATCACGGCACCCCGGTGCCGCCGGGCCGCGTCCGCAAGCTGTTCCGTCTTCTCCAGGACCTCGTCCTCGTCCAGGTGCCTTTCCTGCAGACCGGCCTTGTACATGAGGTTGCTGACCCACAGGGTCAGGCAGTCGATGAGCACCGTGGCCCCGTCCGGGCAGCGGGCCAGGGCCCCTGCCGGGTCCTGTGGTTCCTCGATGGTCTGCCAGCCGCTGTTCCGCCGCTGCTCCCGGTGCCGCTGGATACGTTCCGCCATCTCGTCATCAACATCGGGACAGGTGGCCAGGAAGATATGCGGCCCGGCAAGGGACTCGGCCAGCTGCCGGGCAAAGTCCGACTTGCCGGAACGGCTGCCACCGCTGATCAGGACAAGTTCTGCCATATTCACCTCCTGCAAGAGGTCAGCGGCACGCGGGCCTGCGCGCCCTCGCCGCGGTCCGGGCAGGCCCCTCACGGGGTGCCGGCAATCAGGCAAAAAGAAGCGAAGGCGGACCCCGGCGCGGCGCCACTGATCACTTGGTCATGTTCTGTGGTTGCCGGACCGTCTCCCGGTCCTCGGGTGTATGGTCTGCAACGGACCACTCTTTCCCGCCTGCCCGGTTCAGGCCCGACAGGACGGCTCCCCGGGAATGGAGATCAAGGCGGCAGTACGTGCCCGGCCGGACGCCAAAGAGCAGGTAGTGGCGGACCGGCAGGTTCAGGGCCAGGCAGATCATGGTCCGGATCACACCGCCGTGGGTGATGACGACCAGGTCCCGGGCCGGATGCTCCCGGAAGATCGCCAGCATCTCCCCCACCCGCCCGACAAACGAGCTCACCGCCTCGCCGCCGGGGAAGGTGAAGCCGCTATAGGCTGACCAGGCATCGAGCAGGTCGCTGTCGCTCTCGGCGATCTCGGCAAAGCGCTTGCGTTCCCAGCGGCCGAAGTCGATCTCGCGCAACCGGTCGTCAAAGACGGCCTGCATGCAGACACCGGATCGCCGCAGCCGCTCCAGGGTCCGCCTGGTCCGCAGCATGGGGCTGCAGAAACAGGGACCGCCGGGCAGCAGCGGCGCAAGCCGGTCCAGGGCCCGGAGTCCCTGCGCGGTGACGTCCGCGTCGGTACTGCCGACCAGGGCGCCTGCCGGGGCCGAGGTCTCGCAGTGGCGGACCAGGTAGAGATGTTCAGCCATGCCTCACCTGGAGGTGAAAAAAATCCTTCCGGTCACAGTTACGGCCTGCCGCCTGCGCTGATTCCGTGGCAGACAAATCCGGAAAAAGTAGCACAGGAGGGCCCGGCTTTGCAATTATTCTTTTTCCACGACCGCTGTCAGCCCGGCCAGCACCTGTTCCAGCTCTTGCCGGACGATCTCCACCTCGGCCTCCAGGGCGGCGATGGTTCCGGCCGCGTCGGCGGGCAGGCTGCCGTGCCGCGCCTCCTCCTCGACACTCGCCAGCATGGCCGCGAGCCTGGCCGCGGCGGCCTGGCCCGAGGAGGACTTGAACTTGTGCGCCAGGCGGACCACCTCCTGCGTCTTCCCGTCCTGCAGGGCTATGGACAGCTCGACGATCCACTGGTCCACGCTGTCCAGGTAACTCCTGATGATGGTGTCGAGCAGGTCGCCACCGATGTTGCGGTAGCTGCCCAGCATCCGCTCGTCCAGGTGTGGCCTGTCAGCGCCGGCGGGCGGCTCCCGCCGGGCTGGTTCGGATGTCGGCGGCGACGGCCGCCCCGGCGGCCCCTCCCTCTCCGGCACGGCCCAGGTCGTGATCATCCGGACCAGGTCGTCCTGCCTGAAGGGCTTGGCCAGGTAGTCGTCCATGCCGGCGGCCAGGGCCTTTTCCCGGTCGCCCTTGAGGGCGTTGGCCGTCAGCGCGATCACCGGAACATGGCCGCCCGGGTCCTGTTCCATCTCCCGGATCCGGGCCGTGGCCTCGTAACCGTCCATGATCGGCATCTGGCAGTCCATGAAGACCAGGTCGTAGTGGTTGGCGGCAAAACGATCCACCGCCTCCCTGCCGGTCATGGCCAGGTCCACGCCAACCCCCAGGTCCTCCAGCATGGCCACCAGCACGTCCACGTTGACCTGGCTGTCCTCCGCCACCAGCAGCCGCAGGTCCAGGCCCCGAAGGTCAGGCAGCGATTCCGGCTGATCCATGCCGTCTTCCGCCCCGCCGCTGTCCGGTGCTTCTCCCAGCACCTGCTGCAGGGCCTGCAGCAGGTGCTGCCTGCGCACCGGCTTGAGCACCACCTGGTCCACCGGCTCCCTGCGGTCCCTGGTCCCGGGCGTGCGCACATGACGCACGAGCACGATGGCGGGCCGGGCCGGCCGCGCCGGTACCTGCCCCGTGATCCGGTCGCCTTCAGCGGCAGGGAGCTGCTCGTCCACCAGGATAACGTCCGTCTCCGGGCCCGTGGCCAGGGACTCCTCCACGGCTCCGGCAAAATCCGGCCCTTCCACTGTCCGTACCGAGGCGCCCCAGAAGGCAAGGTAGCGTTCCAGGACCCGACCAGTCAGCGGCCTGGCCATGACCAGGACAACGCGGGTCCCGGCCAGGATATCGGCCGGCGCCTCCGGCGCACCGTCCACCACCGGCAGGGACAGGTCGATGGTAAAGGTGGAGCCCTTGCCGATGGTGCTCTCCACCTGCAGGCTGCCGCCCATCATCTCCACCAGTTGCCGGGAGATCGAAAGCCCCAGCCCGGTACCGCCATACTTCCTGGTGGTCGATCCATCGGCCTGGGAAAAAGAGTCAAAGATATGCTCGATGTGCTCCCGGTTGATGCCGATGCCGGTATCGCGGACCTGGATGCGCATGCGGCAGACGTGCCCGGACACGATGGCGCCGGTGCAGGAGACGACCACCTCGCCCGCGGGCGTGAACTTGACCGCGTTGCCCACCAGGTTGGTGATGATCTGGCGCAGCCGCAGCTTGTCCACCAGGATCCCGGACGGCAGCGCCGGCTCGATGTCCGTGACCAGGTCGATGCCCTTTTCCCGCGCCATCTCGGTGAACAGGCAGGTGGTCTCCTCGATGAGCTCCCCGACCCGGCAGGGCACGGGCTCGAGGTCCAGCTTGCCGGCCTCGATCTTGGAAAAATCGAGGATATCGTTGAGCAGGGCCAGCAATCCCTCGCCCGACTGCTGGATGGCGCGGGCATATTCGCGCTGCCTGCTGTCGAGCTCGGTCCGGTTCAGGAGCTGGGCCATGCCCAGGATGCCGTTCATGGGCGTGCGGATCTCGTGGCTCATGGAGGCCAGGAACTGGGACTTGGCCCTGCTGGCCGCCTCGGCCCGCTCCTTTTCCTTTTCCAGGAGCGCGGTCCGCTCCCTGACCTTCTCCTCCAGCGACTGCCGGTAGCGGCTCAGTTCACGGTCCCGCTGCTTGAGCTGTTCAAGCATGTAGTTGAACCCGTCCACCAGCCGGCCCAGCTCGTCGCGGCCCTTCTTGTCCACCCGGCGGCTGTAATCATGGTTCACGGCCACGTCGGCCACCACCTCTCCCAGCTCCAGCAGCGGTGTCGACAGCCAGCGCGCCAGGACAAAGGCCAGGACGGAGGAGAGGAGGAAGAGACAGACGATGACAACCATGGTCAGCCGGATGTGGGCGCGGGAGGTCTGGGCGACCTCGACCTGGTTGTCCACCAGGTGGAGGTATCCCACCAGGTCGCTGCCCGAATAGAGCGGCTGGACAATGTGGAGCATGCCGTGAATCTCGGCGGTCTTCTGCGAATTTTTCTTCGTGGGCAGGGGGAAGAGATCCCAGGGCAGGGGATCGGCCGCCGCATCGGTCGCCGACCGGCCGTCCCTGCTGTAGCTGGCAAAGAGGGTCCTGTCCGCCCGCAGCAGGTGGGCCCGGACAATGGAGGGCACCGCCTTCAGGTTCTCCAGGCTCTGGCGGGCGCTGTCCTCATCATTGAACTCCACGGCCGTGACGCTCTCCGTGCTGACCAGGGAGGCCAGGGTGGACAGGACATGCCGGACATTGGTCCTGGCGCTGCGGATGTCCCTGTACAGGTAGAGGGACGAGGAAAGGCCCAGGATGAAGGTGGTGACCAGCAGCAGGATGGCCGTCAGCTTGAAGCGGAAGGGCAGATCGGCGAACCAGTTCCTCAAAATTCCATCTCCCGGACAATGGTGGCCAGTTTCAGCAGGCGGGAACTGACGCGCAGGCCCGCTTCCCTGATCTTGTCCACGTTGATCCTGAAACGGATCCGTTCATCTTCCCGGGTCAGTTCGATCATGCCGCCCTGGACGGCAAAGCCGGTGAGATCGGCAACCGTGAGGACCGGCCGCCCGGCCAGCCGCTTAAGGGCCGCGGCAACCTCGCTCCTGCTGCTGTCGACAAAATAGACCATCTCGCAGACCTGCTGCCGCGGCAGCCCGGACAGCAGATGGGTGACAATGGGGCGGCCGCCCACGCTGTGCTTTTCCAGTTGTTTGAGGGGAAGGCGCAACCTCTCACCTCGTATGACACAGATATCAAACGACTCCGGGGGCGATGACGGCGGGCCATCCTGCGGCCAATGGACATACTTGCTGAAGTTGTAAAGATAGGCCACCTTGAGAACAGGCTCCTCCACCTGCTGCGCACACTGCCCCGCCGTCACCAGGCAGCAGAGCAGGACAAGCTGCGCCAGGACCATGGAGGCACGTGCCGCCGCTGTCGGCGGCAGTCTGTTGAGCAGGGTATTACGCACAAGGCCTGTCCCCGGTTTTCCTGTTCGGCCCGCAAGGGCTGGTGGACCATGGCGGTCAGGCCCCTGGTCCCGGGCTCAGCTCTCGTCGGCCAGGGCGCGGTCATAGAGTTTGCCCACCCCGTATTCCTTGCGACGCCGGAATTTCTCCCACGAAGGCCCGATGATCTGCATCTCGGGATATTTCCTCTGCATGTCCAGGGCAATCTCCATCTCCTTGGTGCAGCCCGTGGAGTAAGTGGCGTCCTTGCCCGTCCATTCGGGCGGCACCTTCTCGTGCAGCAGGGCAAAGGATTTTTCCACGTCGTCCACGGTCTGGAACCGCCAGATATCGATCACCCCGGAGCGCTGAAAGATCTCCCACATGTACATTATATCATCCGCATCCATTCCCTCCTCAAAATGTTCACCCGGATTGATGATCAACACGTTGCGGAGGGTGGAGCGCAGGTAATCGACAAAGACATTGAGGATCCTCTTGGCGGTCTCCATCTGGCCGGGGATGGAGCCGACAATGGCGGAATAGAACATGATGGTCTTGCCCTTCTCCTTTTCCTTCCTGACCAAGTTGATCAGTTCCTCGGCCTTCCTGCGCAGGGCGGCCTCCGAAAAACGGATGGCCGCCGGGTGATGGGGCTTGAGCCGGATATCCAGTTCGCCGCTGGCCACGCGGACCACGGAGAGAAGGTCGCGGGTAAACTGAAAATGGTTGCTGATGCACTCACGGCTGCCGGGACAGCGGCTGATGACCAGGTCCGACTCCTTGAAGGAGCGGGCAAAGGTCACCGAGGTCAGCAGGGGGTTGAAC
>WFUT01000030.1 GCA_015484845.1 Desulfobulbaceae bacterium
ATATACGGTTGAGAATAAGTAATGCTTTTTCGGGAAGACTATCTTACCCGGTTTTCCCTTTTTTCAAAACCCTTGCGGAGGAATATTATGGGGCTGTTTGAAGTGCTTGATCTTGCCGGTTCGCCAACCATTGACTGGGAAATGACGCCGGAGTACACCTTCGGGACCTTTGAAAGCTGGGGCGGCAAGGAACGGGTGCGCAGCAGGAAGGAGCGGATCTACTACTTCTTCATCGATGCCTGGGGCGACACGCCGAAACTGTGCCTCATGGAGCGCGGCATCAAGCACGCGCGGGTCGTGGCCGAGATCCTGGCGCCGCAGGAGATGGTGGACCGCTGTGTCCGGGAGCACGGCAAAGTGGCGATCTATGAGCGGACCCACAGTATCAACGAGGAACTCAAGCAGTGGCTGCTGGACAACGTCATCGAGGCCAAGGACGATTCCATGATCGTGCCCATTCCCGAGGAGGAGCGGCCCGGCCTCGGTCCCACGGGCCTGCCCGGCCGTGACGAGCCGGCGCCCGCCGGTCTTGCGACCGTGACCCTGCCCGACCAGCCGGCGCAGATGGCGGAAGAAGACGTGGAGGCCCTGGTCCGCAGGTACAACTTTGTTGACATCGAGCGCAATCCCGACGGCCGCTTTGACAACTACCTGGTGGACAACGGTGATGATCTCACCGTCACCGACCTGGTCACGGGACTGGTGTGGCAGCGTGGCGGCACCGACATCATGAGCTACCGCTCCCAGAAACTGGAGCTGGAACGTCTCAACCGGGAAGGGTTTGCCGGCCACAGCGACTGGCGCCTGCCGACCATGGCCGAGGCGCTGTCGCTGATGGAGCGGGAAAAGAATGCGGCCGACCAGTTCCTCCATCCCTGCTTTTCATCGGAGCAGCCCTTTGTCTTTGTCGAGGCGACCCGCAGGCCGGGGGGGTACTGGTTTGTCGACTACAAGCACGGCCGGGCCTTCTGGTCGTCGGGCACCATCCCGGGCGGGTTCGGTCGCTTCTGCCGGCGGGAGAAGTGACAGCTGCCGGGCGGACAGGGGAGGCCCGTCCCCTGCCGCTCCCTGCGGGGCCTGCCGGGGCTGGCAAAAATGCGCTTTTTGCAAAAAAGCTGTTGAAGAGAAGATTACCAAAATGTAAGGTACTAAAGGAGATGCCAGCCAACCCATACTAGCAGGGAGTGAAACTCATTGAAACGGATACTGGTTGTTGATGACGAGGAACAGATTCGCTCAATGCTCACCCAGATGCTGGAGCATGAGGGCTACGAAGTGCATGCGGCCGAGAACGGTGAGGAGGGCATGACCCTCATCGGCCGCTATGCCTTTGACCTGGTCATCACCGATATGATCATGCCGGTCAAGGATGGCCTGAAGTTCATCATGGAGCTGGTCCGCGAGTATCCCGATCTCAAGATCATGGCCATTTCCGGTGGCGGCGCCATCAAGGCGGAACGGTACCTGACCATGGCCAGCTACCTCGGTGACATCGCCACCCTGGAAAAGCCCTTCAAGCGCGATGTCCTCCTGGAGATGGTGCGGCAGCAGTTTGCGCCTCCCACCTGAGCCGGGCCTTGCCGGCCGGCCCGGAACTGCAGCCCTGCAGCGGGCGGTATGCCGCCGGCAGGCGGCCCGTGCCGGCACGATCCTCTTGCCGCCAGAAAAAGCGAACAGGCACACCACCCCTCTTGCCGGTGTGCCTGCCTGATCGTCATACCTGCCCCCGCCGGGGCTGTCCCTTCTCAGTTCAGCCGGGCAACCTCCTGCCTGTTCGACTTTTTTTCGAGGCGGGCCAGGCGGATCTGCCGTTTCCGCCGGAAACCGTATTCCACCAGGGTCCGCAGGTCATCCCACATGGTCTCGCTGCCCATGATGGCAACGATGATCGAATCACCGCCCCGGGTGAACTGGCCGACATAGGTCTGCCGCGCCGCGGCCGTGTAGCCGGTCTTGCCGCCCACGGCACCCTTGAGGCGCCACAGGGCCCGGTTGTGGTTGCGCAGCAGCTTGCCGTAGGAGGTGCGGACCTCGACCTGGCGGACCCGGCTGGCGAACTCCCTGTCCCGCATGGCGTGCCGGAAGATGGTGGCCAGGTCCCGGGCCGTGGAGTGCTGCCCCCTGGCAGTGAGGCCGGTGGCGGTCCGGCAGATGGTGTTCTTCGCTCCCCACAGCCTGGCGCGCAGGGTCATCATCCGGGCAAACTCGGGCTCGCTGCCCGCGATCTTTTCCGCCAGGGCCACGCTGGCGTCGTTGGCAGAGGAAAGGAGCACGGCATTGATCAGGTCGTCTGCCTTGTATCGCTTGCGGGTGTCAAGGTAGATCTTGGAACGCGGCATCCTGGAGGCATGACGGCTGACACCGACCGGGTCCGTGTCCTTGAGGGACTTGATGGCGATCATGCTGGTCAGCACCTTGATGGTGGAGGCGGGTTGGCGCGGCTGGTCGGGGTTCTTGGCAAAGATGGTCTCCCCGGTCCTGGCATCGATGACAATGGCGCTGCGGGCGCTGATCCGTCGTTCCACGCTGGCAAGGGACAGCGTCGACCTGCGGGGGCGCCGTGGTCGTTGCTTGATGGCCGAGATACTGTGCGGGCTGCCCAGGGTGATCCAGCCGCCCGCCGGAACAGCGGCAACCCGATCCTGTCCCTGCTCCGGGACAAGCGGTCGCTTCACCGTATCCCGGAGGACCGGTACCCGGGCCGCCCTGAGCGGTGTCGGCAGCAGTGCCACGGCAAGGCAGAGCAACAGGAGGAGGAAGGACTGCCGCGGCAGCGGCATGGAGCGGATGGAGAAGGTTGCAGTCGTCATCGAAGAATCAACTCGAGTCCCGGCAGGTGCGGGGATTGTCAGCCCATGGCGGAGAGGCGCGGCCGGAACGGTTCGGCCGGGCAGCCGGCCCTGTCCATCCCTGCCGTCGAACCCGGGGCAGCGGGCGCCGGAAAGGTGCCATGCCGCCGGACATTCACCTGTAAATTTCTATAGCGAACATGTGGTATTGTCAAGGGAATTGCTCCCGGGATCGTGAAAAAGCGGGCCAGGAGGACACGGCGGCCGTGGCCGGTGACCGTCCCGGCGGGGCGATAGGGATTGACATTGTTCAACTCTTCGGTAAATATAAAAAAATTTTGAGATGTTCCTCCGTGGCCGACCGGGTCGGGAGGGCGCGCCAGCGGCAGCCGGGACACGCGCGGTCCGGCCTATCCGATACCTCAATCCTGCACCTCGGAAATGAAGAAAAAAGCATCTCTCCTGAAATTGCCAGTTGCAGGACCCTGGTGATACCGTAACCGGAACGTCCATGGAACAATCAGTCCACCGCCATGCCCGGGCCGGCAGTGCCAACCTGCCGGTTGTCCACAGGGATGCCACCACCCTCAACGAGCTG
The DNA here is from genome assembly GCA_015484845.1 of Desulfobulbaceae bacterium. Classification (GTDB taxonomy): domain Bacteria; phylum Desulfobacterota; class Desulfobulbia; order Desulfobulbales; family Desulfobulbaceae; genus DRKI01. The sequence goes on from WFUT01000030.1 coordinate 3,388, forward strand.
ATCGACAACAGCTGCCGCCGCTACGGCGACCTACCCGCGCTGGGCATGGCCCTGGAGAAACCCCTCACCTACCGGGTCCTGCACGGTCAGATCCTGTCCCTGGCCCGTCTTCTGCGGCGTTACGGTGTCGGCCACGGCTGCAGGGTCGCCATCCTGGCCGAGAACTCGCACCGCTGGGGCCTCGTCTACCTGGCCGTTGTCCGCCTGGGCGGTATCGCTGTTCCCATCCTTCCCGACCTGCCCGAGGCTGATGTGCACCATATCCTGGGCGAGATGGAGTGCCAGGCTCTCTTCCTGTCCCAGCGCCAGGCGGAGAAGGTCTACGACCTGGAAAAGAGGCCGCCGCTCCTGGTCAGCCTTGACGATTTCCGGGACGAGACCGGTATCCTGGAGCTGCGACCTTTCTCCTCCCTCCTGGCCGAGGCCGGGGAGACGGGCGGCGGCAAGGAGGACGAGGACCCTTTCCCGGAGGTCGTGGGCAACGACCTGGCCTCGATACTCTATACCTCCGGCACCTCCGGTTTCTCCAAGGCGGTGATGCTCAGTCATGCCAACCTCTGCGCCAACGCCTGCTGCACGGCCAGGATCATCGACCTGGAGCCGGGCTCGGTCTTTCTTTCCGTCCTGCCCATCTCCCATACCTATGAATTTACCGTCGGTTTCATCCTGCCCCTGCTCAAGGGCTGCTGTATCTTCTATGCCGGCAAGGCGCCCACCCCCGCGGTCCTGCAGAAGGTCTGTGCCCGGCAGCGGCCCCACGCCATGCTGGTGGTCCCCCTGATCCTGGAGAAGATCTACAAGAAACGGGTCCTGCCGGCCATTGAGAAGAGCCGGGCCCTCTCCTTCTGCTGTCGTTTCCGGATGGGCCGCAGGATGGTCTTTCGCAGGATCGGCCGCCGCCTGCTGGAGTTCTTCGGCGGCCGCCTCTGGATCATGGGTATCGGCGGCGCCTCCCTTAACCCGGAAGTGGAGCGGTTTCTCCGCGATGCCGGCTTTCCCTTCATCGTCGGTTACGGCCTCACCGAGTGCGCGCCGCTCATTGCCGCCGGTCCCCCGGGTGACCCCAGCGTGGTGCATGGCTCCACCGGCAGGCCGATTCCCGGTGTCGAGGTGCGCATCCACGAGCCTGACCCGGAGACCGGCATCGGCGAGATCCAGGTGCGCGGGCCCAACGTCATGCAGGGCTACTGGGGTGATCCCGAGGCCACTGACCAGACTTTCACCGAGGACGGCTGGCTGCGCACCGGTGATCTCGGTCTCCTGGACGGCCACGGCAACCTGCACATCAGGGGACGGTCCAAGTCGGTCATCGTCATGGCCAATGGCGAGAATATCTATCCCGAGGCCATCGAGCACCGGCTTAACTCGTACCCCTTTGTCCTCGAGTCCCTGGTGGTGGAGAACAGGGGCATGCTCGAGGCCTGGGTCTACCCGGACTATGACTTCATAGATGCCGAGACCAAGGGGCAGAGCAGGCAGCAGCGGTATGCCCATGTCTCGTCTCTTCTTGACCGGATGCGCGTCGAGGTCAACGGCCAGCTCGCCTCTTCCTCCCGCCTCTCCCGCGTCCTCGAGCGGCGGGAACCCTTCATCAAGACCGCGACCCACAAGATCAAGCGCTACCTCTATTCCGCCGACGCCATGCCCTGAGGGTATGGCCCGGCTTTCCCCTTTTCATGTCCCGTGGAATGTGCTATGAACTCCCTGAATTCATGCAGTTCGGACGGGAGAGGCCCGCAGGCGCCGGCCCGCTGGACAAGAAAAAACAGGTGACGCCGCGGGCGGTAAACCCTGTTGAACCCGAGAGCCGGAATCCTGTTTTCGGCAAAAAAAGGAGGAATGATGAAAGGAAAAGTATTGCTTGCAGGCCTCGGTGGGCTGCTGATCGCCGGCACCGCCCATGCATCGGCGTACCGCGTTCCGGAGCAGTCGGTGAACTCCACGGCACGGGCAGGCGCCTACGTGGCCTACACCCCGGCCGCCGATGCCAGTTACTTCAACCCCGCCAACATGTCCTGGCTGGAAGACCGGGCCCTGACCGAACTCGACCTGACCTGGATCCACCTGCCGTCGATCAGCTATGACGATAACCGGACCCCTGCCTATGACGGCGAGTCGGAGAGCGAGGATTTCGTGATTCCCACTTTTTTTGCCGTCTCGCCAGATTACAGCAACTTTCGCATCGGCCTCAGCCTGACCTATCCCGCCGGCCTCTCCAAGGAGTGGAAACAGCCCTATCCCATGACCTTTGCCGAGGAGTTCACCCTCAAGGTCATCGAGATCAACCCCACCGTCTCCTACCGGATCAACGACATGGTCTCGCTGGCGGCCGGTTTCCGGGTCATCTACTCGGATGCCAATGTCAAGAGCCGCGGCCTCATCGCTCCTCCCTCGGTCACGGCCAGCCGCTACATGGACGGCGACACCTGGGAGGTGGGCTACAACCTGGCCCTGAGTTTCCGCCCGGTTCCGGAAAGCAACCTCAGTGTCACCTACCGTTCAAAGGTGGATCTCAACCTGGAGGGCCACGCCGATCTCGCCACCTCGGCCGGTCCCTCTGCCTACTCGGGATCCGCCGATGTCACCGTGCCGCTGCCGGCGGTCCTGGCCGTGGCCGGCTCCTACACCTTCTTTGACCAGCTGACCGTGGAGCTGGAATACGACCGGACCTTCTGGTCGTCCTACGATACCCTGGATTTCTCCTACCCGGTCTCGCTGGGCAATCCCTATCTCATCGGCGCCTTTGACAATCCCAAGGCCAAGGACTGGGAGGATACCGATACCTGGCGGATCAGCGTCTCCTATGACATGAAAAATTCCTTTGTCCTCATGGCCGGTTTCGCCATTGACGACAATCCCATCCCCGATGCCACCATGGGCTTTGACCTGCCGGATGCGGACGCCAGGCTGTACTCGGTGGGGCTCCGCTACCAGGCCACCCGCAACCTGAATATCGGCATCGCCTATCTCTATGACGACAAGGAGAAACGGACAGTGGCCAACAGCATGGTCGACGGCAGCTTTGACCATATCGGGGCCCACCTGTTCACCGTGGGTGCAAGCTACAGCTTCTGATCGCCCCTGCGGCAGATCCCCCCTGTCCTGGACAAGACCGGTCCGTTCCGCGGACCGGTCTTGTCGTTTACGGCAAAGGGCGGGGCGGGTGCCGGTCAGCCGAGGAGGAGGGTATTGGCAAAACTGATGATGGGCATGATCAGCCGGGGAATGATGCCGGTGTAGAAGAGGACCAGCAGGAGGATGAAGCCGAAGGGCTCAAGCCGGGCATAGCTGCGGGCGGTGGCCGGGGGCAGCACGCCCATCAGGACCCGGGAGCCGTCCAGGGGCGGGATGGGCAGGCAGTTGAAGACCGCCAGCATGATGTTGATCCAGACGCTGGCCACCAGCATGCCCACCAGCGGCCTGAGGATGAAGACCGGGATCACCGGCAGCATGACCAGGAACTTGGCCAGGATGGCGCTGGCAACGGCCAGGACGACATTGGCGGCCGGGCCGGCCAGGGCCACCAGGAGCATCCCTTTCTGCGGGTCTTTGAAAAAGGCCGGGTTGACCGGCACCGGCTTGGCCCAGCCGATCTTCATGATGACAAAGGCGATCACGCCCAGGGGGTCGAGGTGCTTGATCGGGTTCAGGGTCAGGCGGCCGGCGTTCTTTGCCGTTGGGTCACCGAGATGGTAGGCAACGATGCCGTGGGCCAGCTCGTGGAAGGTCAGGGCAAAGAGAAAGGGCGGGGCCAGGATGACCAGTTGCTGTATGAGATGATTGATATCCATTGAACACGTTGGGGGTCAGAGGTCTGAAGAGGCAGTGCCCCGGTCTCCGGGACATCTCCCGGCCGCGGGGGTCGCAGGAGAACAGCATGTACCAGACACGATAAGAAGAAAACAATAAAAATCGAGAGAAAGTTGTCTCTTCCAGGTCCGCCGGGCCTGCCAGAATGATAAATCTGGCCGTCATGTTGGCGGGAATTCAGCCGGTCTTTATCATTTTTCTCTTGTTTTTGCATGATTTTTTGCTCCGGCACGGGGTGCCCCGTTTTATTCCCTGCCCGGCGCAAGGGGATACTCCTTTTGTACCAGCTCCAGGGCCTGGCCGCGGCTGGTGACCACGCCGTTGAGCTGCAGCTCGATGATGTGGTTGATCATGGTCCGGAACTCCGGCCCCGGCCGGTAGCCCAGCTCCTGCAGGTCGCGGCCGTTGATCAGCGGCTCCACGTTGCGCAGGGTGGTGACGAACTGGGAGACCGCTTTCTGGATATACTTCTTGCGGGCAATGGCCATGAGATAGAGCAGCCCCTCGTTCTCCAGCTCCGAGAGCAGCCAGTAGATCTCGCTGGGCTTCATGAATGGCCTGCGCAGCATGTCGTGGGCGATCCGCTCCACCTCGGTCTTCTGGCGGACCAGCAGCTTTTTCTGCTTTTTGGGCACCTCGAACCGATCGCAGAAGTTCAGCAGCTCCCGCACCCGTGATCTGCTCATGATGGCCAGGATGTAGACTATCCAGGGCTCGCACCGCTCCTTGAGGTAGAGCAGCTTGAACCAGGAGATGGCCTTGCCGGCCTGGGTCAGGACGTGGATGAAGCGGCGGTCGATCTTCAGGTTGGGACGCAGGTCGGGCCAGAGGAAGGGGAAGAGATCAAAGTCGGCCATGCGGCGCAGGGCCGGGATGGGATTGTCCTCGGCGAGGATGATCTTGAGCTCGGTGAAGAAACGGGGCCCGGAGAAGCGGTTGAACAGGTTCATCCGCACCGCGTTCTTCATCAGTTTCTCGGTGTGCCGGGTGATGCGGAAGTCCAGCCGCTGCTCGAAGCGGATGGCCCGGAAGATGCGGGTGGGGTCCTCGACAAAGCTCAGGTTGTGCAGGACATTGATCCTCCGCTCCTTGAGATCGTTCTGGCTGTTGAAGAAGTCGACCAGGGTGCCGAACCGGTCCGGGTTGAGATGGATGGCCATGGCGTTGATGGTGAAGTCGCGGCGGAAGAGGTCCAGCTTGATGGAACTGAGTTCCACCGTGGGGATGGCGGCCGGGTACTCGTAGTACTCCAGCCGCGCCGTGGCCACGTCGACGCGCATGGTGTCGGGCAGGATCACCGTGGCGGTGCCGAATTTCTCGTGGGTCCGTACCTGGGCCTGCCTGCGGCGGGCGAACTCCCTGGCGAACCGGATGCCGTTGCCCTCGATGACGATGTCGATGTCCAGGTTGCGGATGCGCAGGAGCAGGTCGCGGACAAAACCCCCCACCACGTAGGCATTCACCCCCAGCTCGGCCGCGGTCTCGCCGGCCTCGCGCAGGAGCTGGACGATCTCCCGGCTCAGGCCCTCGCTGATCAGGCTGCTCAGGTTGCGGGTCCGTTCCACCGAGGGATGCTCGTCCTCCTGGAGCAGGTCCTTGGGCAGGTTGGAGGGATCATTGACCAGGAGGTTGAGGAGGTCGGTGCGGGTGATCACGCCCAGGATCTCCTCGCCCCGGACCACCGGGATCAACCGCTGCCGATGCTCGATGATCAGCTCCTGGATGTCGGCCAGGGTGGCGGTCTCGGGCAGGGTGGCGATCTCGGTGGTCATGTAGTCGCCCACGGGCAGGTGGCCCAGCTTGTGGAAGATGGCCTTCTCCACCACCCGGCGCGAGATGATCCCCTGCAGACCGCGGGGATTGGTGTTGTTCTCCCGGTCCGCCGGGGTGGTGACCACGGGCAGGACCGTGACGTTGTAGCGGGTCAGCAGGGTGTTGGCCTCGCTGATGGTGATCTCCGGTGTCACCGCGATCACCGGCGAGGACATCAGTTCCCGGGCCACGGCCCGGGGCCGGATGTGGCGGTGCAGGAGGTGGATCAGCTTTTCCTCGGCCTGGATCAGGGTCATGTTACGCACCGTGGCCGAGGCGGCCGCGGCATGGCCGCCGCCGCCGAAGTCGCGGGCAATGGCGCCCACGTTGACCTCCGGGATCCGGCTGCGGGCGATGAGGTAGATCCGTTCGCCCATGCAGAGCAGGGCAAAGAGGACGTCGATGTTCTCCATGACCATCAGGCGGCGGACAATGACCGCGAAGTCGTCCACGTAGTGGGGCATGGTCAGCTTGGTCACCACCACCTCCACCGACTGGATCGAATAGGAGGTGGCGTTCTTCAGCAGCTTGCCCAGCAGCTCCACCTGTTCCGACGAGAGCTCGTGCGAGACGAACTGGCCCACGATGTCCAGGTTGGCGCCGTGTTCCAGGAGCCAGGAGGCCGCGGCCAGGTCGCGCGGCGTGGTGGTGGAGAAGAGAAAGGAGCCGGTGTCCTCGTAGATACCCAGCGCCATGAGGGTGGCCTCGTCCGCGGAGGGGACGATACCCCGTTCCCGGAACAGGTCGGTGAAGATGGTGGCCGTGGAGCCCACCGGCTCCACCACCTCGAGTGTGCCGTGCATGTCGCCGGGCGCATCGGGATGGTGGTCATAGAGGTGCAGCTCCAGGCCGGGATTGCGCAGGCACTCCTGCAGCCGGTCGATGCGGCCGGGCTGGCGGGTATCGACCACGATCAGCCGCCTGACCTTCTTGAGATCGATGTGCTTGATCTTCTTGAACTCGTAGATATTACGAAATTCCTCGGCCAGGAAGGCGCGCAGGTTCTTCTCCTGCGAGCCGGAAAAGACCAGCTGCGCCTCGGGGTAGAGCCTCTTTGCGGCCACCATGGCGGCCAGGCCGTCAAAGTCGGCATTGAGGTGGGTGGTGATGATCTCCATGGGCTCGATTGGGGGGTCAGGGTAAAATTAATGGTATGTCCTGTCCAGGCGCAGGTGCAGCAGGGGCGTGTTGCGGGCCAGGGTCAGCAGCTCCCGGAAGTCGGCCCGCCGGTCGCGGATACGGATCGTCCTGATCCGGGTCCGGATGTGTGCCTGCCGCGATTCCAGGAACCGGGCCAGGACATGGCCCCGGACCAGGATGCCCCGGGTCAGGATGGCCTTGCCCCGTTCGGCGGCGATGCGGTTGAACAGCTTGATGGTGACGAACCGTTCGTCCGGCAATGGTCCGGGCGGAAGGGGGTGGGCCGTGCTGCGCAGGCAGCGGTGCCGGCCGCCGCGGCGGAAGATGGCCCCGGCCAGGCCGGGCATGGCGCCGGACAGGGCCACGGTATCGCCGGGAAGGAGGATATGGCCGATGGAATCCACGGCCGTGGAGTTGACAAAGATGGTCTGGGCCGTGCTTTCGAGATAGCTCCGGTCAAGGCCGGGGAGGTCCCGGAGCAGGCCGGCGATGGTCACCGCCTGGTGGCAGGGCAGGAGGAAGCCGCGCTGGAGCAGGCTGGTGAACGGGGCGGATGGTCCGGGACCGGGGACCAGGGTGATTGCGGCAGGCTCGGGTGTTTTCATGGCAGGGTGGTGTGTGTCAGTGCATGAGCCGGAAGATGAACGGCAGGGTGGCGAAGGAGAAAAGGATACCGAAGCCGACCATGGCCGAGGTGAGCCGGGGGTTGAGGCCGGCGATGGAGGCCAGGGCGCCGGCCGTGACCATGGGCGGCATGGCGGTCTCGAACAGCGAGACCCTCACCGCTGTGCCCTCCAGGCCCAGGATCCGGCACAGGAAGAGAAAGAGCAGCGGTATCACCAGCAGCCGCACCAGGAGACCGGCGGCAAAGGGCAGCAGGTCGGCCGCCGGCAGGAGAAGGCGCATCTGGAAGCCGATGGCCACCAGGACCACCGGTACCAGGGAGCCTGCGGCCAGGGACAGGGCCTTGTCCAGGGGATGCAGTAGCTCCTGTACCGGCAGCAGGGTGGCGGCGAGCAGGGCGATAAAGGGCGGAAACAGGAAGATCCTGCGCAGGACACCGGCCAGGGTTATGCTGGAGCCGCCGTAGATGGCAAGGATCAGGGTGCCATAGGTGGCAAGGGCAAGAAAGGAGCCGAACTGGTCGTAGAGGATGGCCCAGGAGACCGCGTTGCGGCCGAAGAACTGCTCTACCATGGGGATACCGAGAAACGAGGTGTTGCCCAGGGGCACCACCAGGAGCAGGGCGCCGGTGGTCTCCCGGGAGCAGCGGAGCAGGCGGCAGAGAAGAAGGGTCAGGAGGCTGGAGCAGAGGACCACCAGCCAGGGCATGAGCACCGGCGTGAGCATGGCCCTGGAAAAGCTCAGTCCCGGCACCTGGCGCAGGATCAGGGCCGGCAGGGCGATGTAGATCACATAGAGGTTGAGGCTGCGGTCGGTGTCCGCCGGAAAGATGGGGAGCCGGCGGAGCAGGTAGCCCGCGGCCAGGAGTATGAGAAGGGAGAGTGTCTGCTGCATCTGTCCAGTATATCCGGAAGACCTTCCATGGTCCCGGAAAAAGAGTTGTCTGCCGCCGGGGCAGGGACATTGTTTTCAGACGGTCGCCGGTGCGGTGTCCGAGGTGGCCGGCACCAGGGAGATCACTGTCCAGCCGGGCTGCGGCTCGGGCCGATCTTCTGCCGTGAAGATATGGAGTGTGCCCCTGGCAGACACCGCGAACAGGGGGATGATCCCGTCCTTTCGCAGGGAGGCCGCAAGGTCGTGGTCATCGGAGATCTTGTCCGCCCGGGGATGCCAGCCCCGGGCCAGGAGGGCGGAGAGGCTGGAGAAGGTGACGTCCCTGCCGAACAGGATCTTGCCGGCCAGGTGGGGCGCTGCCCGGTGCTGTTCGGACAGCTCTTTTTCGTCGGCGGTCTGGAGGGTGTAGACCGCGAGGGCGCCGAACTCCATCCGGTAGTGCATGCAGGCAAGGGTGTTGAGGGAACCGTGCGCCGAGAGGGCGAGCATCCGGCCCATGCCCACCAGGTCGAGTTGCCGGTCGGCCTGTTCGGATACCGGGTTGCCGAAAAAGGTCTGCAGGCCGGCCTGTTGGGCCCGTTGTATCCGGTTGAGGCTGGTATCGATGAGCAGGGGGCGGAAACCGGCCTCGAGCAGGCTGCGGGCCAGGGCGATGGCCACGTGATTGGCGCCGATGATCAGGACGCCCCTGGGATCGTGCTCGGAGACGCCGAGGGCGCGGGCGATGAACCCGGCCGTGGAGCTCTGCAGGACCACCGTGGCGATGATGACCATGAAGGTCAGCGGCACCAGGAGCGGCGCCTGGCTGTAACCGGCCTGCTCGAGGCGCAGGGCGAACAGGGCCGAGATGGCTGCGGCCACGATTCCCCGGGGTGCGATCCAGGAGAGAAGATGCCGTTCGGGCCAGCTCAGGCCGGAGCCCAGGGCCGAGATCATGACCCCCAGGGGCCGGGCCAGGAACTGGATGGCCAGGAAGACCAGGACCGCGGGCCAGCCCAGGCGGCTGAGGTCGCTGAAGTCGAGGCGCGAGGCCAGGACAATGAACAGGACCGAGATCAGGAGCACGCTCAAGGATTCCTTGAAGTCGAGGATCTCCTCCACGTGCACGTCCTTCATGTTGGCCAGCCAGATCCCCAGGGCCGTGACCGCCAGCAGTCCCGACTCGTGGTGGAGGTGGTTGCAGAGCGTGAACACGGTGATGACCAGGGCCAGGGTGGCCACGTTGTGGAGATACTCGGGCAGCCAGTGGCGGCGCAGGACGATGCCGTACAGGTAACCCGCACCGATGCCGATACAGAGGCCGATCACGACGATCCTGGCAAAGGCGGTCACGGTGGAGCCCAGGGCCGCGCCGCCGCTGCCGGCCAGGATGAACTCATAGACCAGTACGGCAAGGGTGGCGCCCACCGGGTCGATGACAATGCCCTCCCAGCGCAGCACGTTGGCCACCGCCGCGGTGGGGCGCACGGTGCGGAGCAGGGGCACGATGACCGTGGGGCCGGTGACCACGGTGATGGCGCCAAAGAGAAACGAGAGCTGCCAGGAGAACCCCAGGGCCCACCGGGTGACCAGGGTGGTGATGAGCCAGGTGACCGCGACTCCCAGGGAGACCAGGTTGCGCACCACCCGGCGCAGGCCGGCGATCTGGTGGAAGCGCAGGGAGAGGCTGCCTTCGAACAGGATGATGGCCACTGACAGCGAGATGAAGGGGAAGAGGAGGTTGCCGAACAGCCGGTCCGGGTCGAGCCAGCCGGTCACCGGGCCGGCCAGGATGCCCGCCAGCAGGAGGAAGAGGATTGCCGGCAGCCTGACCCGCCAGGCAAACCACTGGCAGAGTGTCCCGGCAAGAACCACCAGGGCGATGGCGAGGGCGGTGTCTGTCTGCATGGTGCAACTCCTGCGGGAGATGGGAAAGGGAGTGGCAAGGACCGCAGAGGAAGCCGGTCAGGGGGTTTGCGGCACATGGCGGCGGTCGGCGGCTGCCGGCACATGATACCGCCTTGCGCCGATGCGGGACAACATATTTTTTGTCCGGGCATAACATTTTGATCTTCCGGTTCCTTTTCTTTTTTTCGTTGTTGCTTGCCGCGATGCGTGGTAGATCGGTGCCAAAGTGAACAGGAGGCCTGCTGCGAGCCTGATCGGCGAAGGAGGGGGGACAATGACAGGGAGGATCGAGATCCGGCAGGGGGATATCACCCGCCTGGACGTTGATGCCATCGTCAATGCGGCCAACAGCTCGCTCATGGGCGGCGGCGGCGTGGACGGTGCCATCCACCGGGCGGCCGGGCCCGGTCTTGCCGAAGAGTGCCGCCGCCTTGGCGGCTGTCCCACCGGCGAGGCCAGGATAACCGGCGGCCATGGTCTCCGGGCCCGGTATGTCATCCATACGGTGGGGCCTGTCTGGCGCGGCGGCGGCCGGGGCGAGGAGAAACTGCTCGCTTCCTGCTACCGCAACAGCCTGGCCCTGGCGGCGGAACACTCCATCGGCACCATCGCCTTTCCCGCCATCAGCACCGGCGCCTACGGTTTTCCCGCCGACCTGGCCGCAGCCGTTGCCCTGCGGACGATCCACGCCTTTCTCGCCAGCCACTCCCTGCCGGAGAAGGTGTACCTGGTCTGTTGGAGCCAGCCCTCCTGCCAGGCCCTGGAGGCGGCCATGGCAAGATACCGCGGAGCCTGACGAGTTTTTTTTCAGGCCGTGCCGTCCGCCTGCCCCGGGGCGGCCTGCAGCCGTGCAGGGAGGCTGCCTGGTGGCCGACCGGCCATCGGTGTGTTGTTGCTTGACAAATTAACTTTTTCCAATTATCATTACTTTCTCTAACTAAAGTGGTCTGGTCTGGCATCGGACCACGGCCACACCGGTTGATGAAAATCATCGCGGACAGAGCGCTTCGTCCCGGACGATTTTCGGTTTGCAGGAAATGGCGGGCGGGTGTAGCTCAGTTGGCAGAGCACAAGCTTCCCAAGCTTGGGGTCGCGGGTTCGAGCCCCGTTGCCCGCTCCACGCGTCGAGACGCAACGCATGTCCTGGTCTGGCGGCCGGCTGCCGATCGATCGGGACTGTGGATCATACACCGGGGTGACCGGTGTACGGAAAAGTGGGCTTTGCCCGCTTTTTTTATTGCCTTTTTTTGCAGGAAGCAGGAGCCGGTCCGGTTTCCGCCTGCGGCGGGGTCGAGGAAAGGTTGAGTGCCCATGCCGCTGTTTTCATGGCGTGTTGTGGCTGTGAGCCGGAAACCTGGTCCAGTCCTGCCGGTTCATCTGCCAATGGCAGGGGGCGCCTGGCGATGCGACAGAAGAAAAATTTTTCTCCATTTTCGAAGAGCAGGATCGGTGTTTCATGGGTGGTCGTGAACCGGGACAGGCCGTGAGTTCGGGAACAGACAGAATAATCGGAACCATACAGGAGTTTGCCGAGCCCGTGCTCGCCGAACGGGGCCTGGAGCTTGTCGAGATCCAGTTCCGGCCCGAGGCCCATGGCTGGGTGCTGCGCCTCTTCATCGACAAGGAGGGCGGTGTCACCATCGACGACTGCGCCGACGTCAGCCGCGAGATCAGCGCCTACCTGGAGGTGGAGGACCTCATCGAGCACAGCTACCACCTCGAGGTCTCTTCGCCCGGCCTGGAGCGGCCGTTGAAACGGCGGCGGGATTTCGAGCGCTTCAGCGGCCGCAAGGCCAGGATCAAGTTGAAGGAGCCGGTGGGTGAGCAGAGGGTCTTTGTCGGCACGCTTGCCGGGATCGAGGAAGAGACCGTGCTGCTCCTGGTTGACGGTCGGGAACAGCGGTTTGCACTGAACATGATTTCCAGGGCCCGCCTTGCCCTGTAAGGGGATACCGCGGGCTGCAAGAGGAGCTGGGCTGCCGGGGCACGGGTCCCGGTCGCCGGAGCTGGAGTGAAAAGGATGACTGGTACGGAAAATTTAAAACGGATTCTCGATCAGATATGCCGGGACAAGGGGATTGACCGTTCCCTGCTCATTGACGCCATCGAGGAGGCTGTCCGTTCAGCGGTCAGGAAAAAGTATGGCAGCCGCCGTGATATCGAGGTGCAGTTCAACGAGGAACTTGGTGAAATTGAGGTCTTCCAGTACCGGACCGTGGTCGAGGAGGTCTTTGACGAGGAGACCGAGATCTCCCTGGAAGAGGCCAGGAAACTGGACCCGGAGGTCGAGCTCGAAGACGATCTTGGCGAGAAGATGGACACCATCGCCGATCTCGGCCGCATTGCCGCCCAGTCAGCCAAGCAGGTGATCATCCATCGCATGCGGGACGCGGAGCGCGAGGTGATCTACGACCTGTTCCGGGACCGCGAGGGCACCATTGTCAACGGCATTGTCCAGCGTTTCGAGCGCGGCAACATGATCGTCAACCTGGGCCGGACCGACGCCGTCCTGCCGCGCGAGGGCCAGATCCCCAAGCGCTCCTTCAAGCAGGGCGACCGCATCCGGGCCTATCTCAAGGAGGTGCGCCAGGACACGCGCGACGCCCAGCTGATCCTTGACCGGACCAGCAACGAGTTCCTGATCAAGCTGTTCGAGATGGAAGTCCCCGAGATCGCCGAGGGGATCGTCAAGATCAAGGGCGCCAGCCGGGAGCCCGGTTTCCGGGCCAAGATCGCCGTGGTCTCCATCGAGTCGGATGTCGATCCGGTGGGCGCCTGTGTCGGCCTGAAGGGGTCGCGGGTTCAGAACGTGGTCCAGGAGCTGCAGGGCGAGCGCATCGATATCGTGCCCTGGAGCCCGGACCCGGCCAAGTATGTCTACAACGCCCTGGCGCCGGCCGATGTCTCCATGGTCATTGTCGACGAGGAGAACAAGTCGCTCCTGGTGGTGGTGCCCGATGACCAGCTCTCGCTGGCCATTGGTCGCCAGGGCCAGAATGTCCGCCTGGCCTCGCGCCTGCTGGGCTGGCGGATCGATGTCAAGAGCGAGTCGCGCTACGCCAACCTGGAGGACAAGGGGTACCAGAGCCTGCTTGCCGTGGAGGGCATTGACGAGAACCTGGCCGACCGTCTCTTTGCCGCCGGTATCACCTCGGCCGCGGTCCTGTCCGCGACCGAGACCGAGAAGCTGGCGGAGATCGGCCGCATCGATCCGGAGCGGGCCGAGACCATGAAGGAACTCGCGGCCACCGTGGAGGTGCCGATGAGCGAGGCCGAGGCCCTTTTCGCACCACCTGCTGCCGTGGAGGAGGAGGGGAGCAGTGACGCCGCCGGTGCGGCGGATGCCGAAGCCGGGCCGGGGGCCTCGTCCGCCGCTGCCGGCAACGGCTCGCCGGAGACCGGGACCCCGGCAGGGGAAGGGGAGGCGGCCACTGCCCCGGAGGAGGGACCGGAGAGCGGCGGCGATGAGCCGACCGGGCAGGAGACAACGGACGACGCCGGAGCGCCGGAGGGCGCTGCGCAAGAGAGCGGGCCGGAGAGTGGAGAAGGAAACGACGGGGACTGATGCGACGGGGACATGTTCCGATCAGGACATGCCGGGGATGCGGTCGCAGGGCACCGAAACGGGAGCTGGTCCGGCTGGTCTACCGCCAGGGCAGGGTGATCGAGGATCCGGAGCAGACCATGGGCGGCCGTGGCGCCTACTGTTGTGCAGACGATACATGCCGGCAGCGGTTTATGAGAAACAGGAAGGTACAGAGGTTGGCGTTTCGCCTACAGGCCTGACGAGTAACGAGGACAGGAGTATTTGATGAGCAGGGTCCGTATATACGAGCTGGCAAAGGAAGCCGGTGTCAAGAGCAAGGAACTGGCCGACAAGCTGATAGCGATGGGGTATCCCATCAAGAGCCACAGCTCGACCGTTGACGACGACATGGCGGCGGATATCCGCCGCAAGGTGTTGAACGAAGCGGTGACCGGGATGTCGTCAAAGCGCGCCACCGTGAAGAAACGCTCCACGGTGGTGCGCCGCAGGCCGGCCACCGTGGTCCGTCGGCGTTCCAAGGCCCAGAAGGAGGAGGCCGCCCGGCGCGAGGAGGCCCTGGAACAGGAAGAGGCCGCTGCCGAAGAGGCTGCCGCCGAAATCCGGGAGGCGGCACAACAGCCTGTTGCCGCCGGCGAAGAACAGGCGGCGCCGGAAGAGGTGACGGCCGCCGGGCAGGGCGCTGCCGAAGAGGTCGCTGCCGCCGGCGAGGCCGGGGCGCCGCCGGAGGCCGGTGAGGCCGGGACCGGGGCGGCCGGTGAGGCCGGGGATGTCGAGGCCGCGGCCGCAGGGCCGGAACAGGCCGAGGAAGGGCAGGCCGAGGCAGGGCAGCCGGAGCAGCCGGCACCGGAGGCGAAAGAGAGCGCGGCGGTGAAGCGTCCCAAGGGGCTTGCCAAGGTGGTGGGCCGGGTGGAGATCACGGTGCCGGAGAGAAAGTCCCGGCCTGTCCGGCGGCCCGCCCGACCGGGACGGCCCCAGCCCGTGGGCGTGGGCCCGCTTCCCCCGGCCGAGCCCGGCAGGGTCGGCGGCAAGAGCCGCAAGAAGGGCAAGCGGGTGGTGGCCATCGGCAACGGCGACAGCGAGCACGCGCGCAGGGTTGGCAAGACCGGTCGCAAGGGACGGCGCCGGATCGATTTCACCCATGGCGATGTCGAGTTCATGCGGCCGCGCCGGGGACGGAAGAAGAAAGACGCCGCCCGCAAGGAGCGGGCCCGGCAGCAGGTGGTGGCCGAGACCAAGGCCATCAAGAAGCGGATCAAGGTGGTGGAGACCATCAGTGTCGGCGATCTCGCCAAGCGCATGGGCGTCAAGGCCAGCGAGGTGATCGCCAAGCTGATGGGGCTCGGTGTCATGGCCACCCTGAACCAGGCCCTTGACGTTGATACCGCCACCCTGGTGGCCGCTGACTTCGGCTACGAGGTCGAGCAGGCCATGACCGAGGAGCTGGAGGTGGCCGCTCTCCAGGAGATGGAAAACGAGAAGGGCGGCGAGCCGGTGCCGCGGCCGCCGGTGATCACGGTCATGGGCCATGTCGATCATGGCAAGACCTCGATCCTGGACGCCATCCGCAAGACCGACGTCGCGGAGGGCGAGGCCGGCGGCATCACCCAGCACATCGGTGCCTACCACGTGCAGGCGCCGTCGGGCGACCTGACCTTTGTTGACACGCCCGGTCATGCCGCCTTCACCGAGATGCGCTCCCGCGGCGCCAAGGTGACCGATATCGTTATCCTGGTGGTGGCGGCCGACGACGGCGTCATGGACCAGACCAAGGAGGCCATCGCCCATGCCAAGGCCGCTGACGTGCCCATCGTCGTGGCGGTCAACAAGATCGACAAGGACAATGCCGACCCGGAACGGGTCAAGCGGGAGCTGGGTGATTTCGGCCTTATTCCGGAGGACTGGGGCGGTGACACCATCTACTGCGAGACCTCGGCCAAGAAGGGCATCGGCATCGAGAACCTGCTCGAACAGACGCAGCTTTTGGCCGAGATCCTGGAGCTGAAGGCGGATCCCGACCGGCGGGCCCGGGGTACGGTCATCGAGGCCCAGCTCCACAAGGGGCGCGGACCCGTGGCCACGGTCCTGGTCCAGGAAGGCACCCTGCACGTGGGCGATTTCTTTGTCGCCGGCATGTACAACGGCAAGGTACGGATGCTGATCAACGACCGCGGCGAGCGGGTCCAGGAGGCCGGCCCCTCCATCCCGGTGGAGGTGCAGGGGCTCACCGGCGTGCCCGAGGCCGGCGACGAGTTCGTTGTCCTGGCCGACGAGAAGATGGCCAAGGCCCTGGCCCAGTCCCGGCAGCTCAAGGCGCGCGAGACCGAGCTGGCCGCCGCCTCCAAGGTGTCCCTGGACAACCTGTTCGAGAAAATGGCCGAGCAGGAGGTCAAGGAGCTGCGGGTCGTGCTGCGGGCCGACGTGCAGGGAACACTGCAGGCATTCGGCCAGGCGGCGGAGAAACTCTCCACCGACGAGATCCGGGTCCGGGTCCTGCACGAGGGCACCGGCTCCATCACCGAGAACGACGTCCACCTGGCCGCGGCCTCGGACGCCATCATCATCGGTTTCAATGTCCGGCCCTCGGTCAAGGTCAAGGAGGTGGCGGAACGGGAGCAGGTGGATGTCCGCTCCTACGATGTCATCTACCATGCCCTGGAGGATATCGAGAAGGCCATGGTCGGCATGCTCGAGCCCACCTACGAGGAACGGGTCATCGGCACGGCCGAGGTCCGCGAGACCTTCCAGGTGCCCAAGGTGGGCACCGTGGCCGGCTGCTTTGTCATCGACGGCAAGATCGAGCGCAACGCCAAGGTGCGCGTTCTCCGGGACGGCGTGGTGGTCTACAACGGCACCATCAGGTCGCTGCGGCGCTTCAAGGATGATGTCCGGGAGGTCGTGGCCGGCTACGAATGCGGTATCGGGGTCGAGAATTTCAACGACATCAAGGTGGGCGATACCCTGGAGGCCTATGTGCTTGATGAAGTGGAGGCAACCCTCTGATTGCCGGCGCCATGGAATTTGATTTCACCCTGCCCGGACTGGGGCGGCCCAGGAGTTCACGGCCTGAGCGCGTCTCCGAGGCCATCAAGAATGAACTGTCGGTCCTGCTCCTGCGGGAGGTGCGCGACCCGCGCCTGGCCCGGGTGACCATCTCCCGGGTGGTCATGAGCCCGGATCTCAAGCTGGCCCGGATTTTTTTCCTGGTGCCTGCCGGAACAAGCCACCGGGCGGCGATAAAGGGCATGGAACGGGCGCGGGGTTTTTTCCGCACCCACCTGGCGCGGACCCTGAACCTGCGCTACACGCCGTCGCTCAGCTTCTTCTACGACAGCAGCAATGACGAGATCGAGCGGATCGACGAGCTGCTGCGCCAGCTTGAACAGGAGAGGGAAGGCGATGCGCCCGGTTCCTGAGGACCTGCTCGCTGCCATCCGCAGCCGGTCCTGCGCGGTCCTGGCCACCCATGTCAACCCGGACGGCGATGCCCTGGGCTCACTGTTCGGCCTGGCCGACATCCTGCGGGGAATGGGCAGGAACGTCCTGTGCTTTCTGGAGGACCCGGTGCCGCGTCTCTACCGTTTCCTGCCCGGCAGCGAGCGGGTGGTGACGGACATAGACCAGGTACGGCGTTTTGCCGAAAAGGCGGCCGGCGATATCCTCTCCGTCAGTCTCGACTGCGGCGATCAACAGCGGCTGGGCGGCAGCGGCCGCATCCTGGCGGCGATACATCCCTTTGCCGTCATAGATCACCACCGGGGCAACAACGGCTTCGGTGACCTGGCCTGGATCGAGCCGGACCGCTCCTCCACCGGCGAGATGATCTTTGACCTGGCCCGGGCCCTGGGCCGGGAGATCACGCCCGATTGCGCCACCTGCCTTTACACGGCCATTGTCACGGACACCGGTTCGTTCCGCTACGATTCCACCTCCAGCCATACCTTTGCCGTGGCCGGGGAGCTCGTTGCCCTCGGCGTGCGGCCCGATGTCATGGCGGACAGGCTGTTTGACAACTATTCCGTGGGTCGGCTGCGCCTCCTGCAGCGGGTGCTGGCCACCCTGGAACTGTATGACAACAACCGGATCGCGGTGATCCGGGTGACAGAGGAGATGCTCCGCGCCACCGGCGCCACCATGGAGGATACGGAGAACTTCATCAATCTTCCCCGGGCCGTGCACACGGTGCAGGTGGCGGTCTTTCTCAAGGAAAAGGGCGAGATCGTGTCCGTGAGCCTGCGGGCCAAGGGCGGTTGCGACGTCTCCAGGGTCGCGGCCCGGTTCGGCGGCGGCGGTCACCGCAATGCCAGCGGTTTCCGTGTGCCCGGCCACGGCCTGGACGCGGTGCGGGACATGCTGATCCCGGTCCTGGAGAAGGAGCTGGGACAGTCGCCGTGACAGGAGAGGCGGTACGGGGCAACGGCCGGGAATTCGTGGCCGGGGTCTTTCCCGTGGACAAGCCGCGGGGCATGACCTCCTTCGGGGTGGTGCGCCGCGTCCGCTACCTGCTCGGGATCAAAAAGGTCGGCCATGCCGGGACCCTGGATCCCTTTGCCACCGGCGTGCTGATCCTGTGTGCCGGCAGGCCGGCCACGCGCCACATCGACCGGTTCATGTCCGGCCGCAAGGAGTACCGGGCCCTGCTCCAGCTCGGCGTGGAGACCGAGACCCAGGATCCCGAGGGCCGCATCACTGCCCGGGCCCCGGTGCCAGCCCTGTCCGGGGCGGAGATCGAAGCCTGCCTGGCGGAGTTCGTCGGCACCCGCATGCAGGCGCCGCCACCCTATTCCGCGGCCAAGTACAAGGGCAAGCCCCTGTACCACTATGCCCGGCAGGGAATCGTCATCAGCAAGGAGCCACGGCCGGTGCAGATCCACCGCATCGACTGCCTGGGCTATGACCCGGTACTGGCCCGGCTCGACATCACGGTCTCCTGCAGTCGCGGCACCTATATCCGGGTGCTGGCCGCCGAGATCGGGGCCAGGCTCGGCTGCGGCGCCCACCTGCTCGAGTTGCGACGCACCGCCAGCGGATGCTTCTCGGTGGAGCAGTGCGTGGACGGCGAGCTCCTCTTTGCGGAGAACGGTCTTGAACACCTGCTCTCCGGTATGATTCCGGTTGAGGAGGCGGTGGAGAAGTGTTAGGCTAAAGAAGGTTGTTGTACCATGCCCGGTCGCCGGAAAGAGGCGCCGGCATGTTGTTTTTGCCGTTTCCCGGGCCATCCCCTCTGGCCCGGAGCGAGAAACGGCCGTATCCAGACTCCAGCGGAGGCTGAGGGTAAAAAGGCTTCCCTGGCAGCAGAAGGAACACGTACCAGGAGGTGCACTGTGGCACAGACAGCAGAAAAGAAGAAAGAGATCATCGAAAAGTTCAAGACCCACGATACCGATACCGGCTCCTGCGAGGTGCAGATCGCCCTGCTCTCCGAGCGGATCGCGTACCTGACAGAGCATTTCAAGACCCATCCCAAGGATCACCACTCGCGCCGCGGCCTGCTCAAGCTGGTCGGCCAGCGCCGCAGCCTGCTCAAGTACCTGAAGAAAAGGGACATCACCAAGTACCGCGCCCTGATCAAGGAACTTGGTATCCGCAAGTAAGCGTATCGGAAGGACAGGAAACAGCAGCCAGAAATCTCAACCTCGTGACACCGCTTCGCGGTGTCACGGAATGGCTGCTGTCCATTTTCATGGTTTGTTGAGGCTGTGACCTGATAACCTGGTCCGGCCATGCTGGTTTGTCCGGCGGACCTGGAATCAAACCGCTCACAGAGACACAAAGGATGCCGTGCCGGTTGCAGGGAGCCTGGCTGTCGGCCAGCAACGGGCCCTGCCTCCTTTGTGCCTCTTTGTGTTGTGTTGGTCGGTTCCGGGTCGCCATCACCATCTCATATCGTAATCCGGCGAATCCGGAAACAGGAGTCATTCATGTACAAGAAAGTTGAAGCCGACGTCGGTGCTTGCACCATGACCTTTGAGACCGGCAAGATGGCCCGGCAGGCCAACGGGGCCGTGGTCGTCTCCTGCGGTGATACCATGGTGCTGGTCACTGCGGTGGCCGAGAAGAAGACCAAGGACATGGGCTTCCTGCCCCTGACCATCGAGTACCAGGAGCGGATGTACGCCGCGGGCCGTATCCCGGGCAGCTACTTCCGCCGCGAGATCGGGCGTCCCAGCGAGAAGGAGGTCCTGACCTGCCGTCTCATCGACCGGCCCCTGCGGCCGCTCTTTCCCAAGGGCTACTGCAGCGAGACCCAGGTCATTATCACGGTCTTTTCCGCCGACCAGGAGATCGATCCCGACATCCTGGCCATGAACGGCGCCTCGGTCTCCCTGGCCATCTCCGACATCCCCTGGAACGGACCCATTGCCGCGGCCCGGGTGGGGTACGTGGATGGCGAATATATCCTCAACCCCACCAGGACCCAGCTCGAGCAGTCGAAGATGAACCTGGTCGTTGCCGGCACCGAGACCGCGGTGGTCATGGTGGAGGGGCGCACCGGCGAGCTGGCGGAAGATGTGATCCTGGAGGCGATCTTCTTTGCCCACCAGGGCATCCAGCCGCTGATCGAGATGCAGAACAGGCTGCGCGACGAGATCGGCCGGCCCAAGCGCCAGGTGGTGGCACCCGAGGTCAACGAGACCCTGCGGGCCCGGGTGGAGGAAGTTGCCGCCGCCGGCATGGAGGAAGTGGTCACCACCGCGGACAAGATGGCCCGCGCCGAGCGCTACGACCAGCTCAAGGAGGAGGTCCTGGCGCAGATCGACGAGGAACTCTATGAATCGGAATCCGAGGTCACGGACCTGCTCTCCGACTACAAGAAACGGCTGATGCGGGACCGGATCGTCAACAAGGGCCAGCGGATCGACGGCCGCGCCTTTGACGAGGTCCGGCCCATCCAGTGCGAGGTCGGCGTTCTGCCCCGGGCCCATGGCTCGGCCCTCTTTACCCGTGGCGAGACCCAGGCCATGGTGATCGCCACCTTGGGCAGCGAGCGCGACGAACAGCACCTGGAGGGGTTGGGCGGCGATGTCTACCGCCGTTTCATGCTCCACTATAACTTCCCGCCCTTCTGCGTGGGCGAGGTCCGGTTCCTGCGCGGGCCGAGCCGGCGCGACATCGGCCACGGCACCCTGGCCCGGCGCGGCATAGAGGCCGTGCTGCCGGCTGATGACGAGTTTCCCTACACTATCCGCGTGGTCTCCGAGGTCCTGGAGTCCAACGGGTCCTCCTCCATGGCCACGGTCTGTGGCGCAAGCCTGGCCCTGATGGATGCCGGCGTGCCCATCAAGGCGCCGGTCTCCGGCGTGGCCATGGGCCTGATCAAGGAGGATGACAAGGTGGTGATCCTCACCGATATCCTGGGCGACGAGGACCACCTGGGCGACATGGACTTCAAGGTGGTGGGCACCCGCGAGGGTATCACCTCCCTGCAGATGGATATCAAGATCAACGGCGTGGACCGGGAGATCATGGGCCGCGCCCTGGCCCAGGCCCGGGAGGGCCGGCTCCATATCCTCGGCCGCATGGAGGAGGCCATCAGCGAGCCGCGAAAGACGGTCTCCGAGTATGCGCCCAAGTATATCTCCATCAAGATCCACCCGGACAAGATCCGTGACATCATCGGCCCCGGCGGCAAGGTGATCCGCGAGATGACCGCCGAGTACGACTCCAAGATCGACGTGGAGGACGATGGCACGGTCAAGATCTTCAGCAACAATTCCGAGCAGTCCAGGGCCCTGGTGGCCCGGATCGAGGAGATGACCGCCATGCCCGAGGTGGGCAAGATCTACGAGGGCGAGGTCCGCACCGTCAAGGATTTTGGCGCCTTTGTCCAGATCCTGCCCGGCACCGACGGTATGGTCCATATCTCCGAGCTCAAGAAGGAGCGGGTCAACAAGGTGACCGACGTCCTCAGGGAGGGCGACATGGTCCGGGTCAAGGTGATCGACATCGACAACCGCGGCCGGATCAGGCTCAGCCGCAAGGCCGCCCTTGAGCCCGGCGAAGAGTAGCCCCGTGGACAAGGTCCCTGTCCGTTTCACCTGGCTTGACCGCCGCCACCATGACCTGGCCCTGCCATTTTATGCCTCGGCCATGGCCGCGGGCATGGACGTGCAGGCGGCCCTGGAGGAGCCGCTGACCCTGGCGCCGGGCGATATCGCCATGGTGCCATCGGGTTTTGCCGTCGCCATCCGGCCGGGCTACGAGATCCAGGTGCGGCCGCGCTCCGGGCTGGCGGTGAGGCACGGCATCACGGTGATCAACGCGCCCGGCACCATTGATGCCGACTACCGGGGCGAGGTGCGGATCGGGCTGGTCAACCTGGGACGGCAGCCCTTTGTCATCCAGCGGGGTGACCGGATTGCGCAACTGGTACTGGCCCCGGTCTGCCAGGCCGAGCTGGAGGTCGTGGCCCGGCTGGACGAGACCGACCGCGGCTGCGGCGGCTTCGGCCATACGGGCCTGTAGGGCCCTGCCATGAGGTTCTGCGTCCTGGGCAGCGGTTCAAAAGGGAACTGCACCCTGGTCGAGTCGGCAACCACCACCCTGCTCATCGACGCCGGTTTCTCCGGCCGCGAGGTCAGCCGGCGCCTGGCCGAGATCGGACGCCGGGTCGAGGGGCTCGACGCTATCCTGGTGTCGCACGAACACGGCGACCACATCAAGGGGGTGGGCATCCTGTCCAGGCGGCACGGCCTTCCCCTTCATATCAACCGGCCCACCCTGTTGGCGGCAGCGGATCGCCTCGGCCGGATCGCGGCCTGCCGGGAGTTTGTCACCGGCGAGCCCTTCGTGGTGGGCGACCTGCAGGTCCATCCCTTTTCCGTTTCCCACGATACCGCCGACCCGGTGGGTTTTGTCATCTCGGACGGCCGCTGCCGGTTCGGCTACTGTACCGATACCGGCCGGGTAACGCGGCTGATTGCCCACCACCTGCGCTCCTGCCAGGGGCTGGTCCTGGAGGCCAACCACGACCCGGGGATGCTCATGGAAGGGCCCTATCCGCCGGCGCTCAAGCAGCGGGTCCGCTCCGGCCAGGGGCACCTTGCCAACGGCGATGCCGCCGAGCTTGCCGCCGAACTCGCCACCGGCGCCCTGCGCAGCCTGGTTCTGGCCCATCTCAGCGAGACCAACAACCGGCCCGAACTGGTCCTGCAGGCGGTGCGCGACAGGCTGGCAGGCTCTGTCGGCGTAAGCATTGCCGTGGCCGGCCAGGATGCACCCGGCCGCCTGGTCGATCTCTCGTAAATGATCAGATCGCGCCTGCGTCAGGCCGCGGTATCCCCGTTTTTTCCACGATTGGCGTGCCGGCAACCCAGTGCCGCGGTCCCGGGGGAGGGTTCAGCCCCTGGGATGAAAGCGGCTGTGGATGGACTTCAGGCGGGAGGTATCGACCTTGGTGTAGATCTGGGTAGTGCTGATATCGGCATGGCCCAGCATCATCTGCACGGAGCGCAGGTCGGCGCCGCCGGCCAGGAGGTGGGTGGCAAAGGAGTGGCGCAGCATGTGCGGGCTGACCGGCCTGTCGATGCCCGCGGCCCGGGCGATACCGGCGATGATCTGCCAGAACCGGTTCCGGGTCATGGCCCTGCCGCGGTTGCTGACAAAGAGATCCGGGCTCGGCCTGTTCTTCAGGATCAGGGGCCGGCCACGGTCCAGGTAGTCCTGGAGCCGCTGCCGTGTTGTCTCGGAAAATGGCACCATGCGCTCCTTGTTGCCCTTGCCCACGATGCGGACATGGCAGGCGGAGAGGTTGCACCCCTTGACCTGCAGGGTGACGAGCTCGGAGACCCTGAGACCGGTGGCGTAGAGCAGGTGGAGCATGGCGGCGTTGCGCAGCACCTGGGGCGTGGTCCTGGCCGGCAGGGCCAGCATCCTGTTGACCTCGCTGATGTTGAGGGCCTTGGGCAGGCTGCGGCCGATACGGGGCGGATCGATGTCTGCCACCGGGCTGGCGGCAATCAGGCCCAGGCCGACAAGAAAGGCGAAGTAGGCGCGCAGGGCGGCAAGGCGACGGGCATTGCTGCGGGCATTGTTGCCCTTGTCGTGGCAGTGACGAAAAAAGTCCTGCACGTGGCCGAGCCGGATCTCGCCCGGTGTTCTGACCCTGTGCTGCTGGAGATAGGCGAGGAAAAAGGAAAGGTCTGAGCCGTAGGCCTGGATGGTGTTGGCGGCAAGGCGCCGCTGCACGGTGAGGTGCTGCAGAAACCGCTCAACCGTATCGGCGAGGGAAAGGGTATTCAAGGCGAGGTTCCCGTTCCATTCCCCGGCCAGGGGGCCTTCCGCCCCGAGCGGGGAAAAGGCTGAGAACAACGGCCCGGACCGGCCCGCTGGCCGACCCGGACCGGGTACAGTTTAGTAGCGATTTCTCATCCTGTTGTACTTGCGAAGTTTCCTCAGGGCTTCCGCTGCCTTGCGCCGTTTCTTCACACTGGGCTTTTCGTAGTATTCACGCCGCTTCAGCTCACGCTTGATACCGTCAATCTGCAGTTTTTTCTTCAGCTGCCGGATCGCGTACTCCAGGTCGCCTCTGACTTCTACTTCGATCATGATAGAATCACATCCTTTTCTTGAGAGTTATCCGAAAATGGCTGTCTGCGATGCACGGCGACAGCGGCATTTTCATGGTCTGCCGGGGCCGGGACCCGAAAACCTGGTCCCGCCATATCGCCGGCTGTGCCCCGCGCGCAGGCGGCAGAGCTGGCCGGCGGGTCGATCCCCGCACTTTTCTTATATGCTTAATTAAACCTATAAATTTATCCTGGATCGTGATCCCTGTCAATTAAATTTTTGTGCATCCGGAAAGAGCAGGGCCGGTGGCCGGTTGGCGCTCTCCCTGCCAGGCGAGCTCGCCGCCGGGGCAATTTCCTCTCAGCCGGCGGGAAATATCTTGCCCGGATTGAGGATATTGGCCGGATCGAAGAGGTGCTTGAGTCGCTGCATCAGGTCCAGGGCCACCGGGTCGATCTCCATGGGCAGGAAGGCGGACTTGGTGATGCCGATGCCGTGTTCACCGGACAGGGTGCCGCCCAGTTCGAGCACCCGCTGGAAGAGTTCTTTTTTGGCGGCCAGGCCGCGGTCCAGTTCATGGCGGTCGCTGCGGTCGATCATGATGTTGACGTGGATGTTGCCGTCGCCGGCATGGCCGAAGGTGAGGATGGTCAGGCCGAGGCGGCGGGCCAGGGAGGTGGTGAACTCCACCAGCTCGGGAATCCTGGAACGGGGCACCACCACGTCTTCGCCGATCTTGTCCGGCCTGATGGCAAAGGTGGCTGGTGATATGGCACGACGGGCCTGCCAGAGTTCCTCCTTTTCCCGGTCATTTTCCGCCCGCCTGCAGGTGAGACTCCGTCCCTTGAGGAGGTGGTCCAGGTGCCGTCGCTGGCGGGCGACCTCGGCCCGGCTGCCATCGAACTCGAGCAGGAGCAGGGCCCGGGTTGTATCGGGCAGGGCAAGGGAGATCCGGTCCCGCACCACCCTGATGGCTGTCTCGTCCATGTATTCCAGGGTACATGGGGTCAGGCCGGCCCGGAGCAGGGTGCCGACCAGGGTGGTGGCCTCGCGCAGGGAGGAGAAGGTGAGGAGAAAGGTCTCGCCGGCCTCGGGCAGGGGCAGGAGCCGCAGAACGAGCCTGGTGAACACGCCCAGGGTTCCCTCCGAACCGATGAAGAGACGGGTCAGGTCATAGCCCACCACCCCCTTTTCGGTCCGCACGCCGGTTGTCATGATCTCGCCGGTGGGCAGGACCACCTCCAGGCCGATGACATAGTCCCTGGTGACACCATACTTGACGGCACTGGGACCGCCGGCGCACTCGGCCGCGTTGCCGCCCAGGGTGCAGAATTTCAGGCTGGCCGGATCCGGGGGGTACATGAGGCCATGGCCGGCGAGCCCGGCCTGCAGCTCGCCGGTGATCACGCCCGGTTCCACCACGGCGATCATGTTGGCGGCGTCGATCTCGATGATCCGGTTCATGCGGCCCATGGCGAGGACCAGGCCGCCGCGTACCGGCAGGGATCCCCCGGTCATGCCGCTGCCGGCGCCGCGCGGGATGACCGGAAAGCGGTGCCGGTTGGCCAGCCGCAGGATGGCGCTCACCTGGCCCGGCGAGTCGGGAAAGGCCACCGCCTCGGGGATGAACGACCTGCCGGTGCCGTCAAAACTGTAGCAGGCGCACTCCTCGTCCGATGTGGCAAGCTGTTCCTTGCCGACGATCTTCTCCAGGGCGTGAATGATTTCCCGTTTCATGCCGGCAAGGATACCAGATTCTCCGCCCGTTGGCACGCGCGCCAACGGGCAGGGCCGGTAAAAAGAAGACAGGGAGGTGCGTGGCCGGCGACCGATGGCGGTCCCTGGCCTGGAACCTGTGGATTTTGGTCGGGCCCGGACGCGAAATATGGTACCTACATCCTGTACTTCGAAAATGAAGAAAAAATTTCCTTTTGCAATATCAGCAATTATACGAACATGATCGTATTTTTCTACTCATTGGCCGTGTGAAGGATTTTTTCTTCATTTTCTCGCCCGCAGGGATTGGCAATTTTACCGAATCTGCTTCGTTATCAAGGGCTTGAAGTATTCTTGTACGTCTGCGCCCTTGGTGCCTCGCATCTCCGGCAAAATTGCCAATTGCAGGATTTAGGTGGTAAAATGAAAAAATGCGGAGAGGTTGGCGCGAGGGTGGGGGCAGCCGTGGCCTGTGCCCGCCTCATGCAGAGTGTTCCAGCCTGAACCTGCCGGTCTCCTCCTGCAGCACCTGGACGATGGAGCTCAGCCGGCCGGCGCTCTCCTCGACCCTGTGGCTGCACTTGCGGGAGTTGTCGGCAAGCTCGCTGACCTCGCTGATGTCGCGGGCGATCTCGCTGGCAACGGCCGAGCTCTGGGCCACGTTCTCGTTGACCTCGGCGATGCCCTGGGCCGCCTCGTTGACATTGGCCGCGATATCGGAGGTGGTGGAATTCTGCTGTTCCACGGCCACGGCGATGGTGGAGACGATCTCGTTGACGTCGGTGATCACCTCGGTGATCTGGCTGATCTCGTGTACCGTGTCGTTGGTCGATGCCTGGATCGACTCGATCCGCTGCTTGATTTCGCCGGTGGCCTCGGCGGTCTGCCGGGCCAGTTCCTTGATCTCGTTGGCCACCACGGCAAAGCCCTTGCCCGCCTCGCCGGCCCGGGCCGCCTCGATGGTGGCATTCAGGGCCAGCAGGTTGGTCTGCTCCGAGATCTCGGTGATCACCTCGGTGACCTTGGAGATCTCCAGGGCCGCCTGGCCCAGGGTATTGACCTTTTCCGACGAGCTTTTGGCGATGCCCACCGCCTCGCCGGTGATCCGGTTGGCCTTGTCCGTGGAGGCCGAGATCTCCCGTACCGCCGAGGTCATCTCCTCGACGGCGGTGGCGACGACGTTGACATTGGCCGCTGCCTGCTCGCTGGCCATGGAGACCGTGCCCATGTTGGCGCTCATCTCCTCGGTGGCCGCGGCCACGGCCGTGGCCGCGGCCACCGAGGAGATGAGCGCCAACATGGGCACGGTCTCCATGGCCAGCGAGCAGGCAGCGGCCAA
>WFUT01000031.1 GCA_015484845.1 Desulfobulbaceae bacterium
CAGGTAGAGTGCGCCCAGGGTGCGGGCGTTGAAGACCAGGAACAGGCCCAGCGACAGGTTGAAGAGGGAAAAGGCCGCCTCCAGGCCGCGCAGCGGGGTGGTCCAGGTGACGAAGTTGTACACCGAGAGCCGGAAGTCGGCGCCGGTGTAGAGGGTCCTCACCGCGGCGCCGATGAGCAGGATGCCCACCGAGCCGTTGATGAACAGGAAAAGCTCGTAGACCCGGGCCCCCAGGACGTTGAAAGGCTTTTTCCGGTACTCGTAGCTCACCGCCTGGACGATGAAGGTGAACAGGATCAGCACCCAGACCCAGTAGGCGCCGCCGAACGAGGTGGCATAGAACTTGGGGAAGGCGGCGAACAGGGCGCCGCCGAACAGGACCAGGGTGGTGAAGGTCAGCTCCCACTTGCGTCCCAGGGAGTTGATGACCAGGTCTTTTTCGGTTTCGGTCCTGGCTACCTGCCAGAGCAGGGTCTGCCCTCCCTGGACAAAGGTCAGGAAGAGAAACAGGGCCCCCACAACGGAGCAGAGCAGCCACCAGAGATGCTGCAGGGTCGGGTAATCGAGGTTGGCAATCATCTTATCCCTCCTCCGGTCCGATACTGATCTGCTTGGCCATGATGCTCAGCTCGGCGATGAGCAGGATGGTGAACAGGACGGCGAACATGAAAAACGTGGTCTGCACCGTGCCGGTGGTCAGGTTGGAGCGGGCCACGGTCACCGGCAGCAGGTCCTGGATGGTCCAGGGCTGGCGGCCCACCTCGGCCACGATCCAGCCGGCCATGTGGGCGGCAAAGGCGAGCAGGATCATGGGCAGGCCCAGGACCTGCAGCCACTTCTGCTCAAGGAGGGTTCCCTTCCAGGAGAAGTAGAGAAAGGCGATGAAGACCAGGGGAAACAGGGTCCCCAGGACCACCATGATGTGGAAGGCGTTGAACGACGTGGCCACCGGTGGCACGGCCTCCTCGGGCGTGTTCAGAAAACCGTAGCCAAGGTACGGCTTGTTCTCGTTGAAGCTGGCGAGCGCTGCCGCGGCGCCCTGCGCATCACCGGTCTTTTTCGCCTGCTTGTACTCGGCCAGGCGGGCGATGGCCACCTTGCCCTTCTTGATCTTCTCGGCCGCACCCATGATGCCCTCGTCCTTGTTGCCATAGACCAGGTCATTGATGCCCGGCACAAAGGTGCCCAGGGAGCGGTTGGCGAGCAGGGTCAGCAGGCCGGGGATGCGGACCTCGAAATGGAAGGGGTCCTGGTTGTCGCCCACCTTCTTGTCCGGGTTGATCACCCCGAAGGCCACCAGGCCGGCGTTCTTCTCGCCATGGTACAGTCCCTCGAAGGCGGCCAGTTTCATGGGCTGGTGCTGGGCCACCTCGAAGGCGGCCTCGTCACCGGTCAGGCCCACCATGGCCGATGCCAGCAGGCCGAAGATGGAGGCCACCAGGATGGAGCGCTTGGCCATCTGGATATGCCGTCCCTTGAGCAGGTACCAGCAGGAGATGGAGATGATGAAGAGCGAGGCCAGGAGCATGGACGAGCTGGTGGTGTGGGTGAACTTGGAGACCGCCACCGGGGACAGGACCACGTCGGCGAAGTTCTGCATCTCGAAGCGGGCCGTGTCCGGGTTGAAGGACTGGCCGGTGGGGTACTGCATCCAGGCATTGGCCACCAGGATCCAGACCGCGGACATGTTGGAGCCGATGGCCACCATCCAGGTGGAGAAGAGGTGGAACTTCTTGGAAACCCGGTTCCAGCCGAAGAACATGACGGCAAAGAAGGTGGCCTCCAGGAAGAAGGCGACAATACCCTCGATGGCCAGCGGCGCGCCGAAGATATCGCCCACCATCCAGGAGTAGTTGGACCAGTTGGTGCCGAACTCGAACTCGAGGATGATGCCGGTGGCCACACCGATGGCGAAGTTGATGCCAAAGAGCTTCATCCAGAACTTGGTCAGCCGCTTCCACTCCTCGCTGCCGGTCCGGACGTAGATGGTGTGGTAGAAGGCGATGATCCAGGTGATGCCCAGGGTCAGGGGCACGAATATCCAGTGATACAGGGCAGTCAGCGCGAACTGCGCCCGGGCCCAGTTCACCATGGTCGGGTCCATGTTCTCGATCATAATCTTTCTCCTCCTTGTGTTGGAATTTGTCCCCGGGCCGGCGTGGTGATCTGTTCCAGCACGTAGTCGGCCCGCTGTTCATCGGTTGAAAAGCGTGTCCCCAGGAAATCGTGGAAGAAAAACAGTTTCAGCACGCCGAACATGATGATCAGCTTGATGATGATGACCTTCCACAGGGTGCGGCCCAGGGTCATCCTGCGAAAACCGTCCACGTAGAACCGCAGGACCGTTGTCAGGATGCCCGGCCGCCGGACCATTGTCTGTTGCATGGCTTGTCCTTGTCTTGGGGTGCTCTGTACCGGACCCTGGCATGTCCGGCTTCCCTCTTCTTCCTTGCTCACTGCCGGCCGGAACCGGGGTCTTGTTCACCGTCGTTCATCCGCGGGATCGAGTCCAGCGGGATCAGCGGTATACAGGAATCCTCCCGCGAGAGATCCTCCATGGTGACGCTCTGCAGGGTGGCCCGGAGCTGGTCCCTGGCCTCCATCCAGACGCGGTGCACGGCACAGTCGCTGGTGATCTTGCAGGAGGACGGCCTGGCGACGCAGTCGTTGAGATAGATCTCGCCGATCATGGTCTCCACCACGTCGAGCATGGTGATGGAGGCCGGGTCGCGGGTGAGGACAAAGCCGCCGCGCGCACCCTGCCTGATCTCGATGAACCCGGCCCGGGCCAGGTCCTGGGCGATCTTGGCCAGGAAATGGGGCGGGATCTCGGCACTGGCGGCGATCTCCTGCCGGCTGCTCAGGATGCCGGTTCCCTGCCTGGCCAGGTAGACCATGCACCGGACCGCGTATTCGGCGGCACGTGTCAACCGCATGGCTGCCACCACGCGCCGGCCTGGGCGCGACCGGAGCGGCGCCGCGATGCCCCTGCCCCGGGGGACGAGGGCAGTCGCTCTGTTATCAGCTCGTGTTTCATCCGTTTCTCTTCAGGGGCAGCCGCTCAGTAGACCTCTGCCGAACCCTCGCCGCTGACCTCGTCCAGGCGGAGTTTCCTGCTGTCCATGGACCACCAGACATAGGCCACGTAGGCGAGGACAAAGGGGATCAGCAGCGCGACCCAGGTCATCACCTGCAGGGTGTAGATCGAACTGGAGGCGTTGTAGATGGTCAGGCTGGACTGCAGGTCCACCTTGGACGGGTAGAAGGCTGTATTGTTGAAACCGGCCATGCCGAAGACAGCCAGGCCGAACAGCACCGTCCCCAGGCCCGAGGACCAGATGCCGCAGCGGGCCCTGGACCTGACCGTGAGCAGAACACCGGCCACCACCAGGGCCAGGCCGGCCACCAGGGCAAGAAACAGGGCCGGCACCTGGACCAGGTTGAGCAGGTACTTCCAGGTGACGCGGACGATCTCGCCGTTGTCGCTGATGCCGAAACCGTCCATGGGCAGGATCTGGATCAGGACCCAGCCCAGGAAGGGCAGGCTGAGCTTGAAGTTGGTCCACACGGCCGTGCGCAGCCGTTCTTCCAGCTCGCCGGCGCCATGGAAATCGATGTTGTTGAGCAGGTAGAGGGCGCCCAGGGTGCGGGCGTTGAAGACCAGGAAGAGGCCGACCGAGAGGTTGAACAGGGAAAAGGCGGCCTCCAGGCCCCGCAGGGAGCTGGTCCAGGTGACGAAGTTGTACTCGTTGAGGGTGAAGTTGGATCCGGTGAAGAAGGTGCCCACGGCGGCGCCGATGAGGAGGATGCCGACAGAGCCGTTGAAAAACAGAAACCCTTCGTAGACGCGGGCGCCGAGGATGTTGCCGGGCTTCTTGCGGTACTCGTAGCTCACGGCCTGGACGATGAAGGAGAACAGGATCAGGATCCAGACCCAGTAGGCGCCGCCGAACGAGGTGGCATAGAACTTGGGAAAGGCGGCAAACAGGGCGCCGCCGAACAGGACCAGGGTGGTGAAGGTGAGCTCCCACTTGCGGCCCAGGGAGTTGATGACCAGCGATTTCTCCTCCTCTGTCTTTGCCACCTGCCAGAGCAGGGTCTGGCCGCCCTGGACAAAGGTGAGAAAGAGGAAAAGGGAACCGACCACGGAGCAGAGGAACCACCAGAGTTCCTGGAGCTGGGCGTATTGGGCGTTGTTGATCCAGTTGGCAATCATGGACTCACCTCGGAGCTGGTTCGTTGTCAACAGGGACCGGGCCATGCCGGGCGCAGCCCCTGCCAGTGGAAAAAGGATATATGAGATATTTTCGATCTTATATCGAGAGCAGGAATAATTGTCAATAAAAAAACAGCGGTTTTTGAAAATAGGTCTTATGTGGGGCGGGGGTCAGGAGAGGGTCGCCGAGATCCCGTTGGCTTCATCCAGGCGGCAGGCCCACATGTGGATATCGTGGTAAAAGGTGAACCAGCAGTTGCGCTGCCGGTAATGGGCCAGGAGTCTTTTCTTCTCCTCGATGAGCTCCAGGGGGAAGTTGTCATAGGCCATGATCCAGAGCGGATTGGCATGGGCGTGGGTGGGAAAGAGGTCGCCGAGGTGGACCGCGCAGCCCTCGGAGCCGTTGATCTCCACCAGCTGGTGGCCGCGGGTGTGGCCGCCGGTGCGGCGGACGCGGATTCCTTCGCAGATCTCGGCATCACCGTCAACCAGCTCCAGCAGGCCGGATCCGGCCAGGCCGGTGAAGTTGTCCGGCCAGTAGGAATGGGCGGAGCGGATGTTGGGCGCCAGCACGTCTTCCCACTCGCGCTCCTGGACGATGTGGCGGGCGCGGGGGAAGGTCAGTTCCGGTCTTCCCTGCGAGACGTGCGTAACCACGCCACCGGCATGATCAAAGTCGCAGTGGGTGAGGATGACCACGTCCACGTCGGAGCGCCGGATGCCCAGGCCGGCCAGTTCCTCCACCAGGTTCCAGGGCGGGTGGACCCGGAAGATATGGCGCTGTTTTTCAGTGAGCTTGTTGCCGAGCCCCGTGTCGATGAGCAGGGTCGTCTCCCGGGTCCGGACCAGGAGCGGCGCGTTGCGCAGCCTGATGCAGTTGTCGGCGTCGGCAGGATATTTTCTGTTCCACAGGACCTTGGGCACGGCGCCGAACATGGTGCCGCCGTCCAGGGCGAACTCGCCGCCGCCAAGCCAGGAGATGGTGATGGAGCCGAGGTGCAGGGAAGCTGTCATGGGATCTGGTCGGGTGGTTTGGCACAGCATGGCACATGCGTCGGCTGCCGGCAGGGCCGGGGATTATTCAAACTCCAGGATCACCTGGCCCACGCTGAGGCAGTCGCCGGGCCGGCAGACGATGGTGCCCACGGTGGCGCTCACCGGCGCCCGCAGGACGTTTTCCATCTTCATGGCCTCGATGACGGCGAGTTCCTGGCCGCACCGGACCAGCTCGCCCTCCTTCACCGATATCTTGACCAGCAGGCCGGGCATGGGCGAGAGCAGGGAGCGGGAGCAGCCGGCCTCCTGCCGGCACGGCATGAGCCGGTGCAGCTCGGCCGCCCGTGGGGTCAGGACCAGGGCCTCGGTGGTGACGCCCCGGTGCTGCAACCGGTAGCCCAGGCCGGTGCGCTCCACCTGCATGGCGAACCGCTGGTTGTTGATCACGCCGCGCAGGATATGCTGGCAGAAGGACCAGTCGGTCTTGATGCCGAAATGCTGGCCCTCGAAGTCGACCCGGTAGCCCTGGTCGGCCTGGAAGGGCCTGACCGTGATCTCGTGGTAGCGGCCGCCGGTGACCACCACCCAGTTGTCCAGGACCCGCCGCTCGTGGCCCGGGAGCTGGCCGGAGATCCGGGCCGCCCGGTCCATGTAGAGCCGGTGCATGATGGCGGCCACGATCAGCGGCAGGGCCGGCGACTCCTGGACCACGTCGCAGTCGCGGAAACCGTGCGGAAACTCCTCGTCGATAAAGGAGGTGCTCAGCTCACCCTGGCGGAACCTGGGATGGGCCATGAGGGCGGCCAGGAAGTTGATGTTGTGGCGCACGCCCCGGATCACGTACTCGTCCAGGGCCTCCTGCATGGTGAAGATCGCCTGGTCCCGGTCCGGGCCCCAGGTGACCAGCTTGGCGATCATGGGGTCGTAGTACATGGAGATGGCGCCGCCTTCAAAGACCCCGGTATCGACACGGATACGGCCATGCTCGGCCTCGGGCGGCTGGTAGCGGACCAGGCGGCCGGTGGAGGGCAGGAAGTCGGTGGCCGGATCCTCGGCATAGACACGGCACTCCATGGCCCAGCCATTGCTCCTGATCTCCTCCTGCCGCAGTCCCAGCGCCTCGCCGGCAGCGACCCGGATCATCAGCTCCACCAGGTCCAGGCCGGTGACCATCTCGGTGACCGGGTGTTCCACCTGCAGGCGGGTGTTCATCTCCAGGAAGTAGAAGTTGCGCTCCCGGTCAACGATGAACTCCACGGTCCCGGCCGAGGTGTAGTCCACGGCCCGGGCCAGCCGCACCGCCTGTTCCCCCATCTCTTCGCGGGTGGCCTGGTCCAGGAAGGGCGAGGGCGCCTCCTCGATGATCTTCTGGTGGCGGCGCTGCAGGGAGCATTCCCGCTCGGGCAGGAAGACGATGTTGCCGTGGCTGTCGGCCATGACCTGGATCTCGATGTGGCGGGGCTGTTCGATGAACTTCTCGATCAGGATCCGCTCGTCGCCGAAGCTGGAGCCGGCCTCGCTCCTGGCCCGCTCGAATCCCTGCCGGCATTCCTCTTCGTTGCGGGCGATGCGCATGCCCTTGCCGCCGCCGCCCGCCGTGGCCTTGAGCATGACCGGGTACCCGATCCGGGCCGCCTCGCGCACGGCCTGCTCACCGTCCTCCAGGATGCCGTCAAAGCCGGGGATCACGTTGACCCCGGCCTCGGCGGCCAGCCGCTTGGAGGTGATCTTGTCGCCCATGGCCCGGATCGCTGCGGCCGGCGGGCCGATAAAGACGATCTCCTCTGCCTGCAGGGCCTCGCGGAAGCGGGGATTCTCGGAGAGAAAGCCGTAGCCGGGATGCACCGCCTCGGCGCCGGTCCGGCGGCAGGCATCGACGATCCGGTCCATGCGCAGGTAGCTCTCCGTGGCCGGGGCAGGGCCGATATGGACCGCCTCGTCGGCCATGCGCACGTGCAGGGCATGGCGGTCCGCGTCCGAGTAGACGGCCACGGTGGCGATGCCCATCCGCCTGGCGGTCCTGATGATCCGGCAGGCGATCTCCCCCCGGTTGGCGATCAGTATCTTGTTGAACATTGGCGTTGTCTGTCTGGTCTGTGGGGTCTATAGCGGGATGTTGCCGTGCTTGCGCCACGGGTTTTCCAGTTTCTTCTCCCGCAGCATGGCCAGCGAGCGGCAGATCCTGGTCCGGGTCTTGTGCGGCATGATCACGTCGTCGATGAAGCCGCGGCTGCCGGCGACAAAGGGATTGGCGAACCGGCGGCTGTATTCGTCGGTGCGCTGGCGCAGCTTTTCCTCGTCATTGCTCTCCCGGCGGAAGATGATCTCCACCGCGCCCTTGGAGCCCATGACCGCGATCTCCGCCGTGGGCCAGGCAAAGTTGACATCACCGCGCAGATGCTTGGACGACATCACGTCGTAGGCCCCGCCATAGGCCTTGCGGGTGATCACCGTCACCTTGGGCACCGTGGCCTCGGCATAGGCGTAGAGGAGCTTGGCGCCGTGCTTGATGATGCCGCCGTATTCCTGGGAGGTGCCGGGCAGAAAGCCGGGCACGTCCACCAGGGTGATGATGGGGATGTTGAAGGCGTCGCAGAAACGGACAAAGCGGCCCGCCTTGCGCGACGAGTCCATGTCCAGGCAGCCGGCGAGCACCAGGGGCTGGTTGGCGACGATCCCCACCGTGGAACCCTGCATCCGGGCCAGGCCGATGACGATGTTGGCCGCGTAGTCGGGCTGCAGCTCGAAGAAGTCGCCCTCGTCCACGATCTTTTCGATCAGCTCCTTCATGTCGTAGGGCTTGTTCGGGTCGTCCGGGACCAGGGTGTCCAGGGAGTGCTCCTCCCGCTCCGCCGGGTCGTTGCAGGGCCAGACCGGCGGCTTCTCCCGGTTACTGGCCGGCAGGAAGTTGATGAAGCGGCGCAGCATGAGCAGGGCCTCGACATCGTTTTCAAAGGCCAGGTCGGCCACGCCCGAGCGGCTGGTGTGGGTCAGGGCGCCGCCCAGCTCCTCGGCCGTCACCTGCTCGTGGGTCACGGTCTTGACCACCTCGGGGCCGGTGACAAACATGTAGGAGGTGTTCTTGACCATGAAGATGAAGTCGGTCATGGCCGGGGAGTAGACCGCGCCGCCGGCACAGGGCCCCATGATCAGGGAGATCTGGGGGATCACGCCCGAGGCGAGCACGTTGCGCTGGAAGACGTCGGCATAGCCGGCCAGGGCGTCGACACCCTCCTGGATCCGGGCGCCGCCCGAGTCGTTGAGACCGACCACCGGCGCGCCGACCTTGATGGCGTGGTCCATGATCTTGCAGATCTTGCGGGCATGGGCCATGGAGAGCGAGCCGCCGAACAGGGTGAAGTCCTGGCTGAAGACAAAGACCAGCCGGCCGCAGACCGTGCCGTAGCCGGTGACCACGCCGTCGCCGGGGATCTTCTGCCGGTCCATGCCGAAGTCGACGCAGCGGTGCTCGACAAACATGTCCCATTCCTCGAAGCTGCCGGCATCGAGAAAGAGCTCGATCCGTTCCCGGGCGGTCAGCTTGCCCTGGCCATGCTGGCGCTCGATCCGTTCCGGTCCCCCGCCCTGGCGGGCGGCTTCGCGCTTGGCTTCCAGTTGTCCGATGATATCCTGCATTATGGTTGGTCCTCCGGATCGGGGGGCTGCTCTGCTCTGCCGGCCTCGCAGAGTTCGGTCAGCACCCCGTGCGTGGAGCGGGGATGGAGAAAGGCGATGCGCCTGCCGCCGGCGCCGGTCACCGGCTCGGGATTGATCAGGGTGCAGCCCTGGTCCCGGGCCCGGGCAAGGTCGCGGTCCAGGTCATCGCTCTGGTAGCCGATGTGGTGGATCCCCTCGCCCCGTTTTTCCAGGAAACGGGCAATGGGGCTGTCCGGGGCCGTGGGCTCGAGCAGTTCGATGCGGGTCTCGCCCAGGCGGAAGAAGGCGGTGCGCACCTTCTGGGCGGCCACCTCTTCCACCCGCTCGCAGACAAGCCCCAGCGCCTCCTCGTAGAGGACGCGCGTCCGGGCGATGGAGTGGACGGCAAAACCGATATGGTCGATTTTTTTCAGCATCAATGGTTCCTTTAGTCCCGGTATTCGCCAAAGACCTGCCGCAGCACGCCGCAGATCTCGCCCAGGGAGCAGTAGCAGCGCACCGCCGCCAGCACCGGCTCCATGAGATTGGTGCCCGAACGGGCCGCCTGTTCCACGTCCCGGAGCGCGGCCGCCACCTGTTCCCGGTCACGTTGCGCTTTCAGTTGCCGCAAGCGCTGCACCTGCTCGTCCTCCACGGCCGGGTCGATCTTCAGCACCGGCACCGTGGCCTCCTCCTCCACCTGGAACGCGTTCACGCCCACGATGATCCGCTCGCCCTGTTCCACCTCCTGCTGGTAGCGGTAGCTGGCCTCCTCGATCTGGCTGCTGATAAAGCCGTTCTCGATGCAGGCGATGACACCGCCGGCCTCGTCCACCTGGCGGATCAGCTCCCGGGCCTCGGCCTCGATGGCATCGGTGAGCTGCTCGATGAACCAGGAGCCGGCAAGGGGATCCACGGTGTCGGCCACCCCGGACTCGTGGGCGATGATCTGCTGGGTGCGCAGGGCGGTGCGCACCGATTCCTCGGTGGGCAGGCTCAGCGCCTCGTCGCGCGAGTTGGTGTGCAGGGACTGGGTGCCGCCCAGGACAGCGGCCAGGGCCTGGATGGTGACCCGGACGATGTTGTTGTCCACCTGCTGGGCCGTGAGCGTCGAGCCCGCGGTCTGGGCATGGAAGCGGAGCATCATGGAGGCGGGATCGGTGGCGCCGAACCGCTCCTTCATGATCCGGGCCCAGAGCCGGCGCGCGGCCCGGAACTTGGCCACCTCCTCCAGGAGATTGGAGTGGGCGTTGAAGAAAAAGGCCAGCCGCCGGGCAAAGGTGTCCAGGGAGAGGCCGGCGTCCAGGGCCGCCTGGACATAGGTGATGCCGTTGGCCAGGGTGAAGGCCACCTCCTGGCTGGCCGTGGAGCCGGCCTCGCGGATGTGGTAGCCGGAGATGG
Organism: Desulfobulbaceae bacterium; assembly: GCA_015484845.1. GTDB lineage: Bacteria > Desulfobacterota > Desulfobulbia > Desulfobulbales > Desulfobulbaceae > DRKI01. Next base: position 10,250 of record WFUT01000031.1, read on the forward strand.
AGATGGTGTTGAAGCGCGGCATGTGGTCGGCGCACCAGCGGAAGATATCGGTGATCAGCCGCAGGCTGGGCCGGGGCGGAAAGATGTAGGTGCCCCGGGCCACGTACTCCTTGAGGGCGTCGTTCTGGATGGTGCCGCGCAGCCGGTCAGCGGCCACGCCCTGTTTCTCGGCCACGGCCACGTACATGGCCAGCAGGACCATGGCCGGCGAGTTGATGGTCATGGAGGTGGAGATCTTGTCCAGGGGAATGCGGTCAAAGAGGATCTCCATGTCGGCCAGGGTGTCGATGGCCACCCCCACCTTGCCCACCTCGCCCAGGGCCATGGGGTCGTCGGAGTCGTAGCCGATCTGGGTCGGCAGATCAAAGGCGATTGACAGCCCGGTCTGGCCCTGGTCCAGCAGGTAGCGGTAGCGCTCGTTGGAGGCGCGGGCCGTGGAGAAACCGGCGTACTGGCGCATGGTCCAGAGCCGGCCGCGGTACATGGTGGGCTGGACGCCGCGGGTAAAGGGATAGCGGCCGGGAAAGCCCAGGTCCTCGCAGTAGCGCTCGTCGATCTCGTCGGGCAGGGCAAGACGTTCCACCTCGCGGCCGCCGGGGCAGGTGAAATGCTGCCGCCGCTCGGGAAAGCGGGCAAGACTGGCCGCAAGCTCTTTTTCTTCCCAGTCCCGCAGGCGGGGGTCCTTAGCTGCCATGTTCGTCATCGTTCCTTGCGGCCTGCGCCGGCATGATCACCATCCTCTCCACGATCTCCCGGGCCAGCTCCCTGGGATCCCGGGTTTTTTCGTTCCTGTCGCGGATCCTCTGCCGCAGGGGTTCCCGCAGCAGCTCCAGGGCCTGGTCCAGGGTCTCCAGTTCACGGGATCGCCGCCGCCGCCTTTCCAGGGCGCCGCCGTCCCGCAGGGCCTCTTCCAGGAGGAAGATGCGGTCGAGCAGCTCGGTTACCCCGCGTCCCTCGCTGGCCACGGTCTCCAGGATCCGCTGCTGCCGATCGCCCGGGTCCCGGAGGGCGGCGGCCATGTCCAGGCGCAGCCGCTGCGCCCCGGGCTGGTCCGCCTTGTTGATCACCAGCAGGTCCGCCACCTCCAGGATGCCGGCCTTCATGGCCTGGATCTCGTCCCCGAAGCCGGGCGCCAGGACCATGATGGTGATGTCGGCCAGGGCGACGATGTCCATCTCCGACTGGCCGACGCCCACGGTCTCGAGCAGGACGACCCGGCAGCCGCTGGCGGCCATGATCCGGACCGCGGCCCCGGCCGCGCTGCAGAGCCCGCCCAGGCGGCCGCGGGTGGCCATGGAACGGACCGCGACCCCGGGATCCAGGGCATGGCGCATCATCCGGACACGGTCCCCGAGGATGGCGCCGCCGGAGAGCGGAGACGACGGGTCGATGGCAACGATGCCCACCCGCAGGTCCCGGTCGCGGAGCTGGCCGATCATCTGGGCGCAGAGTGTGGATTTACCGGCCCCGGGCGGGCCGGTCACGCCGATCAGCAGGGCCTGCTCGATCCGTTCCCGGTCGAGCTGCTCCAGGATGGCCGTGCCCCCGGCGTCTCCCTCCTCCACCAGGGTGATGGCCCGGGCAACGCTTCTCGCATCTCCCCGGTGCAGCGCCTGGACAAGAAAATCGACGTTCATGCCTACCTCGCTTGCTGCCCAAGGTGTGTCCGGCAGGCCGCCCGGAAGGCCTCGATGATGGTGTCGATGGGGGTGCCGGGCGTGAAGATGGCCGTGATGCCGGCGTTCTTGAGGGCAGGGATATCCTCGTCAGGGATGATGCCGCCGCCAAGCACCGGGATGTCTGCGCCGCCGGCCCGGGCAAGGGCCTCCACCACGGCGGGAAAGAGCCGCATGTGGGCCCCGGACATGGAGGAAAGCCCCACCGCGGCCACGTCCTCCTGGATCGCGGCGGCCGCGATCTCGTCCACCGTGCGCCGGATGCCGGTATAGATCACCTCGAAGCCGGCATCGCGCAGCGCCCTGGCGATGAATTTCGCCCCCCGGTCGTGGCCGTCGAGCCCGGGCTTGCCAATGAGAACCCTGTAGCGTTTGTCCATGAGAGCTATCCTGATCCTGTCTCAAGCAGCAGGTTGGCAAAGATCCGGGCGCAGAAGGGGCCGAAGTCGCCCAGGTCCTCGCAGACATGGATGCCGCAGTCGCGCATGGCGTTGATCTTGGCCGTGGCCGTGCCAGAGGCGCCGCTGACAATGGCGCCGGCGTGGCCCATGCGCCGGCCGGGCGGCGCGGTGAGGCCGGCGATGAAGCCGACCACCGGGATATCGAGGTGGTCCCGGATCCAGCGGGCCGCCTCTTCCTCGGCCGAGCCGCCGATCTCTCCCACCAGGACCAGGCCCCTGGTCCGGGGGTCGTGGGCAAAGGCCCGCAGGCAGTCGATGAACGAGGTGCCCACCACCGGGTCGCCGCCGATGCCGATGCAGGTGGACTGGCCGATCCCCTGGCCGCTCAGCTGGTGCACCACCTCGTAGGTCAGGGTGCCGGAGCGGGAGATCACCCCCACCGGGCCGGGCGTGTGGATGGGGCCGGGCATGATCCCCACCTTGCAGACCCCGGGCGTGATGATGCCGGGACAGTTGGGCCCGATCAGGCGGCAGCCGGTCAGGCGGAGAAAGGAGCGGACCTTCAGCATGTCCATGAGCGGGATCCCCTCGGTGATGCAGACCACCAGGCCGATGCCGGCGTCCGCAGCCTCCATGATGGCGTCGGCGGCAAAGGGCGGCGGCACCAGGACCAGGGAGGTATTGGCCCCGGTCTCGCGCAGGGCGTCGGCCACGGTGTTGAAGACCGGGGTCCCGTCCACGGTGCTGCCGCCCTTGCCCGGTGTTACCCCGGCCACGATCCTGGTGCCGTAGCGCCGGCACTGGTCGGCGTGGAAGCGTCCCTCCCTGCCGGTGATTCCCTGGACAAGAAGGCGCGTGTTCCGGTCGATGAATATACTCATACCCAAATCCTGCACTTCGAAAATGAAGAAAAAATTTTCTTTTGCCGTATCAACAGATTATGCGAACGTGATCGTTTTATTCGACTCACTGACCGTGGGAAGGATTTTTTCTTCATTTTCTCGCCCGCAGGGATTGGCAATTTTACCGAATCTGCTTCGTTATCAAGGGCGTGAAGTATTCATATACGTCTGCGCCCTTGATGCCTTGCATCTCCGGCAAAATTGCCAATTGCAGGATTCAGGTCATAATTCGCCCGCAATGGCTGCTATTTTCCGGGCCGCATCGCCGAGATCCACGGCGGTTACCAGGTCCAGGTCCGATTCGGCAAGGATCTGCCTGCCCTGCTCGACGTTGGTCCCCTCCATCCGTACCACCACCGGGATGTTGACCTCGGTGGCCCGGGCCGCCTCGACCACGCCGCGGGCCAGGACGTCACAGCGCAGGATGCCGCCAAAGATGTTGATCAGGATGGCCCTGACCCGGGGATCGGCGAGCAGGATGCGGAAGCCGTGCTCGATCATCACGGCGTTGGCCCCGCCGCCCACGTCGAGGAAGTTGGCCGGCGCGGCCCCGGCCCGCTTGATCATGTCCATGGTGGCCATGGCCAGGCCGGCGCCATTGACCATGTTGCCGATGTTGCCGTCGAGCCGGATGTAGTTGAGGTTGTACTTCCTGGCCTCCAGCTCCAGGGGATCCTGGTCGGCGTCGTCGCGCAGGCCGGCCAGGTCGCGGTGGCGGAAGAGGCTGCTCGAGTCGACCTCGACCTTGGCGTCCAGGAGAAGGAAGCGGTCAGCGGCCGTGAAGGCCAGCGGATTGATCTCGACCAGGAGCAGGTCGTTTTCAGTCGCGGCCCGGTAGAGGTTGACCAGGAGGTCGAAAAAGGACCGTTCCTGGACATCGCTCAGGGCCAGGGCAAAGGCCAGCCGCCGCACCTGAAAAGGCTGCAGGCCGGCCAGGGGGTCGATACGGATGCGGGTGATCAGTTCCGGGTTCTCGGCGGCCACCTCCTCGATGTTCATGCCGCCCCGGGTGGAGCCGATGAGCATCATGGCGCCGCTGGCCCGGTCCGGCAGGATGGAGAGGTAGAACTCGTGCCGGATCTCCACCCCCTGCTCGACCAGGACCCGCCGTACCCGGCAGCCCTGTTCCCCGGTCTGGCGGGTGCGCAGGGTCATGCCCAGGATGGCGGCCAGGGCCTCTTCGGCCTCTGCCCGGTTGCGGGCCAGCCGCACGCCTCCACCCCTGCCCCGGCCGCCGGCATGGACCTGGGCCTTGATCGCCACCGGGTAGCCCAGCCTGTCGGCGGCGGCCAGGCCGGCCTCGACGCTGTCCGCCACCTGGCCCTCTGGCACCGGCAGGCCGTAGCGGGCCAGGAGCTCCTTGGCCTGGTATTCGTGCAGTTTCATGGTCCGGTCGCTCCTAGCGCGGCAGGCCCAGTTGTTTCAGGTTGTCCGTTATCTCGTCCAGGATGGCGGGATTATCGATGGTGGAGGGCATCCGGTACTCGCGGCCCGCGGCGATGGCACGCATGGTGCCGCGCAGGATCTTGCCGGACCGGGTCTTGGGCAGCCGGGCCACGATGGCGGTCTGGCGGTAGCAGGCAATGGGACCGATCTGCTCGCGGACCATCTGCACCAGCTCGGCGGCGATCTCGTCGCTGTCCCGGGCTGCGCCGGCCTTGAGCACCACCAGGCCGAGGGGAACCTGGCCCTTGAGCGAGTCGTCGACCCCGAAGACCGCGCACTCGGCCACATCGGGATGGGTGGCGATCACCTCCTCCATGGCGCCGGTGGAGAGCCGGTGGCCGGCGATGTTGATCACGTCGTCGATCCGGCCCATGACAAAGACGTAGCCGTCCTCGTCGATGTAGCCGCCGTCGCTGGTCTCGTAGAAGCCGGGAAAGGAGGACATGTAGGACTTGACGAACCGTTCCTCGTTGTTCCACAGGGTGGCCAGGGTGCCGGGAGGCAGGGGAAGCCTGACCACGATGTTGCCCTCCTGCTCGGGTCCCAGTTCCTCGCCCTCGTCGCTGAGGATGCGGATGTCGTAGCCGGGCGCCGGCTTGGTGGCCGAGCCGGGCTTGACCGGGAATTTTTCAATGCCCAGGGGATTGGCGGCAATGGCCCAGGCGGTCTCGGTCTGCCACCAGTGGTCGATGACCGGCACCTGGAGCAGTTTCCTGGCCCAGTGGTAGGTGTCCGGATCGAGCCGCTCCCCGGCCAGGAACAGGGCGCGGAAGCCGGAAAGATCGTACTTTTTCAGCAGGGCGCCCTGGGGATCCTCCTTCTTGATGGCCCGGAAGGCGGTGGGCGCAGTGAAAAGGGTGCTCACCCCGTGCTGCTCGATGACCCGCCAGAAGGCGCCGGCATCCGGGGTGCCGATGGGCTTGCCCTCGTAGACGATGGTGGTGCAGCCCTTGAGCAGGGGGCCGTAGACGATGTAGGAGTGGCCCACCACCCAGCCCACGTCCGAGGCGGCCCAGTAGACCTCGCCCGGCTCCACGTTGTAGATGTTCTTCATGGTCCAGTGGATGGCCACGGCATGGCCGCCGTTGTCCCGCATCACGCCCTTGGGCATGCCGGTGGTGCCGGAGGTGTAGAGGATGTAGAGGGGATCGGTGGCCCGGACCGGCACGCAGTCGGCGGGCTCGGCATCGCGGACGATCTCCTGCCAGCTCACGTCCCTGGCCTCGGTCAGCTCGGCCTCGAGGAAATCGCGCTGGAAGATGATGCACTTCTCCGGCTTGTGCTCCGACTGGACAATGGCCGAGTCGACCATGGGCTTGTAGGCGAGCGTCTTCCTGCCCTCGATGGCGCCCGAGGCGATGACGATGACCCGGGGCCTGGCGTGGTCGATGCGGATGGCCAGCTCGTTGGCGGCAAAGCCGCCAAAGACCACCGAGTGGACGGCGCCGAGCCGGGCACAGGCCAGCATGGCCACCAGGGCCTCGGGGATCATGGGCATGTAGATGATCACCGTGTCGCCCTTCTGCACGCCCTGGGCCCGGAGGGCGCCGGCAAAGAGCGCCACCTGGTCCCGGAGTTCGCTGTAGGTGATGGTGCGGATGGTGCCGGTGACCGGGCTGTCATGGATGATGGCCGCCTGGTCGCCGCGTCCCCTTTCCACGTGCCGGTCCACGGCATTGTGGCAGGTATTGAGCTCGCCGCCGGAAAACCAGCGGTAGAAGGGCGGGTTGGAGCGGTCCAGGACAGTGTCCCACTTGCGGTACCAGTCGATTCCCCTGGCCGCTTCGGCCCAGAAGGACTCCGGATCCTCGATGCTCTGCCTGTAGACCTCTTCGTATGCTCCCATCTGCACCTCCCTTGACTGGACAACGTGTGGGGTTTCCGCCGGGCAACAATTTTGTATACCCAATCGGGAACGGGTCTTCAACAAGAAGCGGTGCCATGTGTCGCTTTTTTGCCCACACCCTCTTTTCCTTGAGCCCGCATCTGGCCGGTGGTAGAGTGGAGATCATGTATTGGGAAATCCGACAGGCCAGGTGCCACATCATGGTGGTTGCGCTCCTGGTCGCGGTCCTGGGGGGCACCCTGTCCTGCCGGGCCGCGGAGCAGGAGCAGGAGCCGGAGAGCGGCGGCGAGACCGTGGTCGCGATCATCCACCTGCGCCACCGGCCGGCCGCCGGGGTGCTGCCGGCGGTGCGGGCCGCCCTGTCCCCGGCCGGCCGCGCCAGCGTCGACCGGGTCGGTAACGGCATCGTGGTGAATGACACGGCCGGCCGGGTGGAGCGGATCAGGACCCTGGTCCGCGGCCTGGACGTGCGCGTCCCCCAGGTGACGGTGCTGTTGCGCTCCCGGAGCAGGGAGCGCAGCGGCCGCAGGCTCTCGACCACGGACGGCATCCGGACACCCCGGCCCGGCCTGCGCCTGGGCCACGGCACGCCTGGCCGCGAGACCACCCTGATGCTGCGGCTCGGCTCGGGATCCAGCGGCTACCTGCGGTTCGGCCGCGACATTGCCGTGACCAGGCAGTGGCTCGCCCTCTGTGGCAGGTACGGTTTTTCCTACGGCTGGCTGTCCGGGTACCGGCGCCTGGAAAGCGGGTTTGAGGTGAGTGTCCTGGTCCTGGACAGCGGTGTCGAGTTGACCCTGGTCCCCAGGATCACCTTTGGCCCGGAACATGCGATCCGCTTTGCCGGGGCAGCGACCAGGATCACGGTGCCGGTCGGGACCTGGGTGCCGGTGGCGGTGGTCTCCGGCAGCGGCCGGGATGCCACGACCTTTGTCCTCACCGGCGGTGACCGCGCCGCCGCCACCATGGTCCTGGAGGTCTTCTGCCGCCTGGACCAGGGCTGATGGACTGCCGTGGTCTCTGCCGTGGTCTCCGGAGCAGGTGGCCGGCGCAGAGACCTGCCAGGCCGCCGCCACTGTTGAGCGCCACGTCCCGCAGCTCTCCCACCCGGTCCGGGAGCAGGTACTGGATGGCCTCGTCCACGGCCCCGGCCAGGATGGTGAGCAGCAGGAGGAGCAGGAAGGGAACGCCCCGGCTGCCGGCCCGGTGGACCAGGAGGCCGAGCAGGCCGTATTCCAGGAAGTGGAACCGTTCTTCGGGTACCTCGATCCGGGACGCGGCCCAGCCCACGGCGGCCAGGAGCAGGAGCAGGGCCGCGGCAGTGCCGGGACCACGCCGCAGCCCGGCCAGGAGCAGGAGCGCCGCGCAAAGCCCCAGGACACCGTTGACCGCAAGCGACAGGGCCGCCGGGCCCAGCAGGGCATAGAGCCTGGCGAGCAGTGGCCGCATGAAGGGCAGGCTGAGGTAGATGCAGAGGACATAGGCCAGGACAAGGGCCCAGCCGTGCCAGGTGTTGCTGTCTGCCATCTGTTTATTGGCAACACATCGCTTGGTTAATAAGCGCTTGTTTTTGCGAGCTAATAGGTGTAAGTCGTCTCAGGTGCCCCGAATTTGTGCAGGCGCGCCGGTTCGCTATAGGCCGCCTAGGCGGACTGGCGCGACCGTGCAAAGGCGGGGTGCCTGCGACGACTTACGTTTATTGTACCCGTGCCGGAGGATAAGAAAAAGCATGAAGAAGAACCAGGACAGGGACCTGCTCGTTCGCGTAGCCCGGGCGCTGGCCCGGGCCGCGCACCCCCTGGCCCTGACCGGGGCCGGCATCTCGGTGGCCAGCGGCATCCCGGACTTCAGGAGTCCCGGCGGGCTGTGGAGCCGTTTTTCGCCTGACGAGTACGCCACCATGGAGGTCTTCCGCCGCGACCCGGCCAGGGCCTGGCAGCTCTTCCGGGCCATGGCCGCGATCCTGCAGGACGCCCGGCCCAACCCGGCCCACCTGGCCCTGGCCCGGCTGGAACAGGCCGGGGTGCTGCGGGGTGTCATCACCCAGAACGTGGACAACCTGCACCAGGCCGCCGGCAGCCGCGATGTCCTGGAGATCCACGGCGACCACCAGCACCTGCAGTGCCTGGGCTGCGGCCGCCTCGAGCCCGCGGACGAGGCCCATTACCACATGGAGGAGCCGCCGCGCTGCCCGGACTGCGGCAGGGTGCTCAAGCCCAACGTGGTCCTGTTCGGCGAGCCGGTCCGGCACCTGGAGGAGATCCAGGCCCGGGTCGCCGGCTGCGACCTGCTCCTGGTCATCGGCACCTCGGCCCAGGTCCATCCGGCCGCCGGCCTGCCCCGGATCGTCCGCGCGCACGGCGGCCTGCTGGTCGAGTTCAACCGGGAACGGGCCCTGGCGCCGGCGAGCGATTTTTTTGTTGCCGGTCCGGCCGAGCGCAGCCTGCCCCGCCTTGTTGACCTGGTCCTTTCCTGAGCCTTCATCGCCATCCCTTCCACGGAAAGAGCATGGGGACCCGGCGGCAGTAGTCCGCGTAGGCCGGGCCGATCCGGTGGCGCAGCTTGCGCTCTTCGAGCAGGGTGCCGATGACCAGGTAGAGGGAGAGAATAGCCCGGCTGACCAGGGTGACGTCGGTGACAGGGCCCACGGCCCAGAGCAGGGCCAGGCCGCCCGAGTACCAGGGATGGCGTACCCACCGCAGGATGCCGTCGGTGCGGAAGGGGATATCTTCCGGGGGCCTGCCGCGGCGAGAGTCCCGCCACTGCCGGATCCCCAGGAAGGAGTCCATGGCATAGACCCTTTTCCCGCCCGCGAACATGACCAGGGCATAGGCCAGGAGCAGGGCCTGGACGATCCGCCAGGGGCCGTGCCAGGCAAAGAGGGTCTCCTGGGGCAGGGTGAACTGGTACCAGAGGATGGGCAGCAGGGAGAGGATGGAGAAGAGGACATAGGCCAGCCGGTGGCCACCCTGCCAGGGGCCGCCCCGCTGCCGCAGCCAGCGGTTGAGCCGCTCGCAGATCAGCAGGGAGTGCAGGAGGCACCAGGTGATCCAGAGCAGGGCCAGGGTGGTCATCCGGAATCCGGAAGAGATCAGCCGGAGATCTCGATGCACTTCTCCGGGCAGTAGCTGGCGGCCTGGCGCACGGTGTCGTCGATCTCCGGGTTGAGGACCAGCAGGACCGCCTTTTCCGTGGTCTCGTCCAGGCGGAAGACCTCGGGGCACAGCTCCACGCAGGTGGCGCAGCCGGAACAGAGATAGGTGTCGATGATGATCTCGGCCATGGAACGTTCTCCAGTCCGCCCTACGAACCGCAGCCGCAGCCCAGGGCGTCCTTGCGGAACTCGGGATCGGGCTCGATGGGATACTCGCCGTTGAAGCAGGCCAGGCAGAAATGGTCTTTCGGCAGGCCGGTGGCCTCGACCAGGCCGTCCAGGCTGAGGTAGGTCAGCGAGTCCAGGCCCAGGTGGTCGCGGATACCCTCCAGGGAGTTGGTGGCCGCGATCAGTTTCTTACTCGAGGGAAAGTCGATGCCATAGTAGCAGGCGTGGCAGGTGGGCGGGCAGCTGACCAGCATGTGCACCTCGCGGGCGCCGGCGTCGCGCAGGGAGCGGACACGGCTGCGGCCGGTGGTGCCGCGGATGATGGAGTCCTCGACGATGATCACCCGCCTGCCCTTGAGGAGCGAGCGCACCGGGTTGAGCTTGACCTTGACCGAGAAGTCGCGCATGGACTGGCTGGGCTGGATAAAGGTCCGGCCCACGTAGTGGTTGCGGATCATGCCCATCTCCAGGGGGATGCCCGAGGCCTGCGAGTAGCCGATGGCCGCGTAGTTGCCGGAATCGGGAAAGGGCATGACAAAGTCGGCGTCGATCTTCGCCTCCCGGGCCAGGATCTGGCCCATGCGCTTGCGGGCCGCGTAGACGTTGAGGCCGAAGATGTCGCTGTCGGGCCGGGCAAAGTAGACATGCTCGAAGATACAGAAACTCTTCTTGCGCGGAGCCCAGGGAAAGATCGACTCGATGCCGTCGCGGTTGATGATCAGCACCTCGCCCGGCTCCACGTCGCGGACGTACTCGGCGCCGATCAGGTCCAGGGCGCAGGTCTCCGAGGCCACCACGTGGGCGCCGTTGTCGAGCAGGCCCAGGCACAGCGGCCGGAAGCCGTTGGGGTCGCGGACCGCGATCATGGCGTCCCGGGTCATGAGCAGGAGCGAGTAGGCGCCCCGGATGCAGGCAAAGGATTCCTTGACCGCCCTGGCAATGCCCATATCCAGGGTCCGGGCCATGAGGTGGACCACGATCTCGCTGTCCATGGTGGTCTGGAAGATGGCGCCCTTCTCCTCCAGGTGGCGGCGCAGGTCGATGGAATTGACCAGGTTGCCGTTGTGGGCCACGGCCAGCGGCATGCCCTTGTGGGTGACCAGGAAGGGCTGGGTGTTGATGATGTTGGACTCGCCGGTGGTGGAGTAGCGGACATGGCCCACGGCCAGGTGACCCGAGAGGTGCTGCAGGGTCTGTTCGGAGAAGACCTCGGGCACCAGGCCCATGTTCTTGTGGATCCGGACCCTCCTGCCGTTGCTGGCAACGATGCCGGCGCTCTCCTGGCCGCGGTGCTGGAGGGCATAGAGGCCGAAGTAGGTCAGTTTCGAGGCATCCTCGTGGCCGAAGATGCCGCAGATGCCGCATTCGTGGCGGGGCTTGCCCCACCTGCTGAAATCAGGGTGTTGCTGTTCCATTGCCGGACCCCGCGGAGGCGCAGGTTGTGTCTGAAAAGTGATGAGGCACAAAGAGGGACTCCTTGTGCCTCGGTGTCATCCCGTTGATTTTCCCGGAAGAACCCCTGCCGGTACCGTGCCGGTGACCTGGTCTCCCGGGATCACGGCCGCAGGCGGTGATCCCGGCGGACCGTAAAGAGTATTTCAAACCAGATTACCGATTTTTTTTCAACAAAATAGAGGGAGATTTGGTAGAATAATACCACTTGGATCCCGCACCGTGAAAATGAATAAAAAATTTTCTCCCGTCTCATCGCCGGGCTATGCGGGATTGCCCGTTTCTTTACACGCACTGACCAGGTGAACGGCTGCGCCCCTGGTATCCCGCGTCTCCGGCAGGCTTGCCGATTGCAGGAGCCGGCGGGCACGCAATGGTCAAAAAATACACTTACCCGTTGAGAGCGTACCGGATATGACACACCCGTCCACAACCCGGCTGACCCGCACCGTCAGGGCGGCCGGCTGAGCAGCCAAGCTGGGCCCGGGGGACCTGGGCCGGATACTCTGCGGGCTGAACCTGCCCACGGACAGCAACCTGATTGTCGGCAGCGAGACCTGCGACGACGCCGGGGTCTACCGTCTCGACGAGAACACCGCCCTCATCCAGACCCTGGATTTTTTTACCCCCATTGTCGATGATCCCTACGCCTTTGGCCAGATCACGGCCGCCAATGCCCTCTCCGATGTCTATGCCATGGGCGGCAGGCCGCTGCTCTGCATGAACATCCTGGCCTGCCCGGTGGAGACCATGGAGGAGCGGGTCTTCCGGCGGGTGGTGGAGGGCGGGCTGAGCAAGATCAGGGAGGCGGGCGCGCTCCTGGTCGGCGGCCACTCCATCGAGGATGAGGAGCTGAAGTACGGGCTTGCGGTCACCGGTGTCGTCCACCCGGACAGGGTCCTGCTCAACAGCGGCGCCCGGGCCGGCGACCTCCTGGTCCTGACCAAGCCGCTGGGCATCGGCATCCTGGCCACGGCCATCAAGGGCGGCCTGGCCGGCGAGGAGACCGGGCAGCTCATCGTGGAGACCATGGCGGCCTTAAACAGGGGCCCGGCCGAGATCGTGACCTCGGAGGAGTTCCGGGGCCGGCCGGGGGTGGCCGTGCACGGGTGCACCGATGTCACTGGTTTCGGCCTGGCCGGCCATGCGCACGAGATGGCCGCTGCCTCCGGGGTCGCCATCCACCTGGATGGCTCCCGCCTGCCCATGCTGCCCGGGGTTGCCGAATTTGTTGATATGGGGATCATTCCCGAGGGCGCCTACAGCAACCGCCGCCACTATGATCCCTGGTTCCGAAGCCGGCTTGCCCCCGACGCGGTGCAGGAGATGGTCGCTTTTGATCCGCAGACCTCCGGCGGCCTCCTCCTGGCCCTCACCCCGGCCGCGGCGCAGCTCCTGCTTGACCGCCTGCGGGCCGATAAGCCCGGCTCGCTGGCCACGGTCATCGGCGAGGTGCAAGATGGCGAGCCGGGAATGGTCTTCCTGGAAGAGGCATTGTGAGACGATGACCAGGGTACAGGGTCTTTTTCTTCTGGCTGTCCTGGCGCTGGCCGCCTGCCTGGCAGCCGTGTTTCCGGCCGGCGCCTGCCGGGCCGGGCGGCTGCCCCTGGTCCTGGTGGTGCACAGCTACGATCCGGACAACCTGGCCTCCAGGCCCGAGGATGAGGGCCTGGTGCAGGGACTGGCCCGGCACGGATTCGTTGATGGCAAGACCATCGATATCCGGCGGTTCTACATGGATACCAAGCGGCGCTATACCAGTCCGGAACAGATCAGGGCCCGGGGGAGGGAGGCCCTGAAGCTGGTGGCGTCCCTCAGGCCGGACGTGCTGGTCACCATGGACGACAATGCGATCCGCACCGTGATGATGCCCCTGGTGGACACCGATATCCCGGTGGTCTTCTCGGGCATGAACAACCAGCCCGAGTTCTACAACCGGGTCCGCGAGTTCATGCGCAGCAGGACCCGGCCCGGCCACAATATCACCGGAGTCCATGAACGGCTCTACATCGACAAGTCGCTGCAATTGATGAAGGAGATCGTTCCCGGCCTGAAGCGGGTGGTGTTCATTGTCGATGATTCGCCCACCGGCTATGCCATCAAGCGACAGATCCAGGAGGAACTCTTCAACAACGAGACCGATATCCTCTATTCCATCTGGCAGGCCGACAGCTTTGCCCAGTACAAGCGGTTCATCCTGCGGATCAACAGCGATCCCGAGATCGGGGCCTATTACCCGGTGGCGGTGCGCCTGCCCACTGCCGACGGTTCCATGGTCACCGGCGATGACCTCTTCCGCTGGACACTGCGACACGGACGGAAACCCGGCATGGCGGTCAACTATGTTGTCTCCAGGATGGGGGTCCTGGGCGGCGTGTCGGTCAACTTCGTCTCCATGGGCAGGCAGGTGGCCGACAAGGTGGCCCGCATCCTCCGGGGAACACCGGCCGGCGAGATCAGCATCGAGGACACCTCGGACTATGCCATTGTCTTCAACATGGCCAGGGCCCGGCAGCTCGGCATCGCCATTCCCACCGACCTGCTGGCCGCGGCCGACCGGGTCTACGACAAGATGCTGCCCGGCACCATGTTGAAGAATCCCCACCTCCTCGTCATACACAGCTACGGCAAGGGGGTCGGCTCCGGCGCCAGGATGGAGCAGGGCATGCTCGACGAGCTGAAGAAAAACAACTTTTTCGAAGGCCGCAATATCACCATCAGCCGTTTCTACATGGAGACCCGGCAGAAGTACACCACCCCCCGCCAGATCGGCACCCAGGTCCGGGAGGCGCTGGGGGCGGTGAAGTGCCTTGCCCCGGATGTGATCGTGATCCTGGACGATCCGGCCGTGTCCGGCCTGCTGCCGTCACTGGTGGGCCGCGACGTGCCGGTCCTGTTTGGCGGTATCAGCGTCCGGCCCGAGATCTATAACCGGATGAGGCCGTTCATGGATTCCCGCCGGCGTCCGGGCCGGAACGTCACCGGCGTCACCGAGGAGGTGGATTACGTCAAGACCCTGGAGGCGGCTCACGAGATCGTGCCCGCTGCCCGGCACCTCGTGGTGGTCACCTCGGATGCCGAACCGTGGCTCAGGGAGATGACCGGGGAATTTGTCCGCGAGGTGAAGGCGTGCAGGAAGGACTGTCCCGTCACCTCCATCGAGGCCAGGCAGGTGGGGACATTCAGGGAGCTGCAGGACCTGGTCCGGCGGCTCGATGCGGACCCGGCCGTGGACATGGTGGCGGTCACCGGTCCCCTGGGACTGCGCAACGACGACGGCTCGGTCCGGCCCATGGCCGATACCCTGTCCTGGCTCTTTGCACACCAGACAAAGCCCGGTTTCACCTTTTTCACCGACTGGGTGCGCTACGGCTACCTGGTTTCGGCCGGTATTGACCTGGAGGCCAGCGGCCACCAGTTGGGGCGTCAGCTGGTCCGGGTCCTCAGGGGGGATGCCGTGGGCGAGATCCCCATCGAGAAGCCGGCCGAGTCCTACATCGCCATCAATCTCGCCAGGGCCCGCCAGCTCGGTATCCGGGTGCCGGTGGATATCCTCGAGGCCGCCAGCCGGGTCTACGACCGGATGGAGCCGGGCAGGGCGCGATGACCATCTTTTCCCGTCCCGGCCGGCACCCGCGCGCCAGCGACCGGCGCAGGCGGTGGCTCCTCTATTCGCTGCGCAGCCGCCTGCAGGTCCTGACCTTCTTTTCCGTGCTGGTGCCCATGTTTCTCGCCACCTGGGGCGCGGTGCACGTGCTCAGGGAACACCTGGTCCAGGACATGCAGCGGCAGCTCCACGCCGATGTCTCGGCCGCCTCGCTCAGCTATCGCAACGAGGTGGCCCGGGTGGGGGCGGCCATCCACGCCGTCTCCCTGGACAACACGGTCAAGACCACGCTGCGCCTGGGCATCCTGGGCCAGTTGCGCAACCATCTCGACCAGCTGTCCGCCCAGTACCAGCTCGACTTTCTCCTGGTCACCGACGGCCTCGGCGAACTGAAGGTGTCGCCCTTTCCCGGCAGGAGCCTGGGCGGGGACTTCTACAACCATCCCATCATCGAGGAGGGGATGCTCAGCGGCCTCTGGTCGGCGGGCACCATGCTGGAGGAGAACGCCACACTGCTCCACTTCCTCGAGCTGCGCGGCAAGGATATCACCAATGCGCCGGTGCTGGCCATCGAGGCGGCCAGCCCCATCATCATCCGGGACAAGGTCGTGGGCATGGTCTTCGGCGGCACCATGGTCACGGACAACCACCGTCTCCTCGACCGGTTGCAGGAGGCTGCCAACGGTGACGGCATCGCCCTGGTGGTCGGCAACCGGGTGGCCATGACCTCGGTCCTGGACGATACCGGCCGGCGGCTGCGGGGCGTCCGGTTCCCGGTCTCCCTGGACTACTGCAGGAAGGCCGGTGTCAGCAGGGTGGGCAGGCTCTTTATTCCCGGTGACCACGAGCAGCAGGTCTATGACTACATGCCCCTTGCCACGCCGGAGGAAGAGCCCATTGCCGCCATCCTCTGCTTCCGGCCGATTTCCTCTTTTCACAACCTGGTCACCAATGTCCGCAACCTGATGCTGGCCATATTTGGCGGGGCCATGTTCCTGGCCCTGCTCCTGACCTGGCTGATGTCCCGCTCCATTGCCGGGCCCCTGCACCGGCTGGCAGCGGTCATGGGCAGGATGCGCCAGGGCGAGGAGGTGGAGGAGCTGGAGGTCCGGCGCCAGGACGAGATCGGCGACCTGATCCGGGGCTTCAACCGCATGGCCGCCACCATCGGCGAGCGCATCGAGGATCTCAACCGCGAGATCGCCAGCCGCGAAAGGGCCGAACAGGAGCTGGCCGCGGAGTCGGAACGGCTGCAGGTGACCCTGCAGTCCATTGCCGACGGCGTGATCGCCGCCGATATCGAGGGCAGGGTGGTCCTGGTCAACCGGGTTGCCGAGCAGCTGACCGGCTGGAGCGAGGAAGAGGCCCGGGGCAGGCCGGTGGAGGAGATATTCCGGGTGGTCCGCATGGGCACGGGCCGGGAGGTCCTCAACCCGGTGGCCCGGATCCTGGCCCAGGAGCGGCCGGAGCTGGTGCGGGGCGACCTGATCCTGCGGGCGAAAAACGGCGAGGAGACCCTGGTCACCGAGAGCTGCGCCCCACTTACCGACAACCGGAAACAGGTGATCGGCGCGGTCCTGGTCTTCTCCGATGTCAGCGAACAGCGCAAGATGGAAGAGGAACTGGCCAAGGCAAAGAAGCTGGAGTCCGTGGGCGTTCTGGCAGGCGGGATCGCCCATGACTTTAACAACCTGCTCACCGCCATCCTGGGCAACCTCTCCCTGGCCAGGATCACCTCCCGGCAGGACGATCCCCACTATCGCCACATCGCGGACGCGGAGCAGGCCAGCCTGCGGGCCCGGGACCTGACCAAGCAGCTGCTCACCTTCTCCCGCGGCGGCGCCCCGGTCTGCCAGACCGTTGACCTGTCCAGCGTGATCCGGGAATCAGCCGGCTTTGTCCTGCGCGGCTCCCGCATCCAGGCCTGCTTCGAGATCGCCCCCAACCTCTGGCTGACCCGGGCCGATGTCGGCCAGGTGGGCCAGGTGATCGACAACCTGGTGATCAATGCCATGCAGGCCATGCCCGATGGCGGCACCATCCGCATCGGCGCCGTCAACTACGAGATCACCGGCGAATCCTCCCTGCCGCTGGCGCCGGGCAACTATATCCAGATCTCGGTGGAGGACCACGGGGTCGGTATCCTGCCGGAACACCAGGACAAGATCTTTGATCCCTACTTCACCACCAAGGAGGCGGGCAACGGGCTGGGGCTCGCCATCTGCTATGCCATCATCAGCAAGCACGGCGGCCACATCACCGTGGACTCGGTGGTGGGCAGCGGCAGTATCTTCTATGTCTACCTGCCTGCCGTTGCCGAGAGCGAGGCCTGCGGGGCCGAGGCAACGCCGCCGCCGGTGACGCCCGGCACCGCGGCCGGCCGGGTCCTGGTCATGGACGACGAGGAGATGGTGCGGGCCGTTGCCTGCGCCATGCTCGATACCATGGGCTACGAGGTGGAGTCTGTGGCCGACGGCCGGCGGGCCGTGCAGGTCTACCGCGAGGCCATGGAGGAGGGAAGGGGCTTTGATGTCGTCATCATGGACCTGACCATCCCCGGCGGCATGGGCGGCAGGGAGACCCTGGAAGAGCTGCGCCGCCTGGACCCGGACGTGCGGGCCGTGGTCTCGAGCGGCTATTCCAGCCACCGGATCATGTCGGAATACAGGATGTACGGCTTCCGTGGCGTGGTGGTCAAGCCCTACCGGATGGGGGAGTTGAGCAGGGTGCTCAAGGAGGTCCTGGGGGATTAGCCGCGCAGCAGCGAGATCAGCAGCCTGGTCAGCTCCACCATGTCGGTGAGGCTGACCTCCTCGTCGGTGGAGTGGACATGGCGCATGCCGGTGGCGATGATGGCGGTCTGCAGGCCATGGCCGTTGAAGATGTTGGCGTCAGAGCCGCCGCCGGCGATCTCGAAACGCAGCTCCATGCCCATGGCGGCCGCGGCCCGCTGCACGCGCCGCACCACGGCGTCCTGGCACGAGAGGCGCATGAGGGGAAAGTCGAGCTGCACGTCCGCCTCCAGGCCGGGCCTGCCGCGTGCCTGGCCGGTCGGGTCGTGCCAGTCGGCCACGGTTTTTTTGAAGATATCGACCAGGCGGCGGGTCAGCTCGTCCAGCCGCTGTTGCGAGTGGCTGCGGATTTCGCCCTCGATGACCACCTCTTCCGGCACGATGTTGGAGGCCGCGCCGCCGTGGATGGTGCCGAGGTTGACCGTGCTCTCGGGGTCGATCCGGCCCGACGGGCAGCGGCTGATGGCCCGGGCGGCCAGGCTGATGGCGTTGATCCCCCACTCCGGGTGCAGGCCGGCATGGGCGGCCACGCCACGGACCGTGAACACGATGCGGTTGGAGGCCGGCGCCCCGATGATGACCCTGCCAAAGCCGCTGGAGTCCAGGGCATAGCCCTGCCGGGCCCGGACCAGGGCCGGATCCAGGGCCTTGGCGCCCAACAGGCCGATCTCCTCGCAGGTGGTGAAGATGAACTCCACCGGCACATGCCGGATGTTGTTCTCCCTGATCACCCGCATGGCCTCGATGAGGGCGGCGATCCCGGACTTGTCGTCACTGCCGAGCACGGTATCGCCGGCGCTGGTGAAGATGTCGCCCCTGCGCCGCACCCGGACCCCCACGCCCGGCTGGACCGTGTCCATGTGGCAGTTGAAGAAAAGCGGTTCCCCGCTGGTGCCGGCGAAGCGAAAGAGCAGGTTGCCGCATTCCGAGCCCGTGACCGGCGCCGAGTCGTCCTCCACGGCCTGCTCCGGGCCGAACCCGGTAAAGATCTCCTGTAATTTTTCAGCAACCCGCCCTTCCCTGCGGGACGGGCTGTCGGTCTCGCAGAGCATGGTGAAGGTCTCTGCCAGCCGTTCGCGGTCTATCTGCATGGGGCCTCCGGGATCGTGGTTACCGGTTGGAGCAGGACCACGGCATGGGCGGCGATCCCCTCGCCGCGGCCGGTGTAGCCCATCTGTTCGGTGGTGGTCGCCTTGATGTTGATCCGGTCCGGCGCCACCCGGCAGGCCAGGGCCAGGTTGTCACGCATGGCGGCCAGGTGGGGGGCCAGCCTGGGCTGCTGGCAGAGGATGGTCATGTCGCCGTTGGCAAGCCGCAGGCCGCGTTGCCCGGCCAGGGCGACGGTCTCCTCCAGCAGCCTGATGCTGGAGATGTTCTGGTAGCGCTGGTCACTGTCGGGAAAGTGGCTGCCGATGTCGCCGGCGCCGGCCGCGCCGAGGATGGCGTCGATCAGGGCATGGGTGAGGACATCGGCGTCCGAGTGGCCGAGCAGGCCGCGGTCGAAATCAATACGCACGCCGCCCAGGACCAGGGCGCGACCCTCTACCAGCCGGTGGGCGTCGAATCCGTGCCCGATCTTCATGCTCCCCTCTCCCCTGAGCAGGCCGGCGGCCAGGGCCATATCGCCGGGCCTGGTTATCTTGATGTTGCCTTCGTCTCCCTCTGCCACGTACACGGCTATCCCCGCGTGTTCGAGCAGGGAGGCCTCGTCGGTGCCGGTGAAGCCGGCAGCCTCGGCCAGGGCGTGGGCCCGTTCCAGCAGGTCCCGGCGGGCGGCCTGCGGGGTCTGGGCCTGCCAGAGACCTTCCCGGTCCACGGTGCGGACGATGCGGCCGGCACCGTCCACCTGCTTGAGGGTGTCCTTGACCGGCACCGCGGCAATGACCGCGCCGTGCTCGCGGACGCCGGCAATAGAGCGCTGGATCACCTCGCCTGTGACCAGGGGACGGGCACCGTCGTGGACCAGCACGATGTCGATCCCGCCGGGCAGGGCCGCGAGCCCGGCCCGGACCGATTCCTGGCGGGTGGCGCCGCCGATGGTGAAGACGAGACGGGCCAGCTGGCCAGCGGCCAGGTGGCGGGCCAGCAGTTGCCGGGTCTGCTCCTCGTGGGGGGGTGGCACCACCACCACGACAGTGGCCACGGCATCGGAGCGGAGAAAGGCGCGGACCGTGTGGACCAGGATCGGCTCGTCGGCCAGGCAGAGGAACTGCTTGGGAACCGCTGCCCCCATCCGGGAGCCGCTGCCCGCGGCCGGGATGATGACCCCGGTGTGTGGTGTCTGTTCCGCCATGGCTCAGGTAGATGCCGTTATCCCGTATCTTCCTGTTGGCACAGGGATCCCTGCCCTGCGGGCCGCTCCTGCAGTGTCTTGTACGGGTCTTTTCTGTCTCTGGAAAAATCGGGGCGGGCTGTAAGCCGAATTCTGTCTCCGCCTGCGCGGACCATGATCATTTGACTGGGATGCCGGTCGCCCGGCACCTCGTGCAACCTACCCGGAAGCATCAGGCGGGCCGCCTTCAGGCGCTTCCCTATTTGGTCTTGCACCCGGTGGGGTTTACCCTGCCTTCCGTGTCACCACGGAAGCGGTGAGCTCTTACCTCGCCTTTTCACCCTTGCCTGTGGACGCTTGACGCGTCCCATCGGCGGTGTGTTTTCTGTGGCACTTTCCCCCGGTTACCCGGGGTTCGCGTTACGAACCACCGTGCCCTGCGGTGTTCGGACTTTCCTCTCCGGCCTTGCTGGCCGGAGCGATCATGCACCCGCCCCGAAAAAGCGGTGTCGATCAGCGGCCGTGCGCGGCAGACAGCAGGCCGCCGCACGTTGGCCACAGTATACCCGGATTATCCCTATGGTGCAGGGGAAATTTTCCCGCCCCCATGATCTCCTGCAGAAATGTGGCAACCGGGAGCCCCTGCGTCGAACCTGCCGGAATTCAGGCCTCGTCAATACCCCGGTTGGCCAGTTCATCGGCGCGCCTGTTCTCCGATCTGGGCACGTGGCGGATGCTCCAGCGGGCAAAGCCGGCCAGCAGTTCCGTCACCCTGGCATGCAGCGGCTTGAGGGCCTCTGTCTTTACCCGGTAGGTCCCCTGGACCTGGCGGACAACGAGCTCGGAGTCGAGCGAGATGGCCAGCTCGGTGCAGCCCATGTCGCGCGCTGTCTCCAGGCCCAGGATCAGGGCCCGGTACTCGGCGACGTTGTTGGTACAGCGGCCGAGATAGCTGCTCCGGCTGGCCAGTTCCCGGCCTGCGCCGTCGTAGAGGACGACGCCGGCCCCGGCCTCGCCGGGATTGCCCCTGGCGGCGCCGTCGGTATAGAGACGGCAGCAGCGGGATACTCCGTCCCCGGGCGGGGGAGGATCGGCCGGGCGGCAGGAGACGCCGCGCAGCAGGTCCCTGATCCGTTCCGGCGGATGATCGGGGAAGAGCTCCAGCAGGATGCGCTCGTCCAACCGCTCGGCGAGGAGGTCGAGCACCGCCTGCCGGTCCAGCGGGCTCTCCCTATGCCTCAACGGTCTCTTCTTCCTTGAAATAGAGGATCCGCTGGCAGGTCGGGCAGAGGTTCATCTTGCTGCCCTTGCGCACCTCGTTGAACTGCTGGGGCGGAATGGACATGAAGCAGCCCTGGCAGACCCCGTCGATGGCCTGGACCACGGCCAGGCCGTCCCGCTTGCTGAGCAGCATGTTGTAGCGCTTGAGGATGGCGCCCTGGAGCTCGGCGGCCAGTTCGTCGCGTTTCTTGGTGACGCTCTTCCTGCGGCTCTCGATCTTCCTGATCGCCTTCTTGACCTTGTCCAGCTCCTGGTTGAGCAGCTCCTTCTCGCCCTGGCAGAGGTTTTTCAGCTCCTCGGCCTCCCGGGTCTTCTCCTCGATCTGCTCCATGATGGCCAGCATCTGCTCTTCGGTCTCCTTGAGCAGCTTCTTGCTCTCCTCGATCTCCTTGAGCAGGGCCTGGTGCTCACGGCTGGTCTGGACCTGCATCATCTTGTTCTGCCGCTCCTTGATGCGGGCGCCGGCATCTTCATGCTCCGCGGTCACGTCCCGTTTCTTCTGCTCGAGTTCCGCTGTCCTGGCCAGGCACTCCTCGATGGCCGTCTCCTTGTCGGCAATGGACTGTTCCCGGTCGGCGATCTCCTGCTGCCTGTCCTGGATCTCCCGGTTGAAGCCGGCAATTTCAGAGTCGATTTCCTGCAGGTCGATGAGTTTGCTGATCTCTTCGTTCAATGTTTGCTCCTTGTTCCTGGTAGCCGCGGTGGCCGGAAGTCCGGTACCGCTGTTTTTCCTGAAAAAAGTAAAACCTAAATCCTGCACTTCGAAAATGAAGAAAAAAATTTTCTTTTGCCGTATCAGCGGATTATACGAACGTGATCGTTTTTTTCGACTCACTAATCGGGTGAAGGATTTTTTTCTTCATTTTCTCGCCCTTCGGGATTGGCAATTTTACCGAATCTGCTTCGTTATCAAGGGCTTGAAGTATTCGTATACGTCTGCGCCCTTGATGCCTCGCATCTCCGGCAAAATTGCCAATTGCAGGATTTAGGGTGCAATATTTCCCTTCCAGTGCAAGATTTCACTTGCACCAGTGGGGCTGACATTGTGGTGGAATTGCCGAGGTGTACATAAAATTTAGTCTATAATTTCAGCAAGTTGTTTGGATGGCATGTTGTGGAACACCGCTTGCAATGAAGAAGGTGGCACTGCTGTTGCCGCCATCCGGCCTCCGGTACGATGGTGGCGGGGTGCCGGGAGCCATCGCCATTCCACGGCTGCCTTCATTCGCGGGCGCCCGCTTGCTTTTCGGGCTGCCTCCAGACCAACAGCTGCAAGGAGGAGTGACTATGACGGAAAAGGAAAAAAATGACATCAAGTTGACCGAGACCGAAGAGGCCTGGGACGAGGAGGCCGATGACCTGCGGCTCAAGTCCGTTGGCTGGAAAGAGCTCTACCTCAAGGAGGACTGGTGGGCCATCTGGGTCGCCCTGGGCCTCATCATAGTGGCCTATGCCTTCTTTCTCACCGGCCACTCCATCAAGTGGATCGCTGTCCATCCGGCCCGCTGGAGCACCCTTACCCAGCTGGCAGCCGATTTCAGTGGTCATATCGTGCAGTATGTCGCCCAGTTCATCCTGTGGCTCGTGGTCTTCACCCTCAGCCTCAAGGTGATGGGTATCAAGCCCGCAGAGTTTATCCCTTCGTTCATCTTTGTCTATATCTGTTCGATACTCATCTTCATGGTCGGCGCCTGGGAGCATGCCCATCACTACAACCTGGAGCCGCCCCTGCTGGCCCTGGCCCTGGGCATGGTGATCGCCAACTTCATCGGCCTGCCCCGCTGGATGGACGCCGGCTTCCGGGTCGAGTACTATATCAAGGTGGGTATCATCCTCCTCGGCGCCACCCTGCCGCTCACCCTTATCGTCTGGGCCGGGCCGGTGGCCATCGGCCAGGCCTCCATCGTGGCCATCAGCACCTTCCTGGTCATCTTTTTCGTTGGCCGCAAACTGGGGCTTGACCGGCGGCTCTGCGCCACCCTGGGCGCGGGCGGCGCGGTCTGCGGCGTCTCCGGCTCCATTGCCATCGCCGGTGCCGTGGGCGCGAAGAAGGAGCATGCCCCCATCGCCATCACCATGGTCATCCTGTGGGCCATTGTCATGATCTTTTTCCTGCCCCTGGTCTCGCGCCTGCTGCAGCTCCACACCGGCGTGGTCGGGGCCTGGGTAGGGACCTCCGAGTTCGCCGACGCGGCCGGCTTCGCTGCCGCGCAGGCCTATGGCGACATGGCCGCCCATGTTCCCGGTATCCCCGGCAGTCCCGATGACGCCGTCTGGGGCTTTACCCTGATGAAGGTCGTGGGCCGCGATATCTGGATCGGCATCTGGGCCTTTGTCATGGCCATCATCTCCACCACCTTCTGGGACCGCAAGAGCGGGACAAGGCCCAACCCGGCCGAGATCTGGTGGCGTTTCCCCAAGTTTGTCCTCGGTTTCTTCGTGGCCTCCATTATCATGACCCTGATCTCCAGCCAGTACTCCCTCCAGGAGTACAACGAGGTCCTCAAGCCCCTGCTGGTCGGACCGATCAAGGCCCTGCGCACCTGGGCCTTTATCTTCTGTTTCTTCAGCATCGGCCTGACCACCCGTTTCCGGGAGCTGGCCTCGGCCGGAACCAAGCCGTTCTGGGCCTTTACCAGCGGTGTTGTTGTTAATGTCATCCTGGGCTTCATCCTCTCCTCCATCGTCTTTGTCGAGTACTGGCAGAACCTGTCCCACTGATCCGGGGACCGGGATGGAAAGGATGGGATGAGCCGGCCGCCTTTGCCGGCAGCGCCACGGCCGGGGCAGGGGAGCGTGCTCCGGCCGCGGTGTTTCATGAGAGGGAGGACGATATGCGAATGGTTCCGGAAAAGAAGATCTGTCTTAACTGCCTGTTTTTCAGAAACGACCCCGGGTTCCTCGAGTCCGAGTTCAAGGGATGGGGCACCCTGGGCTCTGCCTATGGTTCGGTCCGCAAGGACGACGGCATCTGTTCCCGGCACGAGGAATACCTCTCCGCCTATGACTGGTGCGACCAGTTCAGGCCGGGGACAGGCCCGGGGGCGGGAGCCGACTGAATCGGGACAGCACCCGCGTCATCCCCTCGTCTGCCTGTTGCGGAAGCGGTCGGCCGATATGCCGTAGCGCTTCAGGAGCTGCTGCAGGGACTGGCGCTCGATGCCGGCCCGCTTGGCTGCCCGGGAGACGTTGCCCCCGGTCTTCTCCAGCAGGCTGGTCATGTAGTGGACAGTGAATTTCTCCAGGATGGCCTTTTTCGCCTCCGGGTAGCTGCGCTCGCAGAGGTCGGCGGCATGGTCCTCGGGCCTGGGCAGGACCGAGAGCTCGCAGTCAAAGTCCCGCGGCATGAGCTGTTCGCCCCTGGCAAAGATCAGGGCCCGCTTGATGGCGTTCTGCAGCTCGCGGACATTGCCGCTCCAGCCGCGGGCCACCAGGTAGCGAAAGCCCTCGTCGGAGATCTTTTTGTCTGTTCCCAGTTCCCTGTTGTAGCGGGCAAGGAAATGGTTGGCAATGATCGGGATGTCCTCGGGGATGTCCCGCAGGGCCGGGGTATGGATGGCCACGCAGGCAAGGCGGTGGTAGAGGTCTTCCCGGAAGGTGCCGGCCATGATCTTTTCCTGCAGGTTCTGGTTGGTGGAGGCCATGATCCGCACGTCAACGGCCCGGGTGCGGTCATCGCCCAGGGGACGGAGTTCCTTGTCCTGCAGGACCCGCAGCAGCTTGGTCTGCAGGGCAAGCGGCATGTCGCCGATCTCGTCGAGCACGATGCTGCCGCCATCGGCGGCGACAAAGAGCCCGGCCCGGTCGGTGCGGGCGCCGGTAAAGGCGCCCTTGCGGTGGCCGAAGAGCTCGCTCTCCAGGATCTCCTCCGGGATGGCCGCGCAGTTGACCGTGACCAGGGGGCCGTCGGCCCGGTCGCCGAGATCGTGGATCATCCTGGCCACCAGCTCCTTGCCGGTCCCGGTCTCGCCGGTGATCAGCACGGTGATGTCGGTTTTCGCCACCAGGTTGATGGTCTCGACCAGCCTGGTCATGGCCCTGGACTGGCCGATGAGCCGGTCATTGACCTGCCGCTCCCGGACCCGCCGTGTCAGGTTCCGGGTCCGTTGCCTGAGGGCCCCGTGTTCCAGGGCCTTTTTCAGGGTGTGCAGGAGCCGTTCCTCGTCAAAGGGCTTGGTGATGAAATCATAGGCCCCCTGCTGGAGCGATTCCACCGCCTTCTCGATGCTGCCATAGGCCGTCATCATGATGACGATGGCGTCGCGGTCGACCGCCTTGATCCGCCGCAGCAGTTCCAGGCCGTTCATGCCGGGCATGCGGATGTCGGTCACCACCACGTCAGGACCATGCTGCAGGTATTCCAGGGCGCTGTCGCCGTTGTCGGCGCACAGGATATCCACGTCCAGCTCCGACTGGAGGAGCCGGGTCAGGAACCCCAGCATGTCGGGCTTGTCATCGACGATCAGTATCGATTGCCTGCTCATGGTCTTTTTCCCTTCTCCTCCAGGGGAAGGCGGAACCAGAATGTCGTCCCCTTGCCCTCTTCGCTGGTGAACGAGATCTCACCGCCGTGTTCTTCAACGATACCGTAACTCACCGAGGTCCCCAGGCCGGTGCCCTGGCCCGGCTCCTTGGTGGTGAAAAAAGGCTCAAAGACCTTGTGCCGGATGTTGCAGGGTATGCCGCAGCCCGTGTCCGTGAATGCGACCCGTACCATGTGGTCCGCGGCCTCGTACCGGGTGGTGACCAGGATGCTGCCCCGGCCCTCGATGGCCTGTGAGGCGTTGATCAGCAGGTTGAGGCAGACCTGCCTGATCCTGTCCACCGACATGGGCACCGGCGGCACGCCGGGTTCGAAGTCGGTCCTGATCGTGATACCGTTGGCCGCAAACTCGCCGTCCACCACCTCGATGACCGAGCGGATGGTCTCGGCGATGTCGGCCGGGACAAGGCGGCTGTCCGCCTGGCGGGAGAAGTTGAGCAGGTCCTCGACGATCTTCTTGCACATGGCGGCGTTGTTGCGGATGACCTGCAGGTCCCTGCGCACCCGTTCGTTGTCTGCTGCCTTGAGGAGCAGGCCGGTATAGCCCATGACGATGCTCAGGGGATTGTTGATCTCGTGGGCCACACCTGCGGCAAGCTGGCCGATGGAGGCCAGTTTTTCAGCCTGCCGGATCTGTTGCTCCATGCTCTTCCACTCGCCGATATCCTTGATGATGCACTCGTAGCGGCATCTCTCTTGGTGCTTGTCCTGCTGCCGGGTGGCAGTGACGAGGACGTCGATCTCGTCATTGTTGCGTTTCCTGAACCTGGCCTCGAAGTCCTTGACAAACCCGGCGGTCTCCATCTGCTCGAGGAAGGCGGTGCAGGTCTCCTGGTGGACGAAGAAGTCGTGGATGGTCACGCTGCGCATGAAGTCGTCCCGGTTCTTGCAGCCAAAGAGCTCGATGCCGGCGTTGTTGACATCCACCATCAGGCCGTCGCAGTCGGTGACAATGATGCCGTCCTTGGATCCTTCGAAGATCTGCCGGTACTTGGCCTCCGAGGCAAGGAGGTCTTCCTGGGATTTTTTCAGGTGGCCGATCATCCGGTTGAACGACTCGCCCAGTTCGGCGATCTCGTCGCTGCCCTTGACATCCAGGCTCACGTCCAGCCCCTTCTCGCCGCTGACAACGGACTTGAAGAAGGCGCTGGCCCGCTTCAGCGGCCGGACCGCGACCACGTAGTGGAAATAGTTGAGCAGCAGGAGCACCACCATCAGGATCAGGAGGCCGAGCAGGAAGATGGCAAAGGCGGCCTGGCGGATCTTGGAGACCGTGGGATCAACCGGAACGGCGATGGACTCCAGGCCCACCACCTGGCCGACTTTCCAGTTGTGACCGTTCGCGGGGCCGTAGCGGCGCAGAAGCGACTTGGGCGCCAGGGCGGGATCGCCATGGCAGAGGAGGCAGGAGGATTCCATGCGCACCGCCTTGAGGCGGATGAAGTACCGCCTGCCCTGCCTGGTGACCAACCCCTTCCAGCTCGTCATGTCCTGCTGGCTGCTGAAGCGGCGGATGAACGATTCCTCGAATTTGTCGGCCCTGTTGCGCGGATTCATGGGGTTGAGCGCCACCCGCCGGTAGATGTTGCTGGGAAAGTGCCTGATGACGCGGGCCATGATCTTCTTGTTGACCACCGAGGTTGACATGGCCTCGCTGACAAACTCGTCCCTGGGCAGCAGGCGCAGCATCCTGGGGCGGAGGTCGTCACGGACAAACTCCATGGTGGCGTCGATGAAGCCCAGGGTGAAGCCGGTCTTCTGGTAGATCTCCTCCAGGTAGAGATTCCTGACATAGGAGTAAAAGAAGATGGAGACAATGCAGTCCGTGGCAAACAGGATCAGGCCCATGCCGAGCATGACCTTGGTGGTGAGTTTCAGGCCCCTGAATTTCACGTACGCGGTCCCCTTGCTGCCGGCAACTGAAGACGTGGCGGTCTAATTGAAACCGGCGCAGAGCGCCGGGTGAGGTGTTGCACCGCAGAGCGGTGCAACAAGAGCAACCACCCGCCCGGGGTTCTGTCACCCGCCCCGGGTGCCACCTCGACCTCGTGACGCCGCTCCGCGGTGTCACGTAAGGCTGCTGCCCATTTTCGTTGTTGGTTGTGGCTGTGATTCGGAAATCCGGCCCGGGCATGCCGGGTTTATCGATCAAACAGCACCTTTCAGGGTAGCACAAGCCATCCGGCCTGGCAAGGGATGCCGGGCCGGATCTCCGGATCCGCGGCCAGTTACGACTGACCCGGCCTCTGTTCACTGCCTTCTGGTAAAGAAAGAATTGACAATCTGCATTCTCTTGGATAGCGTCGTGTCACCTGCGAAAGACAATCCGACTATTCTGGAGGATGTGATGCGAACGTTGATTGCTGATCTTTTTGGGAAATCGCCCTTTGGCCCCATCGTGGAACATAGCAAGAAGGTTCATGAGTGCGTGGAGTTGCTTTGGCCGCTGATGGAGGCCCTGGTGGCCGAAGAGTATGACACGATCCGCAAGCTGCATTCCAAGATGTCCCGTCTCGAGCATGAAGCCGACCTGATCAAGCACGAGATCCGCAGTTTCATCTCCAGACGCTATTTCCTTCCCGTTGACCGTTCCGACCTGGTCAACTTCCTGGCCCGCCAGGAAAAGATCGCTGACCTGGCCGAGGACTTCGCCGTTGTCCTCACCCTCCGTGACACCCGTGTCCATCCTTCCATCCACGACCTTTTTTTCAGCTATCTGCACCAGGTCTTCCAGGTCAGCGGTACGCTGCTCACCGCGGCGGTGGAGTTCAAGAACCTGGCCGAGGCAGCCTTTGCCGGCGCCGAGGCCGAGTCGGTCCTGCACCTCATCGAAAACCTGGGCGAAGAGGAATGGAAGAGCGACAAGCTCTCGCGCAAGCTGTCACGCGCCATTTATGCCCTGGAAGGGGAGGAGGAACTGCTCAATATCCTCTTTTACGAGAAGATGGTGATCATGCTCGGCTCCATTGCCAACCAGGCCGAGAACGCCGGGGACTATCTCCGGGTCATGATCGAAAAGCGCTAGGTACCGGGAAACAGCAGCCAGGGAACGGGGACCGGATCGGCTTGCGCCCGCACCTGCCGCGGGTTCACGGGAAACGGCCTCTCTGTGCCCCTGGTATATCCTTGCTGTGCCCGGGTGCCGGGAATGCTGGCGTATCCAAAATGTCTGTCCGCAGCGCAAGGGGCGGCGGCATTTTCATGGTTTGTTGAGGCTGTGACCGGGGCCCCGGTCCAGCTTGGCGGTTTATTGCACAAAGCCTGAGAAGAGAGAAATGGATTTCTATATCATCGGGTTGACGACCCTCCTTGGCCTGTACATGGCGTGGAACATCGGCGCCAACGACGTGGCAAATTCCATGGCCGACGCCGTGGGATCCAATGCGATTTCCATCCGCAACGCGGTCATTGCCGCGGGTATCTGCGAGTTCGCCGGCGCGGTCCTGGTCGGCGCCCAGGTCACCAACACCATCCGCAAGGGCATCGTCGACCCGGCCGTGCTCACGTCCCTGCCGGGTATCACCAGCCAGGATGCGGCCATCATCCTGGTGATCGGCATGTCGGCGGCCCTGCTCTCCGCCGCCTTCTGGCTCCACTTCTCCACCATGTACGGCATGCCGGTCTCCACCACCCACTCCATTGTCGGCGCCGTGGCCGGGTTCGGCGTGGTGGCCGCCGGCTGGCACGCGGTCAACTGGATCAAGATGGGGCAGATCGTTGCCTCCTGGTTCATCTCGCCGGTGGCCGGCGGTATGATGGCCTTTCTCCTCTTCAAGTACATCTCCGGCGCCATCCTCGGCAACGACCGGCCGGCCCGGGCGGCCATCATTCATATCCCGTTCATCACCTTCCTGCTCACCGTAACGGTCCTGCTGGCCACCATCTACAAGGGGCTCAAGAACGTGATCAAGGACATCGGCTGGCTCACTGACAGCCGGGCCCTGACCCTGTCGCTCACGGCCTCGCTGCTGGCGGCCGTGGCCTCTTACTTCGTGGCCAGGAGGCGGCTCTCCGGCCGCGAGAACCGGCCCCTGGGCGAACAGCTCGAGGCCGTTGAACAGATGTTCGTGCCCATGGTGGTGATCAGCTCCTGTTCGGTGGCCTTTGCCCACGGCGCCAACGACGTGGCCAACTCGGTGGGGCCCCTGGCCGCCATTGTCCACATTCTCAGAACATCCACCATTGACATGAAGGTGCCGGTGCCGCTCTGGATCCTGGCCCTGGGTGGCGGCGGTATCGTGCTCGGGTTGGCCACCTACGGCTACAAGGTCATGATGACCGTGGGCACCAAGATAACCGAGATCACCCCCTCCCGCGGCGTTGCCGCCGATATCGCGGCCACGGCCACGGTCCTGATCTGCACCCGGCTGTCACTGCCCGTCTCCACCACCCATACCCTGGTGGGCGCCATCCTGGGCATCGGGCTTGCGCGCGGGCTCGGCGGTATCAACCGTCACATCGTTACCTCGATCTTCGGCTCCTGGCTCTTCACCGTGCCCGCGGCCGCCATCATGTCGGCCATCTTCTTCCTGGCCGGCCGGTTTTTCTTCTTCGATACGCTCCGCCAGGTGATCCATCCCTGAGACCGGCCCGAATCCGCCCCCGCCCGGGGTCTCGATCCGGATCCTGTCGCCCGGCCGGGCCTGGATCTCGTTCTTGGCGCCCAGGCTGATGCGTCGTCCGTCGGCAAAGATGAAGGTGTTGCGCCCCCGGGCGCCGGGCCTGCCGCCGGCCAGGCCGTAGGGCGCAAAGACCCGTCGCTCCGAGAGGATGGACACCTGCAGCGGTTCGAGGAACTCGATCTCCCGCACCAGGCCGTCGCCGCCCCGGTACTGTCCCGCTCCGCCCGATCCCCTGCGGATGGAAAATTCCCTGAGCAGGACCGG
The DNA here is from genome assembly GCA_015484845.1 of Desulfobulbaceae bacterium. Taxonomy (GTDB): domain Bacteria; phylum Desulfobacterota; class Desulfobulbia; order Desulfobulbales; family Desulfobulbaceae; genus DRKI01. The sequence goes on from WFUT01000031.1 coordinate 40,676, forward strand.
GAACCGCTGCTCCAGGACCTCGGGGTCCGTGATCCTGGTATTGGTCATGTGGGTGTGCACCCCGGACTGGCCATGCCAGGTGGGGCCGGCCCCGGCGCCGCCGCCGATGGTCTCGTAATAGCCGAAGGTGGCCGAGCCAAAGGTGAGGTTGTTCATGCAGCCCTGGGAGGCCGCGGCCATGCCGAAGGCCCTGAGGACCACGTCAACGATCCGCTGCGAGGTGAGCACGTTACCGCCCACCACCGCGGCGCGGGGCGAGGGCGCAAGCAGGCTGCCTTCCGGGATCCGGATCCGTACCGGCCGCAGGCAGCCGTCGTTGAGCGGCAGGTCGGAGCTGATCAGGCAGCGCAGGCAGTAGAGCACCGCCGACCTGGTCACTGCCCGCGGCGCGTTGCAGTTGCCCCAGGTCTCCGGGCCGGTGCCGCTGAAGTCGAACACCGCGCTGCGGCGGCCGCGGTCGATGGTGAGGGCCAGGCGGATCTCGGTGCCGTCGTCCATGAAGTCGCGGGCGCGGAGCGTGTCCACCTCGGCCAGGCCCCGCTCCTGCGACAGCCGGACCAGGCTGCTGCGCACCGCCTCCTCGGCCGCCTCCTGCACATGGCGCATGTAGGCCTGCACGACCTCCAGGCCGTAGCGCTCCACCATTTCCAGGACCAGCTCCACGCCCTTGGTATTGGCCGCCACCTGGGCCCTCAGGTCGGACAGGTTGTCGGCCAGCCGCCTGCTGCCGCTGCTCTGCGGCCGGCCGGGCCCGGGCCTGGTCCGGCCCGGGGCCAGGAGCAGGCTGCGGACCGTCTCTTCCTGGAAGACCCCGTCCCGGACCAGCTTGCAGGATTCGATGCAGGCCCCTTCCTCGGCCAGGGTTTTTGAGTTCGGCGGCATGGAGCCGGGCGAGATGCCGCCGATGTCGGCATGATGGCCGCGGCTGGCCAGCCAGAAGATGATCTGTTCCTCTCGGAAGACCGGGGTGATCACCGTCATGTCGGGCAGGTGACTGCCGCCGGCCGCCGGATGGTTGGAAAGGAGCACGTCGCCGGGCCGGATGTCGCTGCCCCGCAGCCGGATCTGCGCCCTGACCGCCTCGCCCATGGAGCCGAGATGGATGGGCACGTGGGGTGCGTTGGCCACCAGCTCGCCGGAGGCGCTGAACAGGGCGCAGGAGAAGTCCCGCCGCTCCTTGATGTTGGTGGAGATGGCCGTCTTCTCCAGCATCCGGCCCATCTGCTCGGCAATGGACATGAACAGGTTGCTGAAGATGGCCAGTTGCACCGGATCGACCCTGGTCGTTGCCGCCGGTGCGGCATGTTCCGGCTCCACCGTGATCTTCACGTCCCCGTATTTGGTGATCCTGGCCGTGCAGCGCGGCTCCACCAGGATGGTGGTGGTATCCTGGACCAGGATGGCGGGCCCGGCGATGGCATGGGCGGGAGGCAGGGCCTCCAGCCGGTAGACCGGTGTTTTGTGCCAGTGCCCGTCGAGATAACAGGGCCGGGTGCCGAGCAGGGCGGCGCGGGGATCTTCCGCGGTGTCGGGAGGCCGGTGGCGCCGCAGGCCGTTGGTCCTGCCCCTGGAGCGGACCCGCAGGTCCTGGACCAGGATGTCACGCCCCTGCAGGGAAAAGCCGAACTCCCGTTGGTAGGCCCGGCAGAAGGCGCCGGCAAAGTCATGGTCATGGGGCTGTGCGATCATCAGGGGCGTGTCCGTGCCCTGGTAGCGGAGGTTGAGAAACCGCTGCGTGGTGATGGCGGCCTCGGCAAAACCCTGCTCGCGCAGCTCCTGCCGTGTCTGTTCCGCCAGCCTGTCCAGGGTGGCGTGGACCTGCTGCATCGCGTCCGGGGTCAGCACCAGGGAAGCGGGCTGCTGGCGTTCGCTGACCACGTCGGCCCGGCCGATACCGTAGGCCGACAGGATGCCGGAGAAGCGGTGGATGAAGATCTTCCTGATACCCAGCTTGCGGGCAATGCCACAGCAGTGCTGGGGTCCGGCGCCGCCGAACGTGGCCAGCACGTGCTCCTTGATATCAAAGCCGCGCTGGACCGAGATCTCCCGGATGGGCCGGACCATGACCTCGTTGGCCACGTCGATGAAGCCCTGGGCCACCTCTTCCACGGTGAACGGGGGCAGGCCCTTTGCCCGGTAGGCGGCATTGATTCTCTCTGTCAGGTCGGCCATGGCCTGCCAGGCCGCCTCCCGGTCCAGGGGCTGGTCCTCGCTGGGGCCGAAGATGCGGGGAAAGAAGTCGGCCTGGATCCGGCCCAGGACCAGGTTGGCGTCGGTGATGGCCAGGTGGCCGTTCTTCCGGTAGCAGACCGGGCCGGGATGGGCGCCGGCCGAATCCGGGCCCACCACGAACATGTTGTTGGCAAAGAAGAGGCGGCTGCCGCCGCCGGCGGCCACGGTCCTGATGTCGAGCTGCGGCGCCTGGATGCGGACGCCGGCGGTCTCGTTTTCCATGCGCAGCTCGTAGTCGCCGGCAAAGCGGGACACGTCGGTGGAGGTACCGCCCATGTCGAACCCGATAACCGGCCGGCCATCCAGGGGGTCAAAGGCGGTGCTGGCGTAGCCGACAACGCCGCCGGCAGGGCCGGAGAGTATGGCCCGGGAACCGCTGAACCGGCCGGCGTCGGTGAGGCCGCCGTCCGACTGCATGAAGAGCAGGCTGGTCTGTCGCAGCCGGCCCCTGAACCGTTGCCGGAACCCGGCCAGGTAGGCGCGGATATGAGGGTTGAGGTAGGCGTCCACCAGGGTGGTGTCCCCCCGGGCCACGATCCTGGTCATGGGCATGACCTCGCTGGAGAGCGAGACCTGGGTAAAACCCATCTCCCGGGCCAGGCGGCCGGCGGCCTGCTCGTGGCCGGGCCAGGCATGGCCGTGCATGAAGACAATGGCCACGCTGGTGATGCCGCGGGCCAGGATCTTTTCCAGGTCAGCGCGCAGGGCGGCACGGTCGAGGGGACGCAGGACCAGGAAGCGCTCGCCGGTGACGCCGCGGACCACACCCCCGGGGTCGTGCTCCTCGTCCGGCCCAAGCAGCCTGATCCGTTCGTCCACCTCCACCACCTCCCGGTGGAGGATCTCGGGCCGGCGGATCTCCAGGTCAAAGAGATCGGGCCGCTCCTGGTAGCCGATGCGCAGGATGTCGCCAAAACCCCGGGTGACCAGCAGGGCGCAGGGCGCGCCTTTTCTCTCCAGCAGGGCATTGGTGGCCACCGTGGTGCCCATGCGGATCCAGTCGATACATTCCTCGTCCACCTGGTCCGGGGACACGGGGTGGCCGAGCACCTCCTCCAGGATGCGGCGGATGCCCTCCCTGGGCGCGTCCTCGTAGTTGTCCGGGTCCTCGGACAGCAGCTTGACGATCCTGAATCCCGGCTCGCCGGGAACCTCGGCATAGACATCGGTGAAGGTGCCGCCCCGGTCGATGGAGAAGCGGAACCCATTTAGTGGTTTTACGACCATGGCCTTTGTGCTAGAGTGGAAAGAAACCGGCACGGCTGGACCGTCTTGCAGGCCACAGCCGCAGCCGGCCATGAAAATCCGGCGCTCTTTTCACCATGGGCCGGTATGTCCGGAATGGACGGCAGACCCTGCGCCCCGGAATACCCTTGACACCCGTTGCCGGGCCTGGTATCAGACGGCAACCCGGCATGGCCCATGCGGGCGCGGGAGAACCTCTCCGGAACGGTATAGCATGTTGCGAATCTATCTGTATAGTATTTTTGTGTTTTTATTGCTCTGCCCCGTCGCGGCCATCCCTGCGCATGCAGGGGAACAGGCCTCTTCGCCGGCAGTGGCCCGGGATGACGTCCTGGTGACCATCAGGGAGGCGATCAGGCAGTACCGGGCCGGCGATTATGCCGGCGCCGTCTCCAACCTGGACTACGCCTCCCAGCTTATCCGGCAGAAGAAGAGCGAGAAGATGAAGGAACTGCTGCCGCCGCCGCTCGCCGGCTGGCAGGCCGGCGAGGCCACGGCCCAGGTCATGGGCACGGCGGTCTTCGGCGGCGCGCTCACGGTCAGCCGGGAATATAAAAAGGGATCCTCCTCGGTGTCCATAGAAATTGTCTCGGATTCGCCTGTCCTGCAGCAGGTGATGATGATGATCAAGAATCCCATGTTCGCCGGTGCCGGCGGCGGTCACCTGGAGACGATCAAGGGCCAGCGGGCCATTGTCAAGTACGATGGCAAGAGCCATAGCGGCGATGTCAACATCGTTGTCGCCGGCCGATTCATGGTCACGGTCAAGGGACGGCAGGTGGCAAAGGATGACCTGGTGGCCTACACCAGGGCCATTGACTTCAAGGCCCTGGCCGGCGGCTCCTGACGGGCGTACCGGCGTACCGGCCGTCTCCGGGTCCTGAAAGAGGACAGGCGCCCCTGCCGGCAGCCGTTTCCGCGGAAAGGGGAGCAAGGAAGCGATTCTCCCGGGGAGTGCCGCAGAGGTTTTTCCCGTGCGAGAACGGAACCCCTGTTACACCTGGTGTAGAATTGGCCTTCTTCCGGTAACAGGGGTTTTTTATCGCCTGGATCCTGCGGTTGGTAATTGGGATGTGCAGGATTTAGGTTTCAGGGGAAAACAGAAGCCAGAGGACAGAAACCAGACGAGTCAGCACCTGCGGCAGGGGACGGCAACGGATCCGCCGGCAGGCGCGTTGCCCTGATTTCGGGAGAGAAACGTGGCTGCAGAGAGGGAGAACAGCAGACAGCAGTATAACCGGCCCATCACCGACGAGGCGATCTTCAAGGTCACCAAGGAGATCGTGGTCAAGTTCATCGAGGTGGGCCGCCTGACACCGGCGAATTTCGAAGAGGCCTACGAGAAGATCTATGCCACGGTCAAACGGTCGGTGCGCGACGAATGAGCGATGCGGCACGGCTTGACCCGGCGCTGAACCGGCTGCCGGCGGAGGTGGAGCACATCCACGTCATGGGGATCTGCGGTACCGGCATGGCCGCCCTGGCCGCGATGCTGCAGGAACAGGGCTTCCGGGTCACCGGCTCGGACAGCAACGTCTATCCCCCCATGTCCGATTTCCTGGCCGAGGCCGGGATCAGGGTGATGGACGGCTATGGCGCCGCTAACCTGGAGCCGCGGCCGGACCTGGTCATTGTCGGTAATGTCATCCGGGCTGTCAACCCCGAGGCCCTGCGCCTGGCCGAACTGGAGATCCCCTATCTCTCCATGCCCCAGGCCCTGGCCTCCTTTTTCCTCCACCGCCGCAGGCCCCTGGTGGTGGCCGGGACCCACGGCAAGACCACCACTTCCTCGCTGCTGGCCACGGTCCTGCACCGGGCCGGCGCCGCGCCCGGCTTCATGATCGGCGGCATTGTCGAGGCCTTTGGCCGCAACTCGCTGGTCGGTTCCGGTCCCTGGTTTGTTGTCGAGGGCGACGAGTATGACACCGCCTTTTTCAACAAGGTCTCCAAGTTTCTTCATTACCAGCCCCACTGCGCCATCCTCACCTCCATCGAGTTCGACCATGCCGATATCTTCACCGATCTCGACATGATCAGGGACTCGTTTGCCCGCTTTGTCCGATTGATTCCCGAAGACGGCGCACTGGTGGCCTGTCTCGATGACCCGGTGGTTGCCGACATCAGTGGCCAGGCCGCCTGCCCGGTGATCTCCTATGGCACGGGCGACCAGTGTCGCTGGCAGCTCCGGGACCTGGAGGTGCGGGGGCTGAACAGCCGTTTCACCGTCCACCGGGCCGGCCACCTGTTCGGCCGCTTCACCCTGCCCATGCCCGGCCTGCACAACGGCCTCAACGCCCTCGCCGTCATCGCCCTCATGGACCACCTCGGCTTTGCCGCCGACACCATCGGCGTCGGCCTGGCCTCCTTCGAGGGGGTCCGGCGGCGGCAGCAGGTGCGCGGCGTGGCCGCCGGCGTCACCGTGATCGACGATTTCGCCCACCATCCCACCGCGGTCCGGGAGACGGTCCGCGCCCTGCGCCTGGCCTGGCCCGGCCGCCGGCTGATCGTGGTCTTCGAGCCCAGGACCAATTCCAGCCGCCGCGCCATATTCCAGGACCAGTACGCGCACGCCTTTGCCGACGCCGACCTGGTGCTGGTGCGGGAGCACGTTCCCCTGGACAACGTGCCGGCCGACGAGCAGTTTTCCTCGTCCCGCCTGGTCCATGACCTGCAGGCCCAGGGACAGCAGGCCCACTACTTTCCTGATACCGACGCGATCCTCGACCATCTCGGCCTCCACTGCCGGCAGGGGGACGTGGTCGCCATCCTCTCCAATGGCGGATTTGATAATATCCACCAACGGTTACTGTCTCGTCTGCAGTGATTTATCTTGACAGGCGGCCCGGCCTGGATGTATACAATTCTGAATAGTCATTCATTATCTTTGCGGGAACTGTACCCGTGATTCCGGCCTGTCCGCAGGAGCCGCCGGATATACCGGGCCCATCAGCCGGTCCCGGCGCGCGGTGCGGCGATGCCGGCAGTCTCTCCCAGCCGTCCCGCTTCCGCATGTCGCGCCTCCATGGCCCGGGATACCTGCGAGAGCCTGCGCCCTGATTCACGTCACACGACCCGGCGGCGAGGTCGATCCGGCCTGGCTTCCGGGGATCAGTCTTTCTGTTACGACAAGGAGTTGCTCAATGAAGATCGCGGTGATGAAAGAGACCCACCCGGGGGAGACCCGGGTGCCGATGATCCCGCCCACGGTGGCCAGGCTGGTCAAGCTCGGCGCAGAGGTTGTTGTCGAGGCCGGGACCGGCCTGAGCTGCCGCTTCCAGGATAGCGACTATACCGCTGCCGGGGCGACCATCGGTGAGTCGAGGGAGGAGATGCTGGCCACTGCCGACATGGTGCTCCGGCTGCGCAAGCCGCCTGCGGAAGAGATCGGGAAGATGCGGCGCGGCTGCATCCATGTCAGTTATCTTGACCCCTTCAACGAGCAGAAACTGGTTGATTCCCTGCTCGAGGCGGGTATCAGCGCAATCAGCCTGGAGATGATCCCCCGCTCCACCGTGGCCCAGAAGATGGACGTGCTCAGCTCCCAGGCCAACCTGGGCGGCTATGTCTCCGTGATCCTGGCCGCGGACCACCTGGACAAGGTCTTTCCCATGATGACCACGCCGGCCGGCACCATCAAGCCGGCGCGGGTCTTCATCATCGGTGTCGGCGTGGCCGGCCTGCAGGCCATTGCCACGGCCCGCAGGCTCGGCGCCCGTGTCGAGGCCTTTGACACCCGGCCGGTGGTGGAGGAGCAGGTCAGGTCCCTGGGCGCCAAGTTCGTCAAGGTGGACCTCGGCGAGACCGGCCAGACCAAGGACGGCTATGCCAGGGAACTGACCCCGGAGCAGCTCCAGAAACAGAAGGAGGGCATGGCCAGGGCCTGTGCCCAGGCCGACGTGGTCATCACCACGGCCCAGCTCTTCGGCCGGCCCGCGCCCCGGATCATTGACCGCCCCATCATCGCCGGTATGCAGCCGGGCAGCGTCATTGTTGACATGGCGGTGGAGACCGGCGGTAACGTCGAGGGTTCCGAGGTGGACAGGGTGGTGGAGATCGAGGGCGTCAAGGTGATCGGCCTGGGCAACCTGCCCGGCCGCGTGGCCCAGACCGCGAGCCAGATGTATTCCTCCAACCTTGGTAACTTTGTCGACCATTTCTGGGACAAGGAGGCCGGAACCTTCCGGCTGGACCTGGAGGACGAGATCATCAGGGGTGCGCTCATCACCCATGACGGCGTCCTGTTCAGCGAGACCTACAAGAGCATCATGAAAAAGTGAGGAGTCCCATGGAAGCGGTTTATCTGACCTTTGTCTTTGTCCTGGCGATCTTTCTCGGTTTCGAGCTGATTTCCAAGGTTCCGTCCATCCTGCACACGCCGCTCATGTCCGGGTCCAACGCGATCTCCGGTATCACCCTTATCGGCGCCCTGGCGTCGCTGCAGACGGATCATCACGGTTTCACCGCCTTTCTCGGTACCCTGGCGGTCATCTTTGCCACCATCAACGTGGTGGGCGGCTACGCCGTGACCAACCGGATGCTCGAGATGTTCAAGAAAAAGGATGAGGGAGGTGCCAAATGAATGCAACCATGATCGGCATCAACTTCGCCTACGTCGTCTCGGCGGCCCTGTTTATCTTCGGCCTCAAGATGCTCAGTTCGCCGGCCACCGCCCGCCGCGGCAACCTGGTCTCGGCCCTGGGCATGCTGCTGGCCATCGTGGTGACCCTGCTGGCCCAGGGCCTGGACTACAAGTGGATCATCCTGGGCATGGCCGTGGGCACGGTGATCGGCCTGGTGGCGGCCTACCGGGTGGAGATGACCGCCATGCCGGAGATGGTGGCCCTGTTCAACGGTTTCGGCGGTATTGCCAGCCTGCTCCTTGCCTGGAGCGAGTACCACCAGTACCCGGACATGTCCACCTTTATCGCCATAGTCGCCTTTCTCTCCGCCTTTATCGGCGGGGTCACCTTTACCGGCTCCATGGTGGCCTATGGCAAGCTGGCCGGCCGGATCAACTCCAAGGCCATCCTCTTCAAGGGGCAGCACCTGCTCAACGCCGCCATCCTCCTGCTGGCCATTGCCGCGGCAGCGCTCTTCAGCATGCATCCCGACTCGGGCGGCGGCTATGCCCTGTTTCTGCTCATCATCGTCCTGGCCCTGACCTTCGGCGTCACCTCCACCATTCCCATCGGCGGCGCTGACATGCCGGTGGTCATCTCGCTGCTCAACAGCTATTCCGGCCTGGCCGCCTGTGCCGCCGGTTTCGTCATCTCCAACAATATCCTCATCGTTGCCGGTGCCCTGGTCGGCGCCAGCGGCATCATCCTGACCAACATCATGTGCAAGGCCATGAACCGCTCGTTGGCCAATGTCCTCTTCTCCGGTTTCGGCGCCGTTACCCAGGCTGCGGGCGGGGGAGCGGAGCAGGGCGAGATCCGGCCGGCCACGGCCGAGGATGTCTACTACATCCTCGAGGCGGCCGACTCGGTGGTCTTTGTGCCCGGCTACGGCCTGGCCGTGGCCCAGGCCCAGCACGTGCTGCGGGAACTGGGCGACCTGCTGGAGGAGAACGGCACCGAGGTCAGTTATGCCATCCATCCGGTGGCAGGACGCATGCCCGGCCACATGAACGTGCTGCTCGCCGAGGCCAACGTGCCCTATGACCAGCTGGTGGAGATGGACGATATCAATCCACGCATGGACTCGGTGGATGTCTGCGTGGTCATCGGCGCCAATGACGTCGTCAACCCGGCCGCCCTGGAGGACGAGTCCAGCCCCATCTACGGCATGCCGATCATCGAGACATTCCGGGCCAAGACGGTCATCGTCCTGAAGCGCTCCATGAATCCCGGTTTTGCCGGCATCCAGAACGCGCTCTTCTTCCGGCCCAACACCAGGATGTTCTTCGGCGACGCCAAGGCCTCCCTCCAGGCCCTGATCACCGAATTCAAGGGCGGTGACTGAGTCCCGGCTGGAAAGTCTCTGCAAAGCGGCATATACTGGGAGGAGAGGGACCGGCCGCCGGGGTGTGCATCCCCCGTCACCCGTCCCGGCCTGTCTGCGGGCAGGCCAGGGAATTCAACAGAAACCAGGGCGTTTTTTCCTCGTGCCGGGAAGTACCGCCCGGAGGATGTGACTATGAACAGCGATCAATCCAACAAGGCTATCCTGTGGTTGCTTGCCGGCATTGTCTGGTTTGTCATCAATATCCGCGTGGCGGCCGGGATCGGCTCCATGACCGAACGGGCCTTTGACGGCCTGGTGGGGGGCGTGGTCCTGCTGGTCTCCATCTATTATGGCTGCAGGTTCTTTGGCCTGCTCAACGGCGACAACAAGGGCAGGGGCAACGATTCCAGGTAGGCAGGGGCCCTGTCGGGCCCTGTTGTCCATAACGGTTGCCGGCAGGTGATTGCCTGCTGCTGGGCCGGCCCTCTCCCGGGGTTGCAGGTCGCGGTCAGCGTTGTTCAGTACGGCGGGGGGCCTGCCTGGTGAAGGAGGCGATCTCTGTCCTGAGCCGGCTCACCTGTTGCGGCAGTTCGGGCACGGTTGCCGGCGTCGCGCAGCACTGCTCAATGGCATGCGCCATGTCGGCGAGCTCGTGCAGGCCCAGGTTGAGCAGTGCCCCCTTGAGCACGTGCCCTGATTTTGCGAGTTGTTCCAGGTCGTTGTCCGCGAGATTCTTTTCCAGCCGCAGCATGTGGGCCAGGAGGGTATCCAGGAAGGCGGGCAGAACGGCGTCGATTTTTTCTTCTGTCAGCAGATAGGCCGAGGCGAGGTGGTCCCGGATCGTCTGCCGGTATGTTTGCCCTTTCATGGTCTTGCTCCGCTTCTTTCGTCCGCCGGCGTTCCGCCGATGGCCAGTTTTGATAATGATAGCTCATTTTTTATTGCCCTTCAACGTGTTCCCGGTCGCCGGGGCCGGACAGGCAGGTAAGTTGTCGCAGGCAGACCCTCTCTGCACGGGCTCCCCCGGTTCCCTGCTCTGTGCAGCCATTCCGCAGCCGGGTGTTCCTGCACAGGGCCTCGCACCCGTGTCGGTCTTCCGTGTCGCGTTACATGCAACCTGAATCCCGCCCTTCGGGATTGGCAATCTTACAAAATCTGCTTCGTTATCAAGGGCTTGAAGTATTCTTGTACGTCGGCGCCCTTGATGCCTCGCATCTCCGGCAAAATTGCCAATTGCAGGATTTAGGTACCAATTGCAGGATGCAGGTGAAAACCTGTGGCTGCGTATCCCGGGACGAGGTACGATCCATATGCACCCGCTCGAGTTGACCATCCGCAGGATCGTGGCTGAAAACAACCTTCCCCTCACCGGAAGGGACGTGGTGGTCGCTGTCTCCGGTGGCCCCGACTCCATGGCCCTGCTCCACATCCTGGCCTCGCTGCGTAACCTCCTGGACATCGGCCTGCACGTTGTCTGCGTTGACCATGGCCTGCGACCGGGCGAGACAGGGGCGGAGATCGCCCTGGTCCGGGAGGCTGCCAGGACGCTCGGCCTTGCCTGCGAGGTGGTGCAGGTCGACACCGCCGCCTGGGTGCGCCGGCACAGGATCTCCCTGGAGCACGGTGCCCGGGAACTGCGTTACCGTGCCCTCCACCAGGTGGCTGACCGGCTGGAGCGGGCAGTGATCTGTGTCGGCCACAGCGCCGATGACCAGGCCGAGGAGATCCTGATCCGGCTCATCCGCGGTAGCGGTCGCAGCGGCCTGTCGGGCATGCGGCCGGTGAGCGGCAGGGTGGTACGCCCCCTGCTCGGCGTGGGCCGGGAGCGCATCCTGGCCTATCTCCGCGACCAGGGCATCGCTTTCTGCCTGGACCCCAGCAACCGGGATCCGCGTTTTCTGCGCAACCGGGTCCGGCATGAACTCCTGCCCCTGCTGGAGGAGAGGTTTGATCCCGGCATCAGGAAGGCCCTGCTCAAGACCGCAGCCAGCCTGGCAGAGGACGAGGCCCTGCTCGACTCCATGACCACCGCGGCATGGGAGCGGCTGGTACGTTGGCGCAACGGCCGGGAGGAGCCAGGGGGGGAACCCGGCTGTCTCCTTGAGCGGGACGGCTTCCGGGAGCTGCCGCCAGCCCTGCAGCGCCGGCTGGTGGAGCGGATTCTCTGGCGGCTCGGCAGCCGTGCCCGCTACGCGCATATTGTCCGGGTCGTGGATGCAGCGGTCCGCGGTACACCGGGAAGGGAGCTGCACCTGGGCCGTGGTCTGCGGGTGGGGCTGCAACGGGACGTGCTCGAGTTCAGCTATCCCGTGGGCAGGGTCCCCTGGCGGGGCCGGCTGGCCGATGGAGCATAGCGGTGCCGGTCCCGGGGTACGTATTTTAAGATATACGGAAGGAGGAAGGAACATGGAGCAGGGGCAATTTGTTGATCTGTCCGCGGCCGAGCTGCGCAGGTACATGGCGGAACATCATGAAGAGGCATACCTCCTGGTCGATGTCCGCCAGGAAAAGGAATATGCCCGCGCCCACATTCCCGGTGCCAGGTTGCTGCCCCTGGCCGAACTGCCGGCCCGGTTGGCCGAGTTGCCGGCAGACCGGGATATCGTTTTTTACTGACGCTCCGGCAAGCGGTCGCGGGCGGCGGCCATTTTCTACAGCAGTGTTCCGGAGGGCTCCCGCGGGATCTACAACCTCAAGGGAGGCATCCTGGCCTGGGACGGCCGGACCCTCGAGGGCGTGCCGGCGCTCGCTGTCTTTGATCTCTCCGGTGACCCGGCCGATGTCCTGTACCGGGCCATGGACCTGGAGCGGGGAGCGCAGCGCTGGTACGAGGCCGTGCTGGCGCGCCACCCGGGGGCCCCGTTTGCCCCGGCCGTGCGCCTGCTGGCCAGGGCCGAGGAGGAGCATGCCCGCCTGGTGTACCGCTACTGGCGGCGGGAGGCCGGGCAGGCGGCGTCGTTTGCCGAGGTCTATGCTTCCCTGGCCGGCGCCATTGTCGAGGGCGGCATGGATGTGGCTGCCATGCTCGCCCGGCTCGAGGAGACGGCCGAGGACAGCTGTATCGAGATCGTTGAGATGTCACTGGCCATCGAGCTGGCGGCCTATGATCTGTACCGGGGAATGGCCCATCGTTTCCAGGGGCAGGGCATGGAGGAACCATTCCTGGTGATCGCCCAGGCCGAGAAGGAACATATGCGGCTTGCCAGCGAGAGCCTGCAGCTCTGCGAACACTCCTGATCCCTGCTTTTTTCCTACTGTCCCAACGTTTTTTTTTGAATGTCCGGTCCCTCCTGTGGCAAAATATCACAGGAGGGACATTTTCCGCCGCAAGGCACCGGGACATTCGGCTTCCTCTCTGCTTCCCCCACCGGTCTGTTCTGCTTCCCGCTCCCTCCGGAAGCGCGGTCCTGCACCGGATCCCGGGGGAACAGGGCGGGGCCCCGGTCAATCAAACAAGGGGAGGAACACGATGCTGAAGGATCTGCCGTTTTTTGTCAAGCAGCTGCTGGCCTTTGCCGTTGTCATGGTGATGATACTTGTTATCGGAGCAGTGGGCCACTTCGGCATGCAGCGCATAAGTGACCAGGTCCACCAGCTCGACGCCTTTTTCCCGGTGGTCGATGTCGCCAACGAGATCAAGGTGGCCGTGGTAGAGGAACAGCGGATCCTGATGGATATCCTCGCCGTGACCTCACCTGCCGAGCTTTCGGAACTCAAGCGGCAGACCGCGGCCAACCACTCCCGGGCGGCCGCTCTCTTCACCGCCCTCCTGGAGGGACGTGAGGGCGACAGGCCCGTTGCCGCCCTGAAAAACCCTGACCAGCGGGCGGCCGTGGACCAGGCCCGCCGGATCTATTTCCAGAAGATCACCCCGGAGGTGGACAGGGCCGTGGACCTGGCCGGGAAGCGGCTTGCCGGTGAGCCGGTCCCTGGAAAGGAGATTGCAGAGCTGGATGCCGGGGTGGACCGGCAGGCGACCCGGCTCTTCACGGACCTGGACAAGCTGGAGGACTTTATTGACCGGGATATCGACCACATCAGTACCGGGACCAGGAAGACCATCACCACCGGTGACCGGCTGCTGCTCGTGGCAACTGTCGGGGCCGCGGCCGTGGCCGTTGGGATCAGTTTCCTGCTCGCCACGGTGCTTTCGCGCCTCATCAACAAGACCATCGCCTTTACCGAGAACCTGGCCGGGGGTGATTTCTCGAGCAGCCTGGAGATAGAGCAGCGGGACGAGTTCGGCCGCCTGGCCGATGCCGTTAACCGGCTCCGTTCCGATCTGCGCAGGAGTTTTCTCGCCATCAGCCGGGATGCGACCGGCCTGCGGCTGACGGCCAACGAACTCAATGCCGTGTCCGAATCCATGGTCGCCAACGCCGATACCACCTCTGACAAGTCGTCCATGGTGGCCGCCGCCACCGAGGAGATGAGCGCCAACATGCACTCGGTGGCCGCGGCAGTGGAAGAGACATCGGTCAACATGAACGTGGTGGCCACGGCCATGGAGGAGATGGGTAACACGGTGCAGGAGATCGCCCGCAGGGCGGAGCGGGCCCAGGAGATCACCGGCCGGGCCGTGGCCCAGTCCGGGTCGGCGCTGGACAACGTCGATCAGCTCGGCAATGCGGCCCGGGAGATCTCCAAGGTGACCGAGGTGATCAGCGAGATCTCGGCCCAGACCAACCTGCTGGCCCTGAATGCCACCATCGAGGCGGCCCGGGCCGGTGAGGCGGGCAAGGGGTTTGCCGTCGTGGCCAACGAGATCAAGGAACTGGCCCGGCAGACCGTTGATGCCACCCAGGAGATCCGGCAGCGTATCGAGGGCATCCAGGCCACCACCGGTACCACGGTCCGCGAGATCAACGAGATATCCGAGATCATCGGTGAGATCAACGACACCGTAACAGGCATCACCTCGGCGGTCGAGGAGCAGTCCGCCACCTCGCAGGAGATCGGCGCCAACATCAGCCAGGCCTCGGAGGCCATCCGGGAGGTGAATGAAAACGTCGCCCAGACATCGACCGTGGCCGGAGAGGTTGCCGGCGACATCACCCAGGTCAGCCGCCTGGCCTTCCAGTCAGCCGCCGACGGCGAGGAGGTCCGCTCCAACGTGCAGGAGCTCAATACCATAGCCGAGACCATGAAGGCCACCGTGGCCCGGCTGAAACTGGGCAGGGTCAACTTCGATATCGAGGCGGTCAAGCAGGCGCACATGGCCTGGAAGGAAAGGCTGGCACGGGTGGTCAAGGGAGAGCTGCAGCTCGAACCGGACCAGGTCACCACATCGCACGAGTGCGACTTCGGCCGCTGGATCGACAGTCCCGAGGGACAGGCCATGGCAGGAAACCGTCATTTCCGCGAGGTGGAGCAGCTCCACCACCTGGTGCACAATCTAGCCCGTGAGATCGTGGCCGCGGTCAACGAGCAGAAGTTCAACGAGGCCAGGGAAAAACTCAACCGCTTCAATGCAACCCGCGTCCGGATGTTCGCGGGCCTTGACCAGATGTACGTCTCCTGAGAGCCGATCTGCTGCCGCCCCGCCAGGAGGCGAAGATCGCCTGGCACCTCCTGGTATCAAGGCAGCAGCCGCAATGGTCATCCCTGCCCCGGAGAATAGCCCGGGGCAGGGATCTCGGTCCGGCCGGGGTCCCCCTCCCGTTGGCAGGACAGGTCAATGCCCGGCCGGGGCATCGGCCGGGCACCATGGTGGCGAGTCGGCAGGGTTCAGGTAGATTACCAGGGAAGATCGAGCGCTTCCAGCAAGTGGAGGAGATTGTCAATGTCAGCCTGGTCAGGATGACCCTTGGCAGCCTCTGCAGCGGCGATCCAGTCGGGTGGGGGTTGCTGTGATCTGGCCGCCTCGAGAACCTCCGGCGCAACCTCGCCCTGGCAGCTGAACTGGCCGACAATTCGCGCCTTATGCGCCAGCTTCTTGGCCTCCTTCATGGCCTGTTCCACCTCTTCGCTCTTCAGGGCGCCGCCATGGGTGGCAAAAAGGAAGAGTTGATGATCCTCGTTGAATCTTTTGAGGTATTCCTGGGCTGCGGGATCCGGGTGGCCATCCTTTACCCAGAACCCCAGGGCCACAAAGATGAAATCAGACGGATCAGGAGCCTCCTGGACGGGCTTCAGTTCTTTGTCGCCGGGCAGAAAATCATAGATTGCCTGGGCAAGTTTTTTTGTGTTTCCCGATTTTGACGAATAGACTACCAGATAGTTCATAACAGCTTCCCTCCTTTCCAGTGTTGGCCGACTCTAAACCATCCTGCTGTTTTTCAAGATACACAAAAACAAGGTTCATGAAAACCGAAGATCTTATTTAATTTTCCGGGGATCTTGAAGAGGTAGGGAGAGAGCCGGGAGGAAATTTCCCGGATTTTTAGCGCTCCGTACAGCAGGGACTTAGGTGGCATTTTGAACGTACTGGAGGAAAAGCTGGTGGGCGAGGCGGGATTCGAACCCGCGACCTTCGGC
>WFUT01000032.1 GCA_015484845.1 Desulfobulbaceae bacterium
CCCTGCGGGCGGCCCCGAACAACCTGAACGTGGAGGAAATGTACTGAAAATCGCCTGATCCGGGCTCTCTTGTTGCTTCATCTTTTCTTCTCCGTTACAATATTGTGAATTTTTTTACAAATTTGTAACAATTACAACTGGAGGAGAAAAAATGATCAACGGAGCGGATACCGCCTTTATCCTGGCGGCTGCGGGGCTGGTCCTGCTGATGACACCGGGACTGGCACTCTTTTATGGCGGCATGGTGCGCGGCAAGAACGTGCTGGGCACCATCATGCAGAGCCTGATCATGATCTCGATCATCTCGATCGAGTGGGTCTACATCGGCTATACCATGTCGTTCGGGCCGGACATCGGCGGCCTTGTCGGCAATTTTTCCTGGTTTGCCCTGAGGGGGGTGTCCAATGCGCCCAGCCCGGTGTATGCCACCACCATTCCCCAGACCGTGTTCATGATCTACCAGTGCATGTTCGCGGTCATTACGCCGGCCCTGATCACCGGCGCCTTTGCCGAGCGGGTCCGGTTTGCGCCCTTTGCCGTCTTCAGTCTCCTGTGGGCGGTGCTGGTCTATAACCCGGTCTGCCACTGGATATGGGGCTATGGCGGCTGGCTGGCCAAGATGGGCGTGCTCGACTTTGCCGGCGGCCTGGTGGTGCATGCCACCTGCGGTACGGCGGCCCTGGCGGCGGTGCTGGTCATCGGGCCCAGGAAGGGGTACGGTACGCGGAACTTCATGCCCCACAACCTGCCCATGACCATGCTCGGCACCGGCCTGCTCTGGTTCGGCTGGTTCGGCTTCAACGGCGGTTCCGCCTTGGCGGCCAACGACGTGGCCGCCACCGCCTTTGTCGCCACCCATCTCGCCGGCATGGCCGGCATGGGCATGTGGACGGTCATGGAGTGGCTCAACCAGGGCAAGCCCACCACCCTGGGCGCGGCCTCGGGCGCCATCGCCGGCCTGGCCACCATCACGCCGGCGGCCGGTTTCGTGGGGCCCAACTCGGCCATTGCCATCGGCCTGATCGCCGGTATCGTCTGCTACCTGGCGGTCAATGCCAAGTCGCGGCTCAATTATGACGATTCCCTGGACGTGGTGGGCATCCACGGCGTCGGCGGTGTCGTCGGCACCCTGCTGCTGGGGGTCTTTGCCTCCAAGGCGGCCAATCCCGGCGGCGTGAACGGCCTGCTGTTCGGCGGCTCCAGCCAGATCGTGAGCCAGGTGATCGGCGTGGTCGCGGTCTGTGCCTACGCCTTCGTGGTCAGCTGGATACTGCTCAAGGTCATTAATGCCACCATGGGCCTGCGGCTCAGCGACGAGGCCGAGGTCCAGGGGCTGGACTATGCGGAGCATTCCGAGACCGCCTACAACTAGCGGCGTGTTTCCGGTGCGATCACCGCGTGCTTACTGTATACTCTCGACACCATGACCGGCGGTCGGGCCTGACCGGTAAAGGGTGCCACGGGCATCCTTTGCCGGCAGGCGGTGACCGCATCTTTTCCAACCAGACGAGGTTTATTGATGAAAAAGATAGAAGCCATCATCAAGCCGTTTAAGCTTGATGACGTGAAAGAGGCCCTTAACTCCATCGGAATCAAGGGGATGACCATCTCCGAGGTCAAGGGCTACGGCCGGCAGAAGGGGCATACCGAGATCTACCGCGGCGCCGAGTACGTGGTCGATTTTCTGCCCAAGATCAAGATGGAGATCATCGTGGCCGGCGACCAGGTGGACAAGGTTATCGAGACCATTGTCGAGGCGGCGCGGACAGGCAAGATCGGTGACGGCAAGATCTTTGTCCTGCCGGTTGAAAAGATTGTGCGTGTGCGGACCGGGGAGACGGACATCGAGGCCATCTGATGTCCTCCGCCCTGCAGGCGCAGCAGGAAGTCCTCGAGGAGTTGTGGCGGCAGGGGATCAGCGGCCACGAACTGCTGCGCCAGCATACCCGCATGGTGGACGAGTTCATTGTCGGCCATTTCGCCTCCTCGTCCGCTGTCCGGGAGGCACGGGGCGAGATCGCCCTGGTCGCCCTGGGCGGCTATGGCCGCCGCGAACTGTACCCGTTTTCCGATATCGACCTGCTGCTCCTGCATGACCGCAGGTCGAGAAAGCAGATGCAGGCCGTGGCCGAGGCCATCCTCTACCCCCTGTGGGATGCGGGCTTCGAGGTAGGGCACTCGGTGCGGACGGTCAAGGACGCGGTTCGCTTTGCCGGCGAGGACTTTTTTTTCCAGGTCGCCCTGCTCGATGCCCGCCTGCTTGTCGGCTCGGAGCCGCTCTTCCAGGCCCTGCTGGCCAGGTACCGGAAAAAGGTCTTTGACGGCCGCCGGCACCACTTTGTCCGTACCATGGAGGAGTTCCGGGCCGAGCGGCGCCGGAAGTACGGTTGCCATGCCTATCTCCTCGAGCCCCATATCAAGGAGGGCAAGGGCGGCATGCGCGACATCCAGGCCATGCTCTGGGTGGCCAAGGGGGTCTTCGGCCTCGACGGCCTCGACGCCATGGAGGACTCGGGCATGCTTGCGCCGGACGACCGGCGGGCCTTCCAGGAGTCGTGGAACATGCTGGCCAGGATCCGGAACCGGCTCCACTACATCAGCCGGCGCAAGAACGACCAGTTGATCTTTGAATACCAGGAGGAGATGGCGGCGGCCTTCGGCTACCAGGACCGGGACGGCCTGCTGGCGGTGGAGCATTTCATGCGCCATGTCTACGGCCATCTGCAGACCATTGCCGTGACCACCGATCTCTTCTTCGAGCATGTCCAGGAGGTGCTGGGCCTGAGCGGCGGGTCCAGGTCGGAAAAAAAGCTGGAACAGGCCATCGTGGCCCGGAACGCCACCATCCACCTGGTGCGCAGCGACGAGCTGGACAAGAGGCCCTATCTCCTGATGCGCCTCTTTCTCCAGGCCGGGCGGACCGGCCTGCCCCTGCACCACCGCACCCGGCAGCAGGTGAGCCGTCACCTGCACCTGGTGGACGACGCCTTCCGTTGTTCACGGCGGGTGGCCCGGATCTTCATGGAGCTCCTGGTCCAGTCGGCCGAGCCCATGCCCGTGCTGGAGGCCATGCTGGAGACCGGCCTGCTGACCGCCTATATCCCCGAGTTCGCCGACGTGGAGTCCCTGGCCCAGCACGACCTCTACCACATCTATACCGTGGACCGGCACCAGTTGCAGACCGTGGCCGAGCTCAAGGAGCTGGAGAAGAGCGAGACCGACCTGTTCCTGGGCCTCGGCTCGCCCCATCTCCTCTACCTGGCCGCCCTGCTGCATGACATCGGCAAGGGACACCACACGGACCATTCCGAGCTCGGCGCCGAGATGGTGCGCGGCATCGGTGTCCGGCTGGGGCTGCCCGCGGAAGAGCTGGACTGTCTTTCCTTTCTTGTCCGCTACCACCTCTTTCTGCCCGAGAACGCCCTGCGCCGGGACCTGGACGACCAGGATTTCATCGAGCAGGCCGCGGCGCTGATCGCCAATACCGACCGGTTGGCCCTGCTCTACCTGCTGACCATGGCCGATTCCCGGGCCACGGGTCCCTCGGCCTGGTCGGGCTGGAAGGCGACCCTGCTGGCCGAGCTGTTTCTCAAGCTCAAGTCCTGCCTGGAGGCCGGCTGCGGCGGCCGGGAGGAGGCTGGCAATGGCCAGCAGGAGGGTGTCCGCTGGTTGCGGGAACAGGTGACGGCCCTGCTGGGCGGCGAGGAGACCCGCATCCGGGTGGAGGAGCTGCCCGACGACTACCTGCTCAGTTTCACGCCAGAGACCGTGGTCCACCACCTGCGGGTCCATCGCGAGGAGAAGGGCAGGCTCCAGCAGCAGGTGCTGGTTTTTCCCGAGGCCAGGCATGGCTACTGGTCCCTGCTCATGATGAGCAGGGACCGGGTAGGCCTGCTGGCCAAGCTGTGCGGTGTCCTGGCCCTGCACAACCTGTCGGTCCTGGCGGCGCAGATCTTCACCTGGCCGGACGGCACCGTGGTCGATGTCCTGGACGTGGCACCCATGGCCGAGTCCGGCTTTGACGAGCAGGACTGGCAGGGGCTGCAGCACGATGTCAACCAGGCGGTCAATTACCGCCTTGACGTGGGCTACCAGCTCCACTCCCGCCTGAGCTCGGTGGGACTGCGGCCCCGGCGCCAGGTGCAGCAGCTTGTCCGCCAGGTGGTGGTGGACAACGAGACCTCGCAGCGGTTCACGGTCATCGAGGTCTATGGCGGCGACCGCCCGGGCACCCTCTACCAGTTGACCCAGACCCTGGCCGATTTCGGGCTCGATATCCACCGGGCCAGGATCGCCACCGAGGTGGAGCAGCTCATTGATATCTTCTATGTCGCCATGCGCGGCGGCGGCAAGCTCACCGACCCGGAGCTGCTGGACAAGGTCCGGTCCACGCTGCTGCGGATCATCGAGGAATGAGCGCTCCCGCGGGAGGCCGCGTGGCCGCGCCCTGGCCGGCTGTGACGGAAATTTTTCGTCAACACCAGGATTTTGATGCAGAAACAGGAAGAAAATGGTAAGGACATGTCCGACGTTACTGGAGGGAGTTCTCTGGTCGCTGGCGGACGTATTCAAATAAATCATCTTAGAGAAAGGAGATGGAACATGACGCGTGACGAGATAATGAAAATCATTGAAGAGAAGAACGTGCACTTCTTTCGGCTGCAGTTTGTCGACATCTTCGGTTTCATGAAGAATGTCGCCATTCCGCTGAGCCAGATCGAAAAGGCCCTGGACGGCAACATCATGTTCGATGGATCCTCCATCGACGGTTTTGTCCGCATCAACGAGTCGGACATGTACCTGAAGCCGGACTATGACACCTTCACCGTTCTTCCCTGGCGCGAGCAGAACGGTGTCAACGCCGCCCGGATCATCTGTGATGTCTACAAGTCCGACGGCACGCCGTTCGAGGGCTGCCCGCGCAACAACCTCAAGCGCGTTCTCGCCGATGCCAAGGAGATGGGCTTCACCATGAACGTGGGCACCGAGGCCGAGTTCTTCCTGTTCGAAAAGGACGAGGACGGCAATGCCACCACCATCACCCACGATGTTGCCGGCTACTTCGATGTTGATCCCGATGACTGCGGCATCGACTGCCGGCGCGAGATCATCCATACCCTGGAGGCCATGGGCTTCGAGATCGAGGCCTCCCACCACGAGGTTGCCGAGGGACAGCACGAGGTCAACTTCAAGTACGCCGATGCCCTGGCAGCCGCCGACAACACCCTGACCTTCAAGTGGGTTGTCCGTTCCATCGCCGCCAAGCACGGCCTGCATGCCACCTTTATGCCCAAGCCGGTTTTCGGCATCAACGGCTCGGGCATGCACACCAACCAGTCCCTGTTCAAGCTGGACGGCACCAATGCCTTCTTTGACGAGAGCGGCCCCCTGCAGCTGAGCGAGACCGCCTACCAGTACATCGCCGGCATTGCCAAGAACGCCAAGGGCTTTGTCGCTGTCACCAACCCGCTGGTCAACTCCTACAAGCGGCTGGTTCCCGGCTACGAGGCACCGGTCTACATCGCCTGGTCCGCCTCCAACCGCTCCGCCCTGATCCGGATCCCGGCCTCCCGCGGCATGGGGACCCGCACCGAGGTCCGCTGCCCGGATCCGACCTGCAACCCCTACCTGGCCTTTGCCATGATGCTGAGCTCCGGTCTTGACGGTGTCAAGAACAAGCTGCAGGCCCCTGATTCCGTGGACCAGGACATCTTCAAGATGACCCCGGCCGAGAAAGAGGCCGCCGGCATCGAGAGCCTGCCCGCCAACCTGAAGGAGGCCCTGGAGGCGATGAAGGCCAATCCCATTGCCCGCGAGGCCCTGGGTGATCACATCTTCGAGAAGTACATCGAGGGTAAGGAGAAGGAGTGGGACAGCTACCGTACCGCGGTCACCGACTGGGAGCTGGACAACTACCTGAGCAACTACTGATCAGTACCTGCCTGCAGGTGACATTCCCGGCCCGGGGGGCGCTGCCTCCCGGCCGGGCCGGAGAAAGGGCCTTTGCGCGGTGGCGGAAAGGCCCTTTCTCTTTCCCCCCGGTCCATTGCTTCGAAAAGGAAGAACAAGCAAGGGAAAATTTTTTCCGCACACCTGGCGGAGAGGTCGCAAATGGGCTACCATGGCGGCATGGAAAAGGACAAGGGCCCCCGCCTGCTGGGGCGGCAGATGGAACGACTATACGGGAAGCGGGGTTGGCATCATCCCTGGCAGATCTTTGTCCTCGTCCGGGAGTGGCGGGCCATCGCCGGCCCGGATATCGCCGCCCGGACCATGCCCGCCTACCTGCGGCGGGATGTGCTCTGGGTGTATGTCCGTAATTCAGCCATGATGCAGCACGTCCAGATGCAGAAGCCGCGCCTGATCCAGGAGGTGAACCAGCGGCTGGAGGGACTGCGGATAAGTGATATCCGCTGGGTGCTGGAACCGGCCGACCTGCCGCAACCACCGGCCAGGGACTGGCGGCCGACAGCGCCCAAGCCCGACAAGGAGCAGGAGGAGGCCTTTCGCCGGATGGCCTCCACGGTGGCCGACCCGGGGTGCCGGGATGCGCTCCTGGCCCTGTGGCGCTCCTTCCAGCGGGGCCCGGGCCGGGAGAAATGAAAGGAGAGATGTCTTGCCCTTGCCCGGCAAATGGTATATTTTAATGGTTTGTGCGTGCGTGTCCGTCACATGACACGGAAACTGCGTTGAAAACCGAGCCCGGCCGACCCGTGGCCTGGGGAGGGAAACGGCTACCATGTGGTCCTGTTTTCCTGCCGTGGCCGTGCCGGACGGCAGGCGCGGAGCAGGGGCCAGGCGGTTTCCGGCGCCCTCTTCCTCCGAGCCCCGGTGAACCCGATGACACCAGACTACAAGCAGATTACAGAGCTGATCGGCGGGACGCCCCTTGTCCTGATCTCGCGCATGAACCCGGCGCCGGGCGTGACCCTCCTTGGCAAGCTGGAATCCCGCAATCCCGGCGGATCGGTCAAGGACCGCATCGCCCTGTCCATGATCGAGGCGGGTGAACGGAGCGGCGAGCTGACCCGGGACAAGATCCTGCTCGAGGCGACCAGCGGCAATACCGGCATCGGCCTGGCCATGGTCTGCGCGGCCAAGGGCTACCGCTGCCAGCTGGTGATGCCGGAGTCGGCATCGGTGGAACGGCGGCAGATCATGCAGGCCTACGGCGCCGAGATCATCCTGACCCCGGCCAAGCGGTCCACGGACGGCGCCATCGAGAAGGCCTATGCCATGGCGCGCGAGCACCCGGACCTCTACTTTCTCACCGACCAGTTCAACAACCCCGACAACTGGAAGGCCCACTATTACATCACCGGGCCCGAGATCTGGGAGCAGACAGCAGGCCAGGTCACGGACATCATCGTCACCCTCGGCACCTCGGGCACGGCCATGGGGCTGTCGAAATGGGCCGCCGACCACCACCCGCAGGTGCGGATCATTGCCGTGGAGCCCTTTTACGGCCACAAGATCCAGGGGCTCAAGAACATGAAGGAATCCTACCGGCCGGGTATCTTTGACAAGTCCCTGCCGCACAGGATCGTCAATGTCCCGGACGAGGACGCCTTTCGCACCGCCCGCATGCTGGCGAGGAAGGAGGGCATCCTGGTGGGGATGAGCAGCGGCGCTGCCATGTTCGCGGCCATGGAACGGGCGCGGGAGATCGGCCAGGGGACCATTGTCACCATCTTTCCCGATGGCGGCGAGCGTTACCTGAGCACGCCGCTCTTCGTGCGCCAGGTCAAGAGCAGCCCCAGGGCGCCGGAGCTCAGGCTCTACAACACCATGACCCGCAAGAAGGAGGTCTTCCGGCCCATCCGCGGCGACCGGGTCACCCTGTACGCCTGCGGGCCCACGGCCTACGAGTCGCCCAACCTGGCCCACTGCCGCCGCTTCATCGTCGCCGATCTCCTTGTCCGCTACCTGGAACTGAAGGGATTCACGGTGGAGTCCTACATGAACTTCACCGACATCGACGACAACACCATTGCCGGCGCCGAGGCCGCCGGCCTGCCCCTGCAGGAGTTCACGGAGAAGTACATCGACGAGTTCATGCAGGCCATGGATACCCTGGGCGTGCGCAGGGCCACGGGCTATCCCCGCGCCTCGGTCCATGTCCAGGACATGATCGAGATCGCCCACGAGCTGATCCACAAGGGCTATGCCTACGAGAAGCACGGCTCCATCTATTTCGACATCTCGAAGTTCAAGCGCTACGGCCGCCTGTCCGGCGTCGACCTGGGCAAGATCCGGGTGGGCAGGACCGTTGATCTCGATGACTATGAAAAGGACAATCCCCGTGATTTCACCCTGCTCAAGCGCTCCACCCTGGCGGAGCTGAAAAAGGGGATTTTTTTTGAAACCGACTGGGGCAACGTGCGGCCGGGCTGGCACATCGAGTGTTCCGCCATGTCCACCCGCTATCTCGGCGAGACCCTGGACATCCACACCGCCAGCCAGAACCTGATGTTCCCCCACCACGAGAACGAGATCGCCATTGCCGAGTCCCTCACCGGCAAGCCGCTGGCCAACTACTGGCTCCACTCCGGCCTGCTGCTCAAGGACGGCCGGAAGATGGCGGCCGAGGCCGGCAACGTGGTCACCCTCCAGGAGGTCCTGGACCGCGGTTACACGGACCGTGAGATCCGGTTCATGCTCCTGGGCGTCCACTACCGCAAGCCCCTGCGGTTCTCCTACAAGCGGCTCGATGCCGTGCGCAAGGCCCTGAAGCGGATCGACGAGTTCACCCGCAAGCTGCTCTGTCAGCCGCCCGGCCTGCCCCACCCGGAGGTGGCGGTCTTCATCTCCGGCCTGGAGCGGCGCTTCTGCCAGGCCATGGATGACGATCTCAACATCTCGGCCGCCCTGGGAGCCCTTTTTGATTTTATCAAGAAGACCAACCCGGTCCTGCAGGCGGACAGCCTGGATAGGGAGCAGAAGAACGAGATCCTCGAGGTCCTGAAACGGATCAACTCCGTGCTCGGGGTCCTGCGCCTGGAGCACTGTCCCCTGGCGCCGGAGATCGACCGGTTGATCCGGCAGCGCGAGCGGGCCCGGCAGATGAAGGACTGGACCGCGGCCGATTCCGTGCGGGAGGAGCTGTTGCGCAAGGGGGTCACCATCCACGACACGGTTTCCGGCCCTGTCTGGGAACAGTCCGACGATGGTGACTGAGCCGGATGGAAATCCGGTTGATTTCTCTGCCGCTCCCCGGTACATTGCAGACCCACGGATCCGGAGCGTTGAGCGGTACACCCCGGTGCCAGCTGGTCACGGCGACGCAACCCCACGGTTTTTTTACCTGCCTCCTTCCTGGAGGGGCACACGGCTGCCATAGCCTTGTGCAGGCACAATCGTTCGCCATGGCCCGTTGTGCCGGAAACGGCGATCGATGCGGCGGCGCCTGGCCACACTTGCCCCCGGTGATGTCTTCCATCAGCGCCAGTAGCTCAGCTGGATAGAGCACCGGCCTTCTAAGCCGTAGGTCGCAGGTTCGAATCCTGCCTGGCGTACCAGTTATCAGCCAGTAAAGTCAAACAGTCAGCTTGACTTTACTGGCTTTTTTGCCTGTTATTGTTTCGTTTTCTGAAAATTCGGGGGGATTATGGGGAAATTATGGCGGCGAGTGGTAAAATAATGGTAACGAAAAAACCACTCAACATTCATCCCCCTTTTCATAGACAGCGACAGATGTTTCATCAGGGAAATCGTTTCGTGAACGATCCACGACCGGTTGAACGTCCGTTTCCCTGTCCGGTTTATCGGTATTAATCATCCCGTGAAACATAGAGTTGAATAAACATGCAGGATAAAGGCTGTAGGGATGATATCCGGCTCAAGGGCCGGATATTTTGACCCGTTATATCATCTGGTTACCCAGTAACGCGGTTTCTGTTTATGGTGCATAACGGCAAGGATGCTGATCTCCTCGTGGCCAACCGTGGAGATAAGCGAGAACGGAAACGGCGCACGACCCGTCGCCGTACTCCCGGTTCCACCTCGGGCCATCTCTTCGGGTGCTGGCCGATTTCCTCGACCGCGGCCTCGATGATGTCCAGGAAATTTGTCCCCAGAGCCGGAACCCGGCTTTCGTAATAGGCGGCCGCCTCGACCAGTTCCTCCTCAGCCGGGGCAAGAAGGCGCACCCTCATTGCATTTCGCGCAGCCGATCCCGGGCATCGGCAAAAACCTCCGGGGCGGGCCGGGAGCCTATCTTTCCCTGCCGGTAGAGTTCCAACCGTCGCACGGCCTCCTCAATCCACAGTTGTTCAAGGTCCCGCTCCTCCAACTCATCGAGGCCCTCGATGAGCCGCCGGATCAGGATGGCCCGATCCTGTAAAGGCAATTTTCTTGCCTGCTGTTCACATTTCTCCAGTTCCGTGGCCATGATATTTTTTCCTTCTGTTCTTATCGGGCAGCCAGTATCTGTTCTACCTGAATCCTGCGATTAGTTAAATAAATGGTAGAGTTATCACTCTGTTAACCTGTAACATTCAGCGGTAACGACTTACCCTTTCCATGAAGAGAAAACAGAATAAACGATCAGTCCGGGTAGCGCCAAGGAAAATCAAAATCAGCAAGGGAGCAAAAGGGCTTACCACCCAGGCCGGGCTCATATCCGTTGTTAAATTCCTGCCTATCTCATCAAAGTGAAACTCAGGGATTGAAAAAAATTGTTGTCCGCCCAGAGATGGGAGCCCGTCCCCGGTTATCCCGGCTGGGAGCCGTGCCGGTTGTTCACCAGTGTACGGCCTGGTTCCGTTCCCGCCGGTTCGTGGCCGTGCGGCGGGAGAAAGATCCCGAGTAAGCCAACACAGGGTAGCGTCGCTCACCCAGCCTCCTGATCCACTCCAGGTCAGGTTGTTGATCTATGAAATAGCAGCCCATAGCCTTCGGCAGGTCTGCCTGAGCGAAAGAATCCGCTCTATTCAACGGTTTCCCTTTTCGCTGCGTGACACCGCAGAGCGGTGTCACGAGGTGAAAAATGAGCGGTGTCACGAGGTTGAGGTGGCGCCCGGAGTCGAGGGGAGAAACCTGGAGGGCGGTTGCTCTTGTTGCACCGCTCTGCGGTGCAATACCTTACCAGGCGCTCTGCGCCATTCCTGTTTCTCTCGCATCAACGAACAAATGCGATGCGCGAATAGCGCCTGCACGTATCGTTGCAGGGTTAAGGGCTTTTCTCTCTTTCCCTCTCGACTCCTGCAAGGCTCTCCGGCAGGGTCTCGACAAAGGACCTGATCTCGTCGCGTACCCGCCGGTAGTGCTCCAGGGCCTCTTCTTCGCTGGCAGCGGCGGCGGCCAGGCGGGGCGGATCATCAAACCCCCTGTGGACCACCCTGGCCGTGCCGGGAAAGAGCGGGCAGGATTCATGGGCATGGTCGCAGACCGTGACCACGTAGTCAAAGTCCTGGACCGGAAGTTCGCTGATCAGCCTGGACTGCTGGCCCGAGATGTCCACCCCGGCCTCGGCCATGACCCTGACCGCCCTTTCGTTGATGCCATGCTTTTCGATTCCGGCCGAGTAGGGCTCGATCACGTCCCCTTTCAGCGCTCTTGCCCAGCCCTCGGCCATCTGGCTGCGGCAGGAATTACCGGTGCAGAGAAAGAGTATTTTTGTTTTCATCAGTCCTCGCAGGTTACGTGACAGATTCCCCTGGGGGTCTCCTTGGCAAACGGGAAGTACTTTCTCTTGAACCAGAAGGCCACATTGACCAGGCTGATCAGGACCGGCACCTCGACCAGCGGCCCGATGACAGCGGCGAACGCCTCGCCGGAGTTGATGCCGAATACGGCAATGGCCACGGCGATGGCCAGTTCAAAGTTGTTGGAGGCGGCGGTGAAGGAAAGCGTTGCCGATTGTTCGTAGGTGGCGCCGGCCTTCATGGAGAGGAAAAAGGAGACCACGAACATGATCACGAAGTAGATGGTCAGCGGCAGGGCGATCCGCAGCACATCCAGGGGCAGCTGCACGATATACTCTCCCTTGAGGGAGAACATCACCAGGATGGTGAAGAGGAGAAAGACCAGGGTGAGCGGGCTGATCTTCGGAAGAAGGACCTCCTGGTACCAGGTCTCGCCTTTTGTGCGCACGCCGATGAAGCGGGTCAGGACGCCGGCGATAAACGGGATGCCGAGATAGATGAAGACGCTTTCCGCGATCTGGGCCATGGAGATGTTCACCACCGCTCCCTCGATGCCCAGTACCCGCGGCAGGACCGTGATGAAAAGCCAGGCGTAGACCGAGAAGAAAAGGACCTGGAAGATGGAATTGAAGGCGACCAGTCCGGCGCAGTATTCCCGGTCACCGTCGGCAAGATCGTTCCAGACAATGACCATGGCGATGCAGCGGGCCAGGCCGATGAGGATCAGACCGACCATGTACTCGTGGTGGTCGGCCAGCAGGGTGACGGCCAGGCCGAACATGAGGACCGGGCCGATGATCCAGTTCTGGACCAGGGACAGGGCAAGGACCCGCACATTGCGGAAGACCTCGTGCAGCTTTTCGTAGCGGACCTTGGCCAGGGGCGGATACATCATCAGGATCAGGCCGATGGCGATGGGGATGTTGGTGGTACCCACCTGGAAACCGTGGATGACATCGGTGATCCGGGGGTAGAGCCAGCCAAGAGCGACACCGGCAAACATGGCCAGGAAGATCCAGAGGGTCAGGAACCGGTCGAGAAAGGAAAGTTTTTTCGGGGTGTTCATCTGTTGGCTCCTTCGTTGCATCTGTTGTGTTTTTTATCGGCAAGGTAGTCGGCCAGGGCCTGCCGGTCCTGGCGGATGATCTCGAAAAGCGGCAGGTGACCGGCCAGGAGGCGCAGCAGGTCCCGGGCCAGGGGGTCTCCGCTGTCCAGCAGCCGGTAGTACATCCACACGCCGCGCCGTTCTCCCTCCACCAGGCCCGCGTGGCGGAGGTAGGTGAGGTGGCGGGAGACCGTTGACTGCGGCAGCTCCAGGACCGCCATCAGGTCGCAGACGCAGAGCTCACCGTCCTGCAGCAGGGCCAGGATCCTGAGCCTGATCTCCTCGGAAAGGGCCTTGAAAAGGTGCGCGGTTTTCTTCATGGCTCTTTGTATCCGCATATGCGGATAAGGTCAAGTTTTTATTTTCGCCGCAGGCCTCCCCACTCCTGCAGGTGTTCCCACGCCTTCTGAATCCATTCACACCAATGGGCCGGGAGGTGGTGAAATCACAACGCCCGGCCCATTGGTCAATATCTCCCTCCTGTCAGGGGTGTGACATGGAGATCAATAGGGGTCGTTTTTTTCGCTTCGTTGACCGTGTGAAGGATTTTTTTCTGCATTTTCTCCCCCTTCGGGATTGCCATTGCAGGATTTAGGTTGACAAACAGGCCTTGCGAGTTAATTTAATCGTCAAATAGCGATATATGAATAAGCTAAACACGAGGGCCTTTATATGCCTCCGTGACAGCGGCCCCTGCCGAACCGGATCCGTTTTCCTGTCCATGGCCGTTATTCTTCTTGGCTGTGCTTGGAGAGAAAGATTTGACGGCTGCATGCTCAAATTTGATTTTTTTCAATAAATTCTGCACGTTGAAAATGAAGAAGAAATTTTCTTTTGTCGTATAACGGAGTATACGAACCTGTTCGTTCTCTCGGCTCTCTGACCGCGTAAAAGGATTTTTTTCTCTGTTTTCGCGCCATCCGGGATCGACAATCTCTTCGAATCTGCCTCGTTCCCAGGGGGTTGAAGTGTCAGCTGCACGTTGAGCGAAGTGGTTACTCCATCTGGAACCTTAGGAAATCTCAGGGAGAAGGGAAACATGCAGGAAAACAAGGGCGGCCGATCCGAGGCGGCGGCAATCAAGAAGGCCTTTGCAAAGAACCTCTACCACAACATCGGCAAGCCGTTTATGGCCGCCACTCCGGAGGATTTTTTCAATGCCCTGGCCTACACCGTCCGCAGCCTGCTCCTGGACAAGTTTATCCACTCGGTGGAGACCTACCTCAAAAAGGAGACCAGGGTTGTGGCCTACTTCTCGGCCGAGTTTCTCGAGGGCCCGCACCTGGTCAACAACATGCTCAACCTCGGCGTGGTGGAACAGGTGAGAGAAGCAATGGAGATGCTTGGCCTTGACGTCGACACCCTGGTCAACCTGGAAGTGGAACCCGGCCTGGGCAACGGCGGCCTGGGCCGGCTGGCCGCCTGTTACCTGGACTCCCTGGCCACGCTCAGGATCCCGGCCATCGGTTACGGCCTCAGGTATGAACACGGGATGTTCGAACAGCGGATCGAGGACGGCTGGCAGGTGGAGTATTCGGACAACTGGCTCCACTTTGGCAATCCCTGGGAACTGTACCGGCCGGAACGGACATTCCGGGTCCGGTACGGCGGTTTCACCGAGCACTATACCGATGCGGCCGGGAACTTTCGCGTTCGCTGGCGTCCGGGCATGGAGGTCAAGGGCGTGCCCCATGACACCCCCATTCTTGGTTACCGGGTCAACAACTGCGTCCTGCTCCGGCTGTGGCGGGCAGAGGCGACCAAGGGATTCGACTTCCAGGATTTCAACCAGGGGGATTTTTACGGCGCGGTGGAAAGCAAGGTCCAGGCGGAAAACATCACCAAGGTCCTCTATCCCAACGACCAGAGCCAGGCCGGCAAGCGGCTGCGGCTGGAGCAGCAGTATTTCCTGGTCTCCTGTGCCCTGCAGGACCTGATCCACATGCACGTGCATATGAAGGGGCTTGACCTGGCCGAACTGCATAAATCGATCGCCGCCCAGCTCAATGACACCCACCCCTCGCTGGCCATTGTCGAACTGATGCGGCTGCTGGTCGATGAACACCACATGGGGTGGGACCGCTCCTGGACCATTGTCCGTTCCATCTTTTCCTACACCAACCATACCCTCCTGCCCGAGGCCCTGGAAAAATGGCCGGTGTCACTTTTCCAGGGCCTGCTGCCCCGGCATTACGAGATCCTCTGCGAGATCAACCGCCGGTTTCTCGACCAGGTCCGGGTACGCTTTCCCCTGGATGACGAGAGAGTGGCCCGGATGTCCCTGATCGAGGAGGGGCCGGAAAAATATGTGCGCATGGCCAACCTGGCCTGTGTCGGTTCCAGTCACATCAACGGGGTGGCCCGGCTGCACACCCAACTGCTCAAGAAACTGGTGCTGAAAGACTTTCACAGGTACTGGCCCGACAGGATCATCAATATCACCAACGGCGTGACCCCACGCCGCTGGATCGGGGTCGCCAACCCCGGCCTGACCGCGCTCATCACCGAGGCCATCGGCGAGGGGTGGCTGGGTGACCTGGACCGGCTGAAAAAACTCGAACCTTTTGCCGAAGATGCCGCATTCCGGGACAAGTGGTGCCAGGTGAAACGGCGCCACAAGGAAGAGGTGGCCGCGCTGGCCCGGGAACGGTTCGACATTATTCTCGACCCCGACTCCCTGTTCGATGTCCAGGTGAAGCGAATCCATGAGTACAAGCGGCAGCACCTGAACGTCCTCCATGTCATCAGCCTCTACCTGCGCCTGAAAAACGACCTTGCCTCTGTCAAGACGCCCCGGACCGTGATTTTCGGTGGCAAGGCCGCGCCCGGCTACTTCATGGCCAAGCTGATCATCAAGCTGATCACTTCCGTGGCCCGGGTAATCAACGCGGACCCGGACATTCAGGACCGGCTCAAGGTGATCTTCCGTCCCAATTACAACGTCAAGATCGGCCAGATCATCTATCCCATGGCCGACCTGTCCGAACAGATCTCCCTGGCAGGCATGGAGGCCTCAGGGACAGGCAACATGAAGTTTGCCATGAACGGGGCCCTGACCATCGGTACCCTGGACGGCGCCAACGTGGAGATCCGGGAAGCCGTGGGCCGGGAGAATTTTTTCCTGTTCGGCCTGACCGCGCCGGAGGTCCAGGCCCGCAAGGAGTCCGGCTACCGCCCGCTTGATCTGTACAGGGACAACGAGCACCTGCGGCAGGTACTGGATCTCATTGAAAACGGCTATTTCTCCCGTGGCGACCGGTCCCTGTTCAAGCCATTGGTGGACAACCTGAAATACGATGATCCGTACCTGCTGCTGGCCGATTTTCAGGACTACGTGGATTGTCAGCGCCGGGTGGCGACCGTTTTCCGGGACCGGCAGGAATGGCTGAAAAAATCCATCCGCACCGTGGCCCGGATGAGCCGGTTTTCATCGGACCGGGCCGTGCGCGAGTACTGCCGGAAGATCTGGCGGGTCGAGCCGGTGGAGGTTGTCATGGGAGGATGACAGACCCCCGGGCGGGATGGTCATCGTCAGGAAAACTCCCTGGAAATAACAATATGAACAATGGAGAATGACAATGGAACAGGTAAGGAAACTCTTCGAAATGGGAATGCAGTTTCACGGTCATAAATGCCCGGCCATGCCCCTGGGGCTGCGGGCCGGTCTCGCGGCCATGGAGGTCCTTGGGGTGGAACGGTCCCAGGACAAGGAACTGTTCATCCGGGCCGAAACCGGCAAGGGGCACGCGGCCAGCTGCTTTCTCGACGGGTTGATGGTGGCCACCGGCTGCACCTATGGTAAGGGGAACATTGAAAAACTGTATTACTACAAGATGGCCTTTACCCTGGTGGACATCAAGAGCGGCCGATCGGTGCGGGTCTCGCTGAACCCGGAGTTCTTCCAGAACGCCCTCAACTCGCCCTTTGTTCAGCAGCGGAAAAAGGGAGTGCCGCCCCAGGAGATCCCGGCCGAGATCGCCGATCCCCTGGTGGAAAAGGTGATGGCCGCCCCCACCAGCGCCTTCCTGGATATCGGGCCGGTCAAGGAAGAGGCGATCCCGTCCAGGCAGGGCATGTTCGAGGCCAGGCCCTGTGCCGAATGTGGAGAGCTGGTCTTTGTCAATAAGCTCCGCCTGGGCCAGGACGGCAAGCTGCGCTGCGTGCCCTGTTCCGGCTATGGCGAATAGCATGGTCTCCCGG
This sequence comes from Desulfobulbaceae bacterium, assembly GCA_015484845.1. Classification (GTDB taxonomy): domain Bacteria; phylum Desulfobacterota; class Desulfobulbia; order Desulfobulbales; family Desulfobulbaceae; genus DRKI01. The sequence goes on from WFUT01000032.1 coordinate 16,951, forward strand.
TCCGTTTCACCGGGCCGGGACCCTGGGGGGACTCCATGAACGAAACCATGTTGATCGTTACCGTCCTGTCCTTTGGCTTGAGTTTTCTCTTTGCCCTGGGCGGGGTGGGTTCGGCCATCGCCCTGGTCCCGGTCCTGCACTGGTACGGGATCCCGCTGGGTACGGCCAAGCCGACCGGGCTCTTTGTCAACACCCTGTCCATGGCCGGGGCGAGCTATTCCAACATCCGCAACAGGCGGCTCGACTTCAGGATGGGGATCCCCATCATCATCAGCTCGTCTCTGCTGGCGCCGCTGGGTGCCTGGTCGACCGTGTTCATCTCCCGGACCGTGGTCCTGGTCGTTTTCATCCTCTTCCTGTTCTTTTGCGGGATCATGATGATCTTTTTCAAGGGCTCCAGGTACGCGGGCCAGTTCCGGCAAGACCGGCCGATTGTCCTGCCGGCCCTGATCGGCGGCGTGGCCGGGTACCTCTCCGGTCTGCTCGGCGTGGGCGGCGGCAGCCTGATCTCGCCCCTGATGATCCTCTTGGGGTTCAATCCCAAGAAGGTGGCGGCCATAACTGCCTTTGTGGTGCCGTTTTCCTCGCTGATCGCCTTCGTCTCCTACGCGATCATGGGCACTGCCGACTGGTCGCTGCTGGTCCCGGCCGCCCTGGCCGCCTGGGCGGGCGGGTATGCCGGTACCCATTTCATGCACCTGAAGATGAAGGCTGCCACGGTCAAGCGGCTGCTCGGTGTCCTGCTCCTGTTGCTGGCGGTCAAGATGATTTTCATGTTGTAAACCGTTTCCCGATGACAACAGTCACTTCCACGTGACTCATCCCGAAACACCCGTGAAAGGCCGCCGGGAAACGGCGGCCAACCGAAGACATCCCGAGGGAGAAGGAGGAAGAATGAAAATTGACAAGATGTTGATGGCCGGGGCCCTGGTCCTGGTCTGCGTCTGTACGGTTGGCCGCCCGGTCCTGGCCAATGACAGTCAGGTACCGGTCAGGGACACGGTGACCATGGTGGACCTCGGCGCCACCAGTTGCGTGCCCTGCAAGTTGATGGAGCCTGTCCTGGCCAGCCTGAAAAAACAGTACCAGGGCAGGGCCGCGGTGGTGTTCATCGACGTGACCAGGGATCATGGCGCGGCAAGGGAATTCGGGATCCGGGTCATTCCCACCCAGATCTTTTTCGACGCCACCGGTAAGGAAGTCTGGCGCCACGTCGGCTTTCTCGATGAGAAAAGCTGCCGAGAGCAGTTGAACAGACTCTTATCCCGCAAGGAATGAACCATGCTTGGCCAGATTTTTCTCACCATCAACGGCTGGATGAGCGGTGGCCTGGCCATTGCCGCCTTTGGCTGTTTTGCCTGGGGCGTGGTCAGCGTCCTGTTTTCCCCCTGTCACATGGCCTCGATCCCCCTGATCGTTGGCTACGTGGGCGGGCAGCGCTCCCTGCTCGAAGGAAAAAAGGCCGTGCCCTATGCCCTGTGCTTCACCCTGGGGCTGTTCATCACCATTGCCATTGTCGGGGTCATCTGCCTGCTGCTGGGCCGGATGCTGGGAGACGTGGGCCCCTACTGGACCCTGCTGCTGGGGGGAATCCTGATCTGGGTGGCCATCGACATGCTGGGCATTGCCAGGTGCCACATGCCCAACACCCTGGGCCGCTTTCACCTGCACGGCCTGAAAGGGGCCTTTGTTCTCGGCCTGGCCTATGGCATCCTGTCCGGGTCCTGCACCTTTGGCTTTATCGCCCCGATCCTGGCCATCATCACCATCCAGGAAAAGATCGCCACCGGCCTGCTCCTGTTGACCCTGTTCGCCCTCGGCCACTGCACGCCCATCGTCATCGCCGGCAGTTCGGCGGCCACGGTCAGGCGGATACTGGCCAACTCCTCGTTTCAACAGGGGGGCGCCTGGTTTCGCAAAGGGGCAGGGATCCTGATCGGCTGCCTGGGTATCTACTTTGTGGCGCGCCCCTGGCTGGCCAGTTGAGATGTGTCATGAAGGGGGCAGGAAAACCGGCCAATGGTTTTTCTGTTCCATTCCCCGGCTGGCGGCCCGGGAAGGTGACCTGGTGCAGGCGCTGGCCCGCAGGAGACAGGATCAGCAAGCGTGTAACACCTGCTCACAGACCTCGTAAGACACCAAGAAATATGGTTGTATTTTTGGACAAAACACCTGTGGTGCATTGTGTACAAACGGTCTACGTTCTGCGACTTGGCACATAATCATC
>WFUT01000033.1 GCA_015484845.1 Desulfobulbaceae bacterium
ACATCGACCCGCCCTTGAAACTGCAGAAACGTCGGGGCTATCAGCAACCTTCGATAGCCTTCCTCTTGTTGGGCTTGACGTAAACCTTCTCGCCGGCTTTCAGCTTGTCGGCCTTCTTGCAGGTCAGGGTCACGGTGTTGCCGGAAACGCTGTCAACGGTGCACTTGACCTTGCTTGCCAGTGCAGATCCGGCGCTCAGAGCAAAAGCAGCGACCATGACGACAGTAATGATTTTTTTCATGATATCCTCCTTGCAAAAATGGTTCTGTGGACTTGCTCTCTCCCTCAATCCTTCCGTATAGCCAAAAAACATACCAACATTCACGGAGAATTGTCAATAGGAATTAGAGTGCCACGGTGTATGCTCAAGACCTCCCGGTTACAGGACGGACTCGATATCCTTTTTCAGCAGGGCATGGGGGACATAGCCGGGATACCTCTTGACCACGTGCCCCTTGCGGTTAATAAGAAAGGCGGTGGGAATACCGGCGATGCCGCCAAAATCATCGGCCGTGGCCCGATCCGCCATCAGGACCGGGTAATTAATGGCCTCCTTCTTGACCAGCTTGGCCACCACCCCGGAACCGCCCTCGTCAACGGACAGGCCGATCACGGAAAACCCCTTGTCCTTGAACTCCGTCTGGAGCTGCTTGAGGCTCGGGATCTCCTGCCGGCAGGGGGGACACCAGGTGGCAAAGAAGACGACCAGCATGGCCTTGCCTTGAAAAGAGCTGCTCTTGACGATCTTGCCGTTCACCGCCGACGGCAGCGCGAAATCGGGCATCTTCACTGCCGCCCCGGCCGTGGAGACGACAACGAGGCCCAGCAACATGCAGACCAGGGCCAGCACGTTTCCTGCTTTCCTGCTGTACAGCTTGTTCACTACGTTCTCCTGTTCCTGAAAAATGATCCCGGTCCGGGCCGGCGCGGTTATCTCCGCTCCGGACACTGGTACTTTGCCAGGGCCACCAGGGGCCTCCAGCTTGTACAATAATACATTGTGGTAAAAAAGGCACGTCCGCAATGGAATATAACCACCTCTTTACACCCCTGACCGAGATCCTGTCAACAGAAGAAGCATCTGCAACGGCCGCCGGGAGAAGGGAACAGGCGCCGGGAAACCGGCACAGAGCACGGACGCGGTGTGCCGGAGGGGGCGACAACAGGCCCGCAGACGCGCCCGGGCCCCGGGTGTTGACCGGAGCCGCCCGCCTGGTTACAAAAAGGTAACCAAAACCACGGAACCGAAACTCCCCACCTGTCGCCTAGCCCCTGATATCGAGCAGGGTGCTCGACATCTCGTCGCCGGCCTGCAGGGTCTTGAGGTTTGCCTCGTAGGCCCTGGTCGAACGTATCATGTCCGGGATCTCCTCACCAGGATCCACGTTGGACTGCTCGACCATTTCGTAGCCGGCCGAGGTCTGCTCGGCCACCACCGGCCCGGGCTGATCCACCTTTTCCGCCCTGGCGCTGACGCCGCCCTGCGGCTGCTCGGCGAGAAGGACCCGCCCCTTTTTGAAGCCGTCCGTGTTCATGTTGGCGATGTTGTTGCCGGTATTCTCCAGCCTGGTGGAAAATGCCTGCAGCGAGGTCAATGCGGACTGAATTCCCGAGATCATTCTTTTCCCCCGTCATACGTCAAATTGGATTCACTTCTCAAGTTGCAAAGAATATTCCATCACCGGACAAAGATCGGCGCCCCTGCCGACCGGCAGCTCCACAAGACCGGGATCCAAGGGGAACACGGCATGTTGAACAACATTGCCCCCGGGAGACAGGAAGATGAAGAATGATCCTGTCGCGGCCAGCGGGTGGGAATCCAGGGCAGGGATCGTCTATCCCCCCGGTCAAACAGAAGAAAATTTTTCTTCATTTTCGAAGCGCAGGATTTGGGGTAAAGTAGGGCGTCCGTCAAAATCCCTTGTGCCGCAGCGATTTGAAAACCATTGCGTATTTCCCTGGATCCGAGTAGATAATCCTGGTCAGGACACCGGCGTCGGTTTTCCCCGGCGCAAAGCAGAACAAAGATGCTTCCGGCCGGTTCCCGGCCCGTCCTTATCATTGCCCGAGTGCACCCCGGGACGGATCACCGTCTTCTCAACCACTATCCGACCAGACCAAAACCATTATGTTGCCATCCCGTATTTTTCTTGGAACTCTCTGTCTCATCCTCGCCCTCGCCTCCACCCTGCATGCCGATGTCGTTGACCGCTGCGTGGCCGTGGTCAACAACGACATCATCACCCTGTCCGAGGTCAATGAACTGGGGAAACCCCTGTTCCAGCGCATTGCCGAACAGGTACCCTCGGACCAGCTGGCCGAGGCCCTGCGGCAGGCGCGCCGGACCGTGATCAACAAGCTGATCGAGAGAAAGCTCCTTGCCCAGGAGGCCAAGAAACTGCACATCACGGTCACGGACGAGGAAGTCAACAAGGCGCTGGCACGGATCCTGGAACAGAATCATACCAGCAAGGAGCAGTTCAAAAAGGAACTTGCCGCCATCGGCATGGATGAGAAACACTACCGGGAGGACCTCCGGGACCAGATCCTCGGTTCCAAGGTGGTCAATTACGAGGTCCGCTCCAAGATCATCATTCCCGAAGAAAAGATCATCGACTATTATGATACCCATTACACGGAGCATGTCGGCAAGGGAGGCTATTACATCCTCCAGATCGGCATCTCCTGGGACAAGGAAGGAATATCCAAACAAGAGGCCCGCAAAAAGGCCGAGCGGATCCGCAGCCTGGCCGTGAGCGGCAAGGACTTCAAGGAGCTGGCCAGGAAATACTCCGACCTGCCGTCCAGCGTGGACGGTGGTGACATCGGCGTCTTCAAGAAGGACGACATGGCCCCCTACATGCGCAAGGCCGTGACCTCCCTGAAACCGGGCCAGGTGAGCGAGGTGGTGGAGACACCGGCCGGCTACCAGATATTCAAGCTCCTGTCCAGCCAGGAGGGGCAGATCATCACCAAGGTGCCTTACAAGGACGTCAAGGAAGAGATACGGGATACCCTCTACAAGCAGGAGATGCAGAAAGTCTACAAGAAGTGGATGAAGAAGATGCGGGACCAGGCCTACATCAAGATCCTGTGATGCGAACACTTCCGCCGGCGGCAACCGGCAAGGGAACATGAGCGACGAGAAGAAACCCGACAGCAGCGGCCCCGGGACCGCGGGCCAGGAGACGGAGGAGATCCGCGAGGATGCCGGCGGCTACCTGCGCCGCGTCCGCAAGGAAAAGGGCCTGACCATCCGGGAGGTCGAGGAGGCGACCAGGGTGTCGGCGTCCAACCTGCGGGCCATGGAGGCCCATGACTACGACGCCCTGCCGGCCGACACCTTCACCAAGGGACAGATCACGCTCTATGCCGACTTTCTCGGCCTGGACGGCAGGCACATTGCCACCGTCTTTCTCTCCGAAAGGGACGCGCGCCGGGACGGCCGCAGGACCAGGAAACGGCCACCCGCCCAGTCCCTGTCCGCCGGCAAGATGGCCGAGCCCTCCCACATCTCGTCGGCCACCATTGCCGCCATCCTGCTCCTGGTCATCATCATCTCCTTCACGATATTCTGCATCTATACCTCGTGGAACCCCTTTGCCTTTCTCACCACGCGCAATGACCGGGTCCCGGCCTCGATGATCGGGGTCCTCCAGTCGGAGGAGGCGGCCAGGCAGCAGGGGGCGATGCTCATGGAATCCGGGCAGCCCGCCCCGGACCGGGAACAGCACGAGTCCGCCCTGAGCGAGCTGACCGGCGCCAACAGCTCCAGGGCAGCGGAGATGGAGGCCCGGCCCCTGGCGCCGCCCTATACCCTGACCGTCCGTTTCACCAGGGCCACCGGGGTCGAACTGGCGCGCGACGGGGGAAAGACGGTGCGCCGCAGCTTTCTGCGGGGGGACACCGCGAACTGGACCGCCGACAGGCGGATGACGGTCCGTTTTGACCGGCCGGCAAGCGCCATCCTGCTGCTCAACGGCCGGCCGCTTCCCTTTCCCGCGCAACGAGACGGTCACTGGCAGGTGGAGATCCCGGCAACGCAGCACCGTCCATGAGCGTCACCCGCACCACCCGCGGCATTGTCCTCTCCATCGCGCCCCACGCCGAATCCGACAAGCTGGTCACCTTCTACAGCCCGGACACGGGCCTGGTAACAGGGATCGCCAAGGGCGCCAAGCGCAGCAAGCACCGCTTTGTCAACAAGCTCGAGGAGTTCACCCTGCTCTCCATCCTCTACCGGCCATCGCGCACCGGCGGCCTGCTCTTTCTGAGCGAGGCCGGCCTGGACAACGCCTTTCTCTCCCTGCGCAGTGAATACCCCCGCTATACCACGGCCATGTTCGTGGCCGAGCTCGTTCTCCGCTTCACCCGCGAGCATGATCCCGACCCGGAGATCTTCACCCTGCTCCACTGGGCCCTCTTCTGCCTGGACTCCGGCATCCGGCCGGCCCGCATCGCCGCCCTCTTCCAGGTCCGGTTGCTCGACCTGGCCGGCTACCGGCCGCAACTGGACGGCTGCGGCAGATGCCACACCAACCTCTCGCCGCGGCAGCGCTACAGCTTCGACCCGGCCAGCGGCAGCCTGGTCTGCAGCCGCTGCCGCCGCGAGGCCAAGGGTTCCCTCGTGCTCTCCCTGCAGACCATCCGGTTCCTGCAGCAGGCCCAGCAGCTCGAGCTGCTGGGCCTGCTGGCG
>WFUT01000034.1 GCA_015484845.1 Desulfobulbaceae bacterium
GCCCTGCACGGTCTCGCAGCCGAGCCGGGCCAGATTTTCCTGGATCTCCTTCTGCTCGACACCCTCGGCGATGGGCCTGAGGCCGAGGTTGTTGGCAAGGTCGATGGTGGCCTTGACGATGACCAGGTCGTTTTCGTCGTGGAGCATGTCCATGACAAAGGTCTTGTCGATCTTGATTTCCGTGGCCGGGAGCTGCTTGAGGTTGGAGAGTGAGGAGTAGCCGGTGCCGAAATCGTCGACCGCGAACTGGATGCCGAGACTGTGGAGGTCCTCGATGATCCGGAAGGCCCGGGCCGGGTCGGCCATCATGCTGCTTTCGGTGATCTCCAGGGTGATGTCGGTGGCATTGATTTTCCACTTGCCCAGCAGGTCGCTGACCTGGGTGTAGGTCTCGGAATCGTGCAGGTTCTTTGCCGACAGGTTGATGGCAATGGGGATGTGATGTCCCTCCTGCTGCCAGCGGTGGAGCTGGGCAAAGGCGCTGTCCAGGACCCAGTAGGTGAGCGGCCTGATCAGGCCGGTCTGCTCGGCCACGGGTATGAAATCATCGGGAAGCAGGAGGTTGTCCCGTTCGGGATGGCGCCAGCGTACCAGGGCCTCCACCCCGCAGACCCGGTTTTCGACCAGTGAGAATTTCGGCTGGTAATGGAGGACAAGCTGCTCCTTTTCCACGGCCTTGCGCAGGTCCACGGTCAGCATCAGCCGGTCCATGGAGTGCTGGTCCTGCTCGGCATCGTAGACCGCGTAGTTTCCGTCGCACCGCTTGGCCTCGTACATGGCGATGTCGGCATGCTGGAGCAGGGTGTCACTCTCCAGGCCGTGGTCCGGATACATGGCAATGCCGATACTGATGTCCAGATGCAGGTCATTGCCCTCGATCTGGAAGCTCTCCTCCATGGCGTGTACGATCTTTTCCGAGATGGCCGCCGCCTTTTCCAGGTTGACACCGGGCAGGACCACGGCGAACTCGTCGCCGCCGAGACGGGAGATGGTGTCGGATTCGCGGATGCAGCTCCGCAGGCGCGGCGCGATGAGCTGCAGCACGTAATCGCCGTAGTAGTGGCCCAGGGTGTCGTTGATCTCCTTGAACCGGTCCAGGTCCATGAGGAGGACGGCGATGGGGCTGTTGTTGCGCCGGGCATCCAGGATGGCCTGGTCGATCCGTTCGTGGAGCAGGGCCCGGTTGGGCAGGTCGGTGAGTTCGTCGTGCAGGGCCCGGTGACGTTCAATCTCGGCGGCCTTCTGGAGCTCCTCGATGGAGAGCAGGCTCAGCCGGACCACGGTGGCAACGAAGATGGAGCCGCCGAACAGGACCAGGGAGACCATCAGTTCGATGAACGGGACCGTGGAATGGGTGAGAAGAAGATAGAGGTAGCTGAAGTAGCCGATGACGAAAAAGATGATAAAACCACCCAGGATACGCCAGGCAGTGAAGTGCTGTTCCGCCCTGCGGCAGATGCGATGGGTCGGGAACAGTGCAATGAGCAAGCCGATGATCCCTGCGACGACAAAGAGGATGGCAAAGGATTTCATTACGATAGCGGCTTATTACCTAAATCCTGCACTTCGAAAAGGAAGAAAAAATATTCTTTTGCCGTATCAGCGAATCGCACGAACGTGATCGTTTCTTTTGACTCACTGACCGTGTGAAGGATTTTTTCTTCATTTTCCCGTCCGCAGGCATTGGCAATTTTACCGAATCTGCTTCGTTATCAGGGGATTGAAGTATTTTTCCACGTCTGTGCCCCTGATGCCTCGCATCTCCGGCAAGATTGCCAATTGCAGGATTTACGTATTACTCATCTGGTGCTTCCCGACAGGGGCATGGCCCGATGTTCCACCCTGGATCCCGCACCGCGAAAAGGAAGAAGAAATTTTCTTTTGCCCTGTCATGCGGATGATGCAGGATGCAGGTACTCCATCAGTTTAATTTAAGCACATATTGATACTGGATGGGAAAGATAAAACAAAATGACCTGTGCCACAACTCCTGTCTGCCATGGTGGTGATCGTTTCACGGCTCGTGGACCGGGCTGGCGGCCCGTTACCGCGGAAAATGGCGGGGCCTGCAGAAAATGGTTGCACGGGAGCATGGATCCGTTTATAAACTAATAATTATTACCAAGTTGGAACCATGGAGGTGACAAGATGACGGACAGACGTGATTTTCTCAAGACCTCGGCTGCCACGGCGGCACTCCTGGCACTGGGAACGGCGGGAACAACCCGTGCCGGCGAGCAGCCGACCTTCAGCGGTATTGTCTACACCAGGGCCAACCCGGGCCAGTGGGCGAAAAAGGTGGCCAGCCATGCGCCGCAGGTCACCATCGACAAGGGCCGGGTGACCATCGTTACCCGGCATCCCATGTCCCCGGCCCACTATATTGTCCGCCATACCCTGGTCCTGGCCGATGGCACGGTGGTCGGCGGCACCACCTTCTCTCCCACCGACCGGCCCGAATCCACCTACACCCTGCCGGCCGGATACAGCGGCAGGCTCTATGCCACCAGTTTCTGCAACAGGCATGACTTCTGGCTCACCGAAACCTCGGTGTAACCGGGATCCCGCCGGAGCGGGAACCACGGGGATCCGGGGCCGTGCCGGCAGGCACGGCCCTTTTTTTGTGCCGTTTCCCGTGGATTGGTGATATTTTGAGACCAATGGCACATCCCGGTGGCGGCTACCGCCCGGCCGCGGCTGTGCCGCTGTTATGTTCTCAACACACCGGACTTCAGTGAGCAATGACCGATACCCTGCAGCGGGACAGAAAATCCTCGGCACCGGCCCCACGGCCCCACCGTATCATCCTGCTCATCTGTGCCTCGACCCTCCTCCTTCTGCTCGCCGTGGCCGTCGGTGGTGACCGGGCGGTGCGGATCATTCACGGCAGCCGCCAGAAGAGCGCCACCGGGCACCTGGTCTTTGAGGTCAATGATTTCATTGTCCAGCATTTTTCCCGGGCAGCGGAAGAACTGGCCTCTTCCCGGCAGGTGACCGCGATCTGTGCCGGCAGGGCCGCGGTGGACAACCCTCGCCTGTTGCAGGTGCTGAGCACGGCGAAAAAGGTCCTGGGCGCCTCCATCGTCTATGTCCTGGACCGCTCGGGAACTGTCATCGGCTGTTCCCCCTACGGCCATGGCGAGACCCTGACCGGCAAGAACTACGGCTTCCGCCCCTATTTTACCCATGCCATGGCCGGCGAGCCGTTCCAGTACGCCGCTGTTGGGGTTACCACGGGCCGGCGCGGGCTCTATTTCAGCGCCCCTGTCCCTGCCGGTCCGGCCAACTCCCCGGCCGGGGTCCTGGTCGTCAAGATCGGCCTGGACAGCGTGGACTCGTTTTTCTCTGCCCTTGACGACAGGCTCGATGCCATGCTGCTTTCGCCCGAGGGGGTTGTCTTCGCCGCCACCAGGAAGGAGTGGCTCTTCCACTGTGCCCTGCCGGTGGACCCGCAGGCCATGTCGCGCCTGCGGTCGAGCCGCCAGTTCAGCGACCACAGGCTCGAGCCGCTGCCCTTTGTCCTGGACGGCAGGGTGGTGAGATATGGCGGTACCAGGTGGTTGGTGGACCTGCAGCCGGTCAACCTCGACGGCTGGCAGGTGGCCACCCTGCAGCCGGTACCTTACCCCTGGAGCATCGTCCTGGTCCTGGGCAGTGCCATTCTCTTCACCGCCCTGGTGCTGATCAACATGACGCTCTATTCCTTCAAGGAGCAGAGCCTGGCCGCCGAGATCCGGGCCGGCAGGAAACGCAGCACCCTTGCCGAGGCGGCCCGGCTCGACATGGCGCGCGAGCTGGAGGCCATCTTCAGCGCCAGCCTGGTGGGTATTCTCCTGGTGCGGCACGGCCGGATCGTCAATGTCAACGACTGCATGTGCAGGATGCTGGGCTACAGCAGGGAGGAGATCATGGATGGCGACATCCGGATCTTCTTCCCGAGCCGCGCCTCCTTCCGCCATTTTGTCCAGCGCTATGCCAGGGAGCTGGCCCGGCGGAACCTGGAGCAGATCGAGTACACCCTGAAGAAGAAGGATTCCTCCCTGCTGACCTGCCTGCTGAGCGGAAAGGCCATTGCCCCCTCCGACCTCTCCCGGGGAGTGGTCTGGGTGGTCGAGGATATAACCCGCCGCAAGGCCGTGGAGATGGAACTGGAGGAGGCCCGCCGGCAGGCCGAGGCGGCCAGCCGGACCAAGAGCGAGTTCCTGGCCAACATGAGCCACGAGATCCGCACCCCCATGAACGGCATCATCGGCCTGACCAACCTGGTCCTGGAGGGCGAGCTCTCGCCGGCCCAGCGCCATCACCTGGAGCTGGTCAGGAAATCGGGCCGCCGCCTGATGGCGATCATCAACGACATTCTCGACTTCTCCAAGATCGAGGCAGGCCGGCTGGAGCTCGTCGCCCGACCCTTCTCCCTCCGCGAGACCGTGCAGGAGGCCATCTCGACCCTGGGGGTCCAGGCCAGGGAAAAGGGACTTGTCCTGGACAGCGAGATCGACCATGATGTCCCTGACCAGCTCATCGGCGACCAGAGCCGCCTGCTGCAGGTCATGATCAACCTGGTGGGCAATGGCGTCAAGTTCACCCGCGAGGGGACGGTCCTGCTCCGGGCCGGGGTGCAGAACCGGCAGGGCGAGGACCGGGTGCTGCTGCTCTTCGAGGTCCTTGACACCGGCATCGGCATCGAAAGCGACATGCAGGAGACCATCTTCGAGGCCTTTGCCCAGGCCGACTCCTCCCACTCCCGGGAATACGGTGGCACCGGCCTGGGGCTCTCCATCTCCCGGCAGCTGGTCCGCCTCATGGGCGGGGACCTCTTTTTTGACAGTGATCCCTGCCAGGGCACCCGTTTCTACTTCTCTGTTCCCTTTGCCCTGGCCACCGGCGGGGAGGACCCTGACCAGGGACTGCAGGAGAGCGGGCACCGGCCAGGGGCCGTTGCCGCCGCAACCGGGGCAGGGGGGCATATCCTCCTGGCCGAGGACGAGTTCATCAACACCACCCTGGCCGAGGCCCTCCTTACCCGCGCCGGCTACCGGGTCACTGCGGTCACCAGTGGCCGCCAGGCGGTGGCGGCATGGCAGGAGTGCAATTTTGACTGTATCCTCATGGACATCCAGATGCCGGAGATGGATGGCTACGAGGCCGTTGCCAGGATCAGGGAGCTGGAAAAGGAGCGCGGCCGCCGGGTGCCGATCATTGCCATGACCGCGCACGCCATGCCCGATGACGAGAAGAAATGCCTTCGGGCCGGCATGGATGACTACATCTCCAAGCCCATCGACAGCCAGGCCCTGCTCGCCCTGCTGGCACGGTATGTCCATGGGCAGGGGAAAGAGGAGACGACATGAGACGGTTCTTCCTGTTCCTGGCCTTTGTCTCCCTGGTTGCCGGGTCCGGTTACCTGCTGACCCGGCACCTGGAACCCGAGGTGGCGCTGACCGACTACGTGCCCGCCGACAGCCTGGCCGTGCTGGACTGGCACGACCCGGCCGGGGCCCTGGACGCTTTTCGCACCACCAGGGTGGGCCGCTGCCTGGAGGGGATCGACTGGGTCGGTGTCATGCGCAAAATCGGCATGCCGGGGGAGCGTATCGACAGGATCCGGCGGCAGTTCGAGCCGGTGCGGGCGTTTGTCGGCAGTCCCCTCTTTGCCGAGCTCTTCGGGGACAGGGTCGTTGCCGCCCTCCTGCCGCACGGGCAGGGTGAGGCCGCGGCCGGCGGCCTGGCCGGCCTGCAGGAGGACCTGGTCCTGCTGGCCAGGCCCAGGCATGGCGCCGCTGCCGCGGCCCTGGTCAGGACCCTGCTGCGGGCGAACCGGGCGAGCCGGGCCGGGGCCTACCAGGGCACGGAGGTCTACCGGTTGCATTCCGGCCTCTACCCGGGACCGCTGTACCTGGCCGTGCGCGATGATCTCCTGGTGTTCGCCCCGGCCATGGCCCCGATCAGGTGCTGCCTGGACCTGGTCCTGGCCCGGATGGTCCATGCAGGGACAGGCATGGGAAACAACAGGATCTACCAGCGCCTGAAGAAGCGGGCCCGCGGCCTGGACGACGTTTTCCTCTACCTGGACGTGGCCGCGGTCAAGTCGATACTGGCGGGCCATGGCCGCGCTGCGCGGCCGACAATGGAGGCGGCGGACGCCACCGTGTTGCACGCCACCGGCCAGGGCGTGCAGACCGCTGTTTTCTTCCACCAGCCATTTAATGATGTACAGCAGTTCACCTCCATAGTAGAATTTGATTCCGGCCGCCTGGCGCCGTTCCAGGCAACGATCTACAGCCGCCCGCCGGAAGAGAACCGCAGGATCACGGGCATGCCCGCCAACCTGCTGATCTATTTCTGGACCAACTGGCTCGATCTGCCGGACTGGTGGCATTCGACGCTCAGCCGGAGCCGCGGACGGGAGCGGGAGACGGCACGCCGTTTCGCGGCCTGGGTGGAACAGGTCACCGGCCGGGACATGGACAGTGCCCTGGCCATGTTCGGCCAGAAGTTCGGTTTCAACGTGGTGGAGATCATCACCTCGGGCTTCTTCCCGGTTCCCAGGATCTGCCTCTGCGTGGAGATGGCCGAACCCGCTGCCATAAGGTCGATCCTGGACAGGCTGCTCAAGGGCGTGCCCATCCGGCGGGAGGTGATCCGCGGCGTGCCCGTGGTGTCGATCATGGCGGCCGGCGGGCTCATGCAGCCCTCCTATGCCCTGCTCGACCACTACCTGGTCCTTGCCGACGGCAGGGACCAGATCGAGGCCATCCTGCGGCCGTCGGGCAGGATGCTGCTCGATGATCCCGATTTCAGGAAGGTGGACATGGGCCTGCTCCAGCCCAACAACCTGGTTGTCTTTGCCCGGACCGGCGCCCTGGTCGACGGCATGAAGGAACTGGCGTCCTGGCTGGGCACCATTGTCGCGATCCGGGACGAGGAGTCCGCGGCCGCCAGCAAGGTGATCATCGACCAGGTCATCGAGCCCCTGCTCGAGAGCATGAAGATGTTCCGGGCCATGGGCGTCCGCAGCTACACCGGCCGGGACGAGCTGGTGCTGCGGTCAACGGTGCTGGTGGAGCGATGATGGTGGCGTCGAGAAAGACCCGGCCGGCGGCAATGTCGCGGTGATGGTCGGAAAACCGGTGCGCCGAACTGTACCTGAACCCCCGGATACGGGGTGTCCCGAGGAACCCATGGAGAAACTGATTGCCGAGCTGAAAGAGATCGTTGATTTCAAGGAGACCACCGATGTGGGGGACATTGTCCTTATCGTGGCCAAGGAGCCGCAGATCCTGGTCTATGCCCTGGTCACCAGCATCGAGCGCGACACCTCGCGCCGCGACGAGTGGTGGCACGTGGGGATGCAGCTCCTCACCGTGCCGGTGCAGCCGGTGACCTGGACCCTGCGCATGGCCCAGTTCACCGGCCAGGAGATCTTCACCATGGGCGGGGAACAGCGGTTTGTCAAGGCGGTGCGCTTTCCCGACAGTGCCGGTGGGAGCACGCCGTCCGTTACGGGAACGGAAAAAACCAAAAAACCCTCTGGCAAAAGGCGATTGCGGATCGTGAAATGAAGTGGCAGGAGCGGAAGATCACCGTGCGGAATCACTGTGGTGTCCATGGCCGTGTCGCGGCCAGGCTGGCGGAGCTGGCACGGGAAGCGGACGCATCCCTCCAGATCGACAGCGCCGCCGGGCCCGTTGACTGCACCTCGATCCTGGAGGTGCTGAGCATGGCCCTGGTCTGCGGCACCGAGGTGACGGTCAGGGCCAGGGGCAGCGGGGCGCAGGGGCTGCTGGACGCGGTCCAGGAGCTGCTGACCCGAGAGGATGACCCGTAAGATGGGGGGCTATCGTGACAGGATGAAGAACGGCGCCGAGTCAAGGACCCTCTACGGCATTGCCGCCTCGCCCGGCATCGTGGTGGGCCGGATCCTGGTCCTCAAGCGCAGGACGCGCAGGGCAGGCCGCTACCACCTGCCGCCGGAGCTTGTTGAACAGGAGGTGGAACGGTTCCGCCGGGCCGCGGCACAGGCCGAGCGGGAGCTGGTCGAGCTCCGCCGTTCCCTGGTGCGGGACATTCCCGATTCCCTCTCCATCATCGACTCCCACATCCTCATGGTCAAGGACAGGATGATCCTGGACCGCACCGTGGAGATCATCCGCCGGGAGCAGGTCAACGCGGAGTGGGCCCTGGCCCGGGCCCTGCAGCGGATCAAGAGACAGTTCGACCGCATCGCCGATCCCTATATCAAGGATCGCTACGAGGATGTCAAGTACGTGGCCGACCGGGTCTTCGGCCTGCTCGCCGGCCGGGACACCGATCCCCTGGCCGACGTGGCCGAGGGGGTCATCGTGGTGGCCCAGGACTTCTCGCCCGAGGACACCCTGCGCATGAGCTCGGAAAAGGTGCTTGGTTTCCTCACCGAGAAGGGTGGCCTCACCTCGCACACGGCCATCGTGGCCCGTTCGCTCTCCATCCCGGCCGTGGTCGGCCTCGAGCAGGTCACCCAGCTCTGCGCCACCGGCGACACCCTGATCCTGGACGGATTTTCCGGCCGCGTCTATCTCAACCCCACCCCGGACCAGGTCAAGCAGTACCAGGAGTATGCCCGCCAGCACCGGGCCCTGTCCGACGAGATGGCCTTCTATATCCATCTCTCTTCCGAGACCCTGGACGGGATGACCGTGCGGCTGGCCGCCAACATCGAGATGCCCGACGAGCTGCAGTCGGTCCTGCGGTACGGGGCAGAGGGTGTTGGCCTGTTTCGCAGCGAATTCGACTATTTCCACCGTGAGCAGACCCCGGACGAGGAGATGCTCTATGCCACCTACCGCGACCTGGTCAGCGTGCTCGCTCCCATGCCGGTGACCATCCGGACCCTGGACGTCGGCGGCGACAAGTTCGTGGACAAGCTTCCACAGGCCATGGTCTGTCCGGGCCAGGAGCGCAACCCGGCCCTGGGGCTGCGCTCGATCCGCTTTTCCCTGCGCGAGCCGTCCCTGCTCAGGACCCAGTTCCGGGCCATGCTCCGGGCCTCGGCGCACGGCCGCCTGCGGATCCTGCTGCCCCTGATCACCTCGCTCTCCGAGCTGCAGCGGATCAGGGCCATGCTCTCCCGGGTGATGGAGGAACTGGCGCAGCGCGGCATAGCCTTTGACCGCGACGTGGAGGTCGGCATCATGATCGAGGTGCCCAGCGCCGTGGTCATGGCCGATGTCCTGGCCGGGGAGGTGGATTTCTTCAGTATCGGCACCAACGACCTGATCCAGTATTCCCTGGCCATTGACCGCTCCAACCAGTACGTGGCCCACATGTACGAGCCCTTTCATCCGGCCGTCCTGCGCATGATCCGGCAGACAGTGGAGGCCGGCCACTCGCGCGGCATCGAGGTCTCCATCTGTGGCGAGATGGCCGGTGACATCATCTCCACCCCGGTCCTGCTGGGTCTGGGGGTGGATGAGCTCTCCATGCGGCCCTCGGCCATTCCCTATGCCAAGCGGCTCCTGCGGCATTCCACCTCCAGGCAGCTGGCCGAGCTTGCCCGCGAGGTCCTTGGCTGCCGGGACGGCGGCGAGGTCAGGAACCTGCTCACCGGCTACCTGCCCCGCCACTATCCCGAGGAGTTCGACAGCCTGTGAAGGAGCGGCAGTTGATCGACATGATCGCTGCCACGGCCGGCGCGGGCAGCGGTATCCTGCGGGCCATCGGCGATGACTGCGCCGTGATCGGCAGGGAGGATGGCCGCGTCTGGCTGCTGACCATGGATACCCTGGTCGAGGGGGTTCACTTCAACCCGGACTGGCATCCGCCGGAGCTGCTGGGCCGCAAGACGGTCTCGGTCAATGTGAGCGATGTCGCGGCCATGGGCGGCGAGCCGCGTTTTCTCCTGCTCTCCCTGGCCCTGCCGTCCGGGGCGGCCGGCAGGTGGACTGCCCGGTTCGTGGAAGGTCTTGCCGCGGCCTGCCGCGATTACGGCTGCCACCTGGTGGGCGGCGACACGGTGGCGAGCCCGGCCGGCATCGCGCTCACGGTCACCGCCATGGGCGAGGCCGTGGCAGAGCGGGTCCTCTACCGCACCGGCGCCCGGCCCGGGGACACGGTCTGGGTCAGCGGCCCGCTGGGACTGGCCGCCGCCGGCCTGGACCTGTTCCGTGCCGGGCTGGGACAGGACGAGGAGGCCCTGCGGCCGCTCTTCATGGCCCATCTCGATCCCCGCGCCAGGGTCGGCCTCGGCCGCAGGCTTGCCGCAAGCGGCCTGGTGCATGCGATGATGGATCTCTCCGACGGCCTGGCCACGGACCTGGCCCATATCTGCCGCCAGGGCCGGGTCGGGGCCAGGATCCGGGCCGGGCGGCTGCCCCTGCATCCGGGCCTGGCGCGGGCCGCCTCGCTGCTGGACCGGGATCCGGTGGCCTGGATGGTCTCCGGCGGCGAGGATTTCGAGCTTCTCTTCACCACCGCGGCCGAAGACGCGGCAGCCCTGCGGGAACTGGCGGCCGCCTCGGGCCATCGGGTCCACGCCGTGGGCCGGATCGTCGCCGGACAGGGCGTTGTCCTGGTGAGGCCGGGCCCGGACGGCCGGGAGGTGGAGGAAGACATCTCCTTCCGGGGCTACGAGCATTTCAGCGCCGGAAACAGGAACTGAGATAATGCTTATCAATACACTCTTCAGGCACTGGTCCTACCGGCTCTTTTCGCCGGGCACCATGCTGCGCCAGACCTACGAGGCCTTCAAGCGGCTACTGGTCTTTGACGGCCGGTGCCACGACCTGATGGCCGAGTTCGAGGTCCTCTATCACGATGGCAGGCGGGAGGACTTCGCTGCCATCCGCAGCCGGTACGACCGGTTTGCCCGGGCCGTCTCCGGCATGATCGATTCCCTGGAGAAGATCAGTCCCACCGAGGCAGGCCCGCTGCGGGAGTACTTTGTCAAGTTTGACTTCTATGTCCGCTTTCTTCTCGCCCCGCCCGAGCAGTTCCTGATCCCGCCCTTTGTCGTGGATCTTGCCGAGATGCCGGACGCACGCCTTGCCGGCAACAAGGCCCACAACCTGGCCCGGCTGCGGCACGAGCTGGAGGCGCCCGTGCCGGCCGGGTTTTCCGTCACCACCACCGCCTTTCTCGCCCTGATCGAGGAGAATGACCTGCGCGGTCCCATCGATGAACTGCTGGCCACCATCGACATCGAGCAGCCCCACTCCCTTGGCCGCATCTCCGGGCAGCTCGTCGACATGGTCCGGGGCGCGGTCATACCGGGCCGGATCCGGGAACAGATCCTGGATGCGTACCGCCGGATGGAGGCGCAGTGCGGCGGACCGGTCCGGGCCGCGGTCCGCTCATCGGCCATCAGCGAGGACAGTGAACATTCCTTTGCCGGCCAGTACCACACGGTCCTGGGGGTCAGGGGGGACGAGATCCTGGACAGCTATCTCGAGGTGGTGGCCTCCAAGTACACCCCCGAGGCCCTGCTCTACCGCATCACCCTGGGGCTTGCCGACGAGGAGGCGCCCATTGCCGTGCTCGTGCTCGCCATGGTGGACGCGGCGGCAAGCGGCATCGTCTATACCCGCGAGGCGGTGGCCGGCCGGGAGGAGCGGCTGGCCATCCACTGCGTGCATGGCCTGGGGGAGTCCCTGGTCGGCGGTGCGGCCAGCCCGGATATCTTCCTGCTCGACCGGCAGGAGCTGAGGGTGCGCGACCGGCGGCCGGGACGGCGGGAGGGGCCGGCCCCGGGCCGGGAGCCGGCGGCGCGGCAGGCGAAACCGCGGCCGTCCTCCCTGGCCATCACCGATGCGCAGGCCAGGGAGCTCGCCTCCTGGGGGATGCGGATCGAGGCCCTGTTCAAGGGTCCCCAGGACATCGAGTGGGCCATTGACAGGCGCGGCAACCTGTATCTCCTCCAGGCCCGGCCCCTGCGGCGCGAAGAGGTGGCCAGGCAGGAGGAGGCGGTTGCCGTTGCCACGCCCGACCCCCTGCTCGCCACCGGTGTCCGGGCAGCCGGCGGTGTTGCCTGCGGCCGGGTCTTTCTCCTCCGGGACCGTGATCTGCGCGAGATGCCGGAGGGCGCGGTCCTGGTGACCCGCAACACGCCGCCCTCCCTGGTGCGGGTCATGACCCGGCTTGCCGCCGTGGTGGCGGAGCGGGGTTCGTCGGCAGGCCATTTCGCCACCGTGTGCCGGGAGTTCGGCGTGCCGCTCATCGTGGACGCGGCCCGGGCCACCGGCATACTGCGCCATGGCGAGCTGGTCACCGTTGACGCGGACCGGGTGGTGGTCTACCCGGGCAGGATCGAGGGACTGCTGCGGGAATCGCCCGGCCGGATGAGGGGCGAGGAACTGCCCTACTTCAGGAAACTGGGCGCGATCCTGAGCTTTATCACGCCGTTGAATCTTCTCGATCCCAGGTCCCCGGAGTTCCGGCCCCTCTCCTGCCGTTCCCTGCACGATATTGTCCGCTACGTCCATGAACGGGCCGTGCAGGCCATGTTTGCCATCGGCGACCGTTCCCATGGCGGTTCCGCCCGCCGGCTGCAGACAGGGCTGCCCCTGGAGGTCTACCTCCTGGACGTGGGCGGCGGCGTCCGTGACCACGGCGGTGGTCCGGTCACCCTGGAACAGGTCTGCTCTGTGCCCTTTCTCGCCCTGTGGCGCGGCCTCAGCCACCCGGACGTGGACTGGAAGAGCCATGCCCATTTTGACTGGAAGAGTTTCGACGACGTGGCCCTGGCCGGCGGGATCGCCACCAGGAAGAGCGGCGATTATGCCTCGTATGCGGTCATCAGTAACGATTACCTGAACCTGAACATGCGGTTCGGCTACCACTTTACCCTGGTCGACGCCCTCTGTGGCGACGATGCCCGGGCCAATTACTGCCAGTTCCGCTTTGCCGGCGGCGGCGGTGACTACATGGGCCGCTCGCGGCGGATCGATTTCCTGCGCCTCGTCCTCACCAGGCTGGGCTTCGAGGTCGATGTCCGGGCGGACCTTCTCGATGCCCGGGTCGCTGCCGTCGAGTGCAATGAACTCTGCCACATGCTCGACATGCTGGGCCGCCTGCTCGGCACCACCAAGCTCATGGACATGGTCCTCCGAGAAGGTGTGGATATCCGGGCCTGCGTGGAGGAGTTCTTTGCCGGCCGCTACACCTTCTCCTCCCTGGACGTGCAGGACGGCGGAGAAGGGGAGTAGGGCCGGGGATCATCAACAGCAACCACAGGAGGCGCATGTATCAGCTGACCTGGATCACCGATCAACTGGCCGTGGGCTATGCCCCCATGTCCTACGCCGAGCTGGATTCCATCAGGGAGCAGGGGATCACGGCCATTGTCAACCTGTGCGGCGAGTACTGCGACCTGCACGAGATAGAGGAGAAGTCCGGATTCGAGGTCTACTTTCTTCCCATTCCCGACGAGTGCGCCCCGGACATGGAGTCCATGGAAAAGGCCCTGGAATGGCTGGACGAGGCCATCTACCTGAACAAAAAGGTACTGGTTCACTGCCGGCACGGGCACGGGCGGACCGGGACCTTTGTCTCGGCCTATCTCCTGCGCCGGGGCCTGGGGCTCAAGCTGGCCGAGAAGACGCTGAAGGGGACCCGGGCCGGGCCCACCAATTACAGCCAGTGGAAGCTGTTGCGCAGGTATGGCAAGAAGGAGGGCAGGCTGACCCTGGCCGAGCCCAGGATCGTCAACCGGCCCACGGTTGATCTCTCGCCCTGGACAGGGGAATACACCTCCCTGGTCCGGGAGGTGGATCACCGGCTCCGCAGGGCCGGGATCAGGCCGGAGTGCGGCCGTGGCCGGGACGACTGCTGCCGGGAGTTTTTCGAGCTTTGCCTGATCGAGAGTATCTGCCTCTCCCAGGCCATGAACCGCCGGCTGACCCGTTCCCAGCGGCACGAGGCCATTGAGCGGGGTATTGCCCTGGGCCGGGCCCTGCAGGGGCTGCAGGGCAATGGCGGGGAAGGGGAGCGGCAAGACCTTGGCCGGCGCTGGCGGCAGGCCGGCCTGACCTGTCCCCTGGCCGTGGAGGAGGGCTGCCTGCTGTTTGACGAACGACCCATTCGGTGCCGCTGCTGGAATGTTTCGGAGCAGGCTGTGCGCATGGACGATATCCGGTCCGCCCTTGCCGCCCTGTCGCGGAACGTGTATCTTGCACTGACCGGCTCGTTCCCTCCCCGGGAGGAGCTGCGTTTCACCATTGCCGACACGGTGTCCGGCAAGTTTGTCCAGTTGTACTTTCAGGCCATGCTGCAGGAGGGCAGGAAGGACTAGCGTGGGAGGAGGCTACGATACAGAGAAGGGGCAGAGAAAGGTGCTCATTGTCGATGATGAGCGCGACATGCTGACCCTGCTGCAGAAGGTGCTCACCAGGAAGTACACCTGCGAGGTGCGCATGGCCGATTCCGGTGATGCCGCCCTCGAGGTGGCGGAATCCTGGCTTCCCGACGTGGTACTCACCGATATCAAGATGTCGGGCATGGACGGGCTCGAGTTCCTGCGCCGGTTGCGCCACTTCGACCCCACCATCACCGCCATTGTCATGACCGGCTATGGCACCATCGAGATGGCGGTCCAGGCCTTGAAGGACGGGGCCTATGATTTTTTTGAAAAGCCTTTTGACAACGATCAGATCGTGCACGCGGTCAGCCGGGCCGTTGAGCGGACCCACCTTTTGCGGGAGAACCTGCAACTCCAGCATCGGCTCTCCCGGGATCAGCAGGTGGCCGGCTTTGTCGGCCGCTCCAGGCGGCTGGTCCGGACCCTGGAGCTGCTCGGCCGCCTGGCGCCGAGCAGGGCCACGGTCCTGATCCGGGGAGAATCGGGCACCGGCAAGGAGCTGGCCGCCAGGGCCCTGCACGCCATGAGCAACCGGGCGGACAGGGAGATGGTGGTGGTCAACTGTCCGGCCCTGCCCGAGCATATCCTGGAAAGCGAGCTGTTCGGCTACCGCAAGGGGGCCTTCACCGGTGCCGACCAGGACAAGGAGGGCCTGTTTCTCAAGGCCAACGGTTCCACCATCCTTCTGGACGAGATCGGAGACATCCCGGTTTCCATCCAGACCAAGCTGCTGCGGGTCCTGCAGGAAAAGGAGATCCAGCCCCTGGGCCAGACCAGGACCTATTCCATCGATGTCCGTGTCCTGGCCTCGACCAACCAGGACCTGGAGGCCAAGATCGAACGGGGCGAGTTTCGGCAGGATCTCTTCTACCGGCTCAACGTGATGACCGTGACCATGCCGAGCCTGGCCGAGATCCGCAGCGATATCCCGCTGCTGGCCCAGCATTTCCTCGAGGTCTTCAGCAGGGAACATGGCCGCAGCGACCTGGAGTTCATGCCCGAGTCCCTGCAGTGCCTGATGCAGCGATCGTGGAAGGGCAATATCCGGGAGCTGGAGAACGTGATCAACCGGGCCGTGCTCCTCTGCAACGGGAACCGGATCACGCCCACGGACCTGATGATCGAGGAGGAGACACGGGAAGGCGTTGATGCCGGTGAGGGCCGCCAGTGCTACCTGAGCCTGCCCTACCGGCATGCCAAGGAAGAGGTGGTCAACCAGTTCAGCCGCACCTACCTGAGCAGTGCGCTCAGCGCCACGGGGGGCAATGTCTCGGCCGCGGCCAGGCGTTCGGGCATGGAGCGGCAGGCCTTCCAGAGGCTGATGCGCCGCTTCGGGATCAGGTCCGGGGAGTTCCGCAAATGACCACCGTACCGGACAGGCCGCTGGCAACGGGCCGCACGTTCTGCAACTTCTGCCCCGCCTACTGCTGCTATCGCCTCGAGGGGGCGAGCCTCTATGTCATGGCCGAGGACATCAACCGTATCGCCCGCCATTTCAACCTGAGCGACGGCGAGGTCCGCCGCCGCTACCTGGAGAACAGGCATACCTTCAGGACCAGGGAAGACGGCTCGTGTATCTTCCTGGCCACGGACCGGCTTTGCAAGCGCTGCACCATCCACGAGGCACGTCCGAAACAGTGCCGCGATTTTCCGTATGACCGGCCCTGTCCCTACCTGGACCGCGAAGACCTGCTTGCCCGCATCCAGCCCCGCATCGAGCGCAGCCTGGGACTTGCTCCCTCTCCCATGCCCGATAAAGAATAATAACTAATATTATTCTTGACAGGCCTGTAAAATCATGTTTCCCTGCTGTTGATGATATTTTTCGCGGTCGGGAACCGTTCCCCGGCCAGTGGTACAGGCCGCGACCCCGGGCCACAGCACCTTCGGAACAGGGTTGCCTGTATCCAGCCAATGAGGAAAAAGAAAGGAGCAACAGTAATGAGCAAGACCATGCAGAACCTGAAGGCCGCTTTTGCCGGCGAATCCCAGGCACGGAACATGTACACCTATTTTGCCAAGGTGGCACGTAAGGAGGGGTATCACTATATCGCCCGGATCTTCGAGGAGTCGGCGGCCAACGAGGAACGGCACGCCAAGGATCATTTCCTTCTCATGGGCGGCCTGGGGGATACGGCCAGTAACCTGAAGGAGGCCATCAGTGGCGAGGACTACGAGGCCACGGAGATGTACCCCACCTTTGCCAGGGAGGCCGAGGAGGAGGGCAACAGGGAGGCTGCCATCCTGTTCAGGCAGATCGCCGGCATCGAGGCGCACCACCGCGACCGCTATCGACGCTGCCTGGAGATGATCGAAAACGGCACGGTCTTCAAGCGCGATGAGCCCATCAAGTGGAAGTGCAGCAAGTGCGGTTTTACCTACGAGGGAACCGAGCCGCCGCCCAGGTGCCCTGCCTGCAGGCACCCGCGCGAGTATTTTGAACCGGCCAACATGGACATCTGATCCAAGGTCATCCGAAAATGGTCGCCCGCAGCGCCCGGGGCGGCGGTATTTTCATGGTTTGCCGGGCTGTGAGCTGAGAATCTGGTCCAGCTGCTGGTTGAATCCGAAAACGTCCGTCCTCGGCGTAAGAGTCGGCGGTTTTATCATGGTTGGTTGTGGCTGTGACCTGAAAGCTTGGTTCAGCCATGCTGGTTGTCAGGAAACAGGTACCAGAAGCCGGATTGATCCGCGCCTGGGGCGGGATAAAGAGGTCGGTCGTTCCGCGTTTCAGCTTGCATCGTCGTGACCCCGCGCAGCGGGGTCACGACGATGGGCGTCCACCCCACACGGCCGGCAGGGCCAGCTTCAACGGCCACGGTGCTTCCCGCCACGCAGCACAGCCCCCCCACACCTCTTCCCTTTCTTCACACACCTCCTCTCCTCTTCGAGGAATCCCCACCAACGGAGCAGCCATGGCACCAGTCCTGGTGCATCCTTTTTGTTTCCATGCAATATTTTTGTTGCAGAAATGGGCCTGGTTCAGGACTGCTTCCTGTCGGGCATTTCTTGTTAACCTGCTGAAATAATAATATTTTGTATGTTATTTATCCCGGTGACCAAGCTGGTACGTGGTATGCATTGGGATAACCAAAATGTATTTTTTGCTGCTCTATCCACAACCCGACCCCCTTTTGCACGGGAAAATCCGCCAATGAACGTCACTGTCTGCAGGATACCACATGCCGGGGACGGTCCCCGGGCACAGCGACAGGGGACCGGGATCTCCCAGCTGATCAATTCTGACGGGATGCTGCAGTGTTGAATCTTGGTGCATATTTTTTGTTGCAGGTATGCTGATGACAGGAAAATCAGGCAGTTCCATTGGGCGGCTGCTGTTCATCCTGCTGCCCCTGCTGCTGGCCATACTGGCAGGATGCCCTGACACTGCCTGGGCCCTGCAGTCGCACGGGCCGCCGGAGGGGCTCTATGTCCACCAGATGGCCCACATCCACTTTGTCCTCGCCCTGGGCTACCTGTTGTGGGACATCCGCCGGAGCTCGTTCACCAGCAGGGGCTGGCGCTACCTGCAGGTCTTCTGCGTGCTCATGATCGCCTGGAACGTGCTCGCCTTCACCGGCCACGCCATGGGCGTGGTTCTTGAGCCGCATCATA